>CAYYUQ010000050.1:0-25669 GCA_964474945.1 uncultured Halopseudomonas sp. | reverse complement strand
CCACCTTCTTTCAGGTGGACGGGTTTGCCGGCTTCGCCGGGCAAACAAAAAAAAGCCCGCAATTACGCGGGCTTCAGGGCATTTCATGCCATCAGGTGCCTGATGGTGCCAGACGCAGAATCATTCCCACTCAATCGTTGCCGGCGGCTTGCTGGAAATATCGTAGGTTACCCGCGACACACCACTGATTTCGTTGATGATCCGGTTGGAGACCTTCTCCAGGAAGTCGTAGGGCAGATGCGCCCAGCGAGCCGTCATGAAGTCGATGGTTTCCACGGCGCGCAGGGCGATCACCCATTCATAGCGACGGGCATCACCGACCACACCAACCGACTTGATCGGCAGGAATACCGCGAACGCCTGGCTGGTCTTGTGGTACAGATCCGCCTTACGCAGCTCTTCGATAAAGATGTGATCCGCACGACGCAGGATGTCGGCATATTCCTTACGTACTTCCGCGAGGATACGCACACCCAGGCCCGGACCCGGGAACGGATGACGATAGACCATGTCGTAGGGCAGACCCAGCTCCAGACCGATCTTGCGGACTTCATCCTTGAACAGTTCACGCAGCGGCTCAACCAACTCAAAAGCCATGTCTTCCGGCAGACCACCAACGTTGTGGTGCGATTTAATTACGTGCGCTTTACCGTTCTTGGTGCCAGCGGATTCGATCACGTCGGGGTAGATGGTGCCCTGGGCGAGGAAACTGACATCCTGCAGCTTGGTAGCTTCCTCATCGAACACTTCGATAAAGGTGCGACCGATGACTTTGCGCTTGGCTTCAGGATCGATAATGCCCAGCAGGCGCGACAGAAATTTATCCTGTGCATCAGCGCGTATCACTTTTACGCCCATGTTCTCGGCGAACATGGCCATAACCTGATCACCTTCGTGCAGGCGCAGCAGGCCATTATCGACAAAGACGCAGGTCAGCTGATCACCAATGGCTCGATGCAGCAGCGCAGCCACTACCGAGGAATCCACACCGCCGGACAGACCCAGCAGTACCTTGGCGTCACCCACCTGAGCACGCACGGTAGCGATGGCATCTTCAACGATATGCGCCGGTGTCCATAGCGCATCACAGGCGCATATTTCCAGAATGAAACGCGACAGGATGCGGGCACCCTGCTTGGTGTGGGTCACTTCCGGATGGAACTGCACACCGTAGAACCGGCGGGCATCATCACCCATGGCCGCAATAGCGCAGCTGGGTGTGCTGGCCAGCACGCTGAAGCCGCTGGGCATCTCGATAACCTTGTCGCCGTGACTCATCCACACATCAAGTGTCATCAGACCGTTATCGGCAATCGCGTCCTCGATACCATCCAGGAAGTTGCTCTTGCCAACCAGGTCGACGCAGGCATAACCGAACTCGCGCTCCTCGCTACCCTGTACCTTGCCACCCAGCTGGGCGGCCATGGTCTGCATGCCGTAGCAGATACCCAGCACCGGCACACCCAGTTCAAACACCAGCTCAGGCGCGCGCGGGCTACCCTGTTCGGTGACCGACTCAGGACCACCGGCCAGGATAATACCCTTGGCTGCGAAGGAGCGGATCGCGTCCGACTCCATGTCCCAGGGATGAATTTCGCAGTAAACGCCGATTTCACGTACCCGCCGTGCAATCAGCTGGGTGTACTGGGAACCGAAATCCAGAATCAGGATGCGGTGAGCGTGAATGTCATGTTGAGCCATGGTTCGCCTTCGGAGAGAGCGTGATACTGAAAGCCGGAAGCAGCAAGAACAACCGTTTCATTAGCGATTGTACGTGCGGCTTCCGGCGCCGGTGATACAAATGTCCGGATCAGCTGACCCGATAGTTCGGTGCCTCTTTGGTGATCTGCACGTCATGCACGTGGGATTCGGTCATGCCGGCACCGGTAATGCGCACAAACTCAGGCTTGGTACGCATTTCTTCAATAGTGCCGCAGCCGGTGTAACCCATGGCAGAACGCAGGCCGCCCATCAGCTGATGGATGATCGCTGCCAGCGGCCCTTTGTAAGGAACGCGGCCTTCGATGCCTTCGGGTACCAGCTTCTCTGTACCAGCGGAGGTGTCCTGGAAGTAGCGGTCAGCCGAGCCACCGCCGGCGTTAGCCATGGCACCCAGCGAACCCATGCCGCGGTAGGCTTTGTATGAGCGGCCCTGAAACAGTTCGATTTCGCCTGGGGCTTCTTCGGTACCGGCAAACATGGAGCCCATCATGACGACAGAGGCGCCAGCAGCGATGGCTTTAGCCAGGTCACCCGAGAAGCGAATACCACCATCAGCTATCAACGGAACGCCGGTATCCTTCAGCGCGGCGGCCACATCAGCAATCGCGGAAATCTGCGGCACACCCACACCGGCAACAATACGGGTTGTGCAGATGGAACCAGGGCCAATACCGACCTTGACCGCGTCAGCACCTGCGGCAACCAGGGCCAGCGCAGCGGCGCCGGTGGCGATATTGCCGCCCACCACCTGAATGTGCGGATAGGTCTGCTTGACCCACCGTACGCGGTCGATCACACCCTTGGAATGTCCGTGGGCAGTATCAACGATGACCACATCAACCCCGGCCTTGACCAGTGCGGTAACCCGCTCTTCGGTTTCGGCGCCGGTACCTACTGCGGCGCCCACGCGCAGACGGCCATGCTCGTCCTTGCTGGCCAGCGGATAGGCCTTGGCCTTCTCGATGTCGTTGACGGTCATCATGCCCTTGAGGGTGAAGTTATCGTCCACCACCAGTACCCGCTCGATGCGGTGTTTGTGCAGCAGCTTGCGCACTTCGCTGGTGGAGGATCCTTCCTTGACAGTGACCAGCCGCTCTTTGGGGGTCATCACGTCACGCACGCGGGCGTCCAGGCGGGTTTCAAAACGGATATCGCGGGAGGTGACAATGCCAACCAGATCGCCGTTATACAGTACCGGCACACCAGAAATATTGTTCTGATGGGTCAGCTCGAACAGCTGCGCTACGGTTGCGTCAGCGTCGATAGTGATCGGATCCTTGACCACACCGGACTCGAACTTCTTGACCTTGCGGACTTCGTTGGCCTGCTGTTCGATAGTCATGTTCTTGTGGATGATGCCGATGCCGCCTTCCTGAGCCATGGAAATGGCCAGACGGGCTTCGGTCACGGTATCCATGGCAGCTGATACCAGCGGCATGCTGAGCTCGATCCCGCGGGTCAGGCGCGTGTTGAGGCAGACATCCTTGGGCAGCACTTCGGAATAACCGGGCACCAACAGGATGTCATCAAAAGTAAGGGCTTCTTGGCGAATACGCAGCATAGCGGGAGCTCCCGAGCGGGAAAAATGGAAGCGCGCCATTATACCCATAGACTCACAGGTACTCAAATGTAATCAGCCTGATTTCAGCATTAATCAGATGACCACGAACTGCTAACATGCGCGCATGACTATTGATGACGCTATATTCCAACGGCTAGGCACAGAACGCGAGGTTTTAACCGTCAGCCAGCTGAACTCGCGGGCACGCAGACTGCTGGAGGAGGTATTTCCTCAAGTCTGGGTGGAAGGCGAATTATCCAACCTCGCCCGCCCCTCGTCGGGCCACCTGTACTTTACCCTCAAGGATAGTGGGGCGCAGGTGCGCTGTGCCTTCTTCCGTCAGCATGCTGCGCGGGTACGCATGGATCTGCGCGACGGCCTGCTGGTACGCGTCCGTGGTCGGGTCAGCATCTATGAAGGGCGCGGCGATTACCAGATGATTGTCGATGCGCTGGAGCCTGCGGGTGACGGTGCGCTGCGCCAGGCCTTTGAAGCACTCAAGCTCAAACTCCAGAGCGAAGGTCTGTTTGCCACCGAGCGCAAGCGCCCCCTGCCCTCGCATCCGACCCGTATCGGGGTGATCACCTCGCCCAGCGGCGCTGCGGTACGGGACATCATCAGTGTGTTCGGTCGTCGTGCGCCCTTTATTGAATTGATCATCAGCCCGACTGCCGTGCAGGGCCGGGATGCAGCGCCACAGATCGTCAGCGCACTGGAGCGTGCCGACCGGGCCGGCTTTGATGCCCTGATATTGGCCCGTGGTGGTGGTTCGCTGGAAGACCTGTGGCCATTCAACGAGGAAATCGTGGCGCGCGCTGTGGCTGCTTGCAACACGCCTATTGTCAGTGCGATCGGCCATGAAACCGATGTATCCATCGCGGATTTCGTAGCGGATTTACGCGCACCTACCCCATCGGCAGCCGCGGAATTACTCAGCCCCGATACGCAGGCGATGTTACTGCAACTGCAACGCTGCCAACGGCAACTTGAACAGTGCATGAAGGTGCGGCTGGCCCGCGATCGCCTGCGTCTGGACAATCTGCGCCAGCGGCTGCGCCATCCCGGTGAGCGTCTGGCGCAACAGAGTCAGCGGCTGGATGAGCTGGACATGCGCCTACGGCGCGCCTGGCAACACCGTCTGCAGCAGTGCCAACAACAGCTGAGCCATCTACAGGGCCGCCTGCAGCACCAGCATCCTGAACGCCTGTTGCGAGTGCTCCATGAGCGTCTGGCGCAACTGCGTCAGCGTTTGCCCCGAGCCATGAACCTGCAGTTGCAGCAACGTCGGCAGCGACTGGAAAGCACCGCGCAGGGCCTCCATCTGATAAGTCCGCTGGCTACGCTGGGGCGCGGCTATAGCATCCTGCTGGATCAACAGGGTAAGGCCATCCGCAGTCAACAGGACACCCAACCCGGCCAACAGTTGCAGGCGCGGCTTGCCGAAGGCCGGTTGACGCTGCGGGTTGAGGCAGAACAGCCGCACACGCTACCGCTACTGGACTGACCGCATACACCCCAGGGAGTTACCGTTCGACACATCTCGTGCGATAGCCGACTGGGGTTTTGTCATGACTCTTTGTTAGGATGGCTCCCTCGCCTCGCTTGGGGCCCATCCACTCACCAGCTATTTTTGGAAAGTCATGGCAACTCCAGAAGCAACTCAAGACACCGACATTCAAATCAACCTTTTACAGAAAACCTTACCGCTGTTGCAGGGTCTTGATCCGATGCTGCAAACGCTGATCAGCCTGACCGTGCTTGTGCTGGCCGCCTGGATCGCAAACTGGATAGTCAAGCGCATCCTGGTGCGCGGTCTGATGCGGGTGCTGCAGGCCACACCCATCGGTAACGATAAACTGCTGCATGATTCGAAGGTCATTTCCCGACTGGCCAATATCGTTCCGGCGCTGATTCTTTCGGCTGGGATCGGCGTCATTCCGGGTCTGCCAGAAGCCATGATCACCGTTGTGCGCAATGTCTGCGGCGCCTTCATCATTCTTACCGTGGCCCTGGCCATTACCAATGCGCTGACCATCGTCAACACCGTATACGAGCGCCGCCCCACCGCACGCAGCAAACCGATCAAGGGCTACGTCCAGGTAGTCAATATTGTTATCTACTCGATCGCCGCCATATTGATCATCGCCACGCTGATCGACCGTTCACCGCTGATCCTGCTGTCCGGTCTGGGTGCCATGGCCGCGGTGTTGATGTTGATTTTCCAGGACACCCTGCTATCGCTGGTAGCCAGCGTGCAGATCAACTCCAACGATATCGTACGGGTCGGCGACTGGATAGAGATGCCCGCGCTGAGCGCCGATGGTGACGTGATCGACATATCGCTGCATACCATCAAGGTGCAGAACTGGGACAAGACCATCACCACCATCCCGACCAAGCGTCTGATCAGCGACCCGTTCAAGAACTGGCGCGGCATGCAGGAGTCAGGCGGTCGACGCATCAAGCGGTCAATCATGCTCGACCAGCAGAGCGTGCACTTCCTCGACGAGGACGAGTGCCGTCACCTGCATCGCTTCCGTTTACTGAGTGAATATCTGAAGGACAAGCAGGTGGATATCGATGAATGGAATCGTAAGCTGGAAGAAAGCGGCAAGGAGCCGGTCAACACCCGCCGCATTACCAACATCGGCACCTTCCGCGCTTACGTGGAGCGCTATCTGCGCAACCACCCGGGCATCCACCAGAACATGACGCTGATGGTGCGCCAGCTCAGTCCGACTCCGGAAGGCTTGCCGCTGGAGTTGTACTGCTTTACCAACACCGTGGCGTGGGTCGCCTATGAGGGGATTCAGGGGGATATCTTCGATCACCTGCTGGCCATCCTGCCGGAGTTTGGTCTGCGGGTATATCAGGCCCCGAGCGGCCTGGATATGCGTGAGATCGGCGCCAGCAACCGTCCCCAGAATCAAGCCGGTACCACCTCCCTCGGCTGATTGCGCAGCGGCGCACCGGCAAGGTGCGCCGTTTTCTGCCAAAGCGGCAATAAATACCACCCCTTCACACAACAATTACTCATGAATAACGCGAATACAGAACAATAATTGCGTTTTTATTCATATCATTGCCATAAAACACGCATGACCGTATATTTTACGGCATGAAGACATCGAAAACTCTCATCACCCTTCGGCAGCATCTCTGCCTCTGTCTGGTCAGCCAGCGACTGCGGTACTGACAGGTTTTCTCGTCCGCTCGATTCTGCCCGTTATCAGGCCCAATGGATTACAAACAGGATTCTCGCCATGACCATGCTCACCGACCCGTCCAGCAAATATCGCCCGTTCACGCGCATCGCGCTGCCCGACCGTACCTGGCCGGACAAGATCATCGACCGCGCGCCCATCTGGCTGTCGACCGACCTGCGCGACGGCAACCAGTCGTTGATCGAGCCCATGGATGCGCAGAAGAAGATGCGCTTTTTCAAATGCCTGGTGGCGGTGGGTCTGAAAGAAATCGAAGTGGGCTTCCCGTCCGCCTCGCAGACCGATTTCGACTTTGTGCGCGAATTGATCGAAGGCGGGCACATTCCCGATGACGTTACCATCCAGGTATTGACCCAGGCCCGTGATGACCTGATCGAACGAACCTTCGAGTCGCTGAAAGGCGCCAAGCAGGCCATCGTTCACTATTACAACGCGTGCGCGCCGGCATTTCGCAAGATCGTCTTCAATCAGGACAAGGCCGGGGTAAAAGCCATTGCCATCGCTGCCGGCAAGACCATTCGCCGACTGGCTGAAGCGGCACCGGAAACCCAGTGGCGCTTCGAGTATTCACCCGAGGTGTTCAGCTCCACCGAAGTGGATTTCGCCGTGGAGGTATGCAATGCGGTGATCGCTGTGTTCGAGCCGACACAGCAGAACAAATTGATCCTCAATCTGCCCGCTACCATCGAGTGCGCCACACCGAATAACTACGCGGATCAGATCGAGTGGTTTGGCCGGCACATCGATCGTCGGGATAGCGTGCTGATCAGTGTACATACCCACAACGACCGCGGTACCGGGGTCGCAGCATCCGAACTGGCAGTCATGGCTGGTGCCGATCGTGTGGAGGGCTGTCTGTTCGGCAATGGCGAGCGCACCGGTAACGTCTGTCTGGTTACACTGGCACTCAACCTGTACACCCAGGGGGTCAATCCGCAGTTGGACTTCTCCGATATCGACCGCGTGCGCCAGGTCGTTGAGGAGTGCAACCAGCTGCCGGTACACCCGCGTCACCCCTACGCCGGTGATCTGGTACATACCGCGTTCTCCGGCTCGCATCAGGATGCCATCCGCAAGGGCTTTGCCCAGCAGCAGCCGGACGCCGTATGGGAAGTGCCGTACCTGCCGATTGATCCGGCGGACATCGGCCGCAGCTATGAGGCGGTGATTCGCGTCAACAGTCAATCCGGCAAGGGCGGTATTACCTACCTGCTGGAGCAGGAATACGGTATCAGCCTGCCACGGCGCATGCAGATCGAGTTCAGCCAGGTCGTGCAGGGAGAAGCGGATCGCCTGGGCCTGGAAATGACTGCGCAGCAGATCTATCAATTGCTGGACAGCGAATATCTGCAAGCAAACACGCCCTATGCGCTGACTCGTCACCGCCTGCAGGAAGAGGATGGCAACAGCACTGTGGAGGTCGAGATGCTGGTATCCGGCGCTCCTCAGAATTGGCAGGGTGTTGGAAAAGGCCCGCTGGAAGCGCTGGTATCGGCCTTACCGGTCAAGGTGGAGATCATGAACTACGCCGAGCATGCGATTGGTTCAGGCACCCAGGCCAAGGCCGCCGCCTACGTTGAAATTCGTCTGGAGAATGGCCCCTCACTGTACGGTATCGGTATTGATGAGAACCTGACTACGGCGAGCTTCCGCGCGCTGTTCAGCGCGGTAAACCGGGCCCAGCGTCAGGCTCAAGCCAAAGCGGCCTGAGTCCATTAATAAACCCGTCCATGATCAGTCCTGTTCATGGGCGGGCAAATCCCGCAGTAACCGGTAGCCCAGCACCAACCCGCCCAGCATATAAGCCAGCCCACCCCAGGCGGCCATCAACACACCCCCGAAACGTTGATCCTCCAACTGCTCAAAGCCGAACGCGCCCAGACAGAGATCCGCGGAGTAGATCAGCTTTGGTGCCATAATCAACAGTACGCCAAGCATGGTCATGTGCATCAGCGTCAGGGCGAAACCGAACATGGCCGCAACCAGATCGCTGCGCTGCTGTGCCGCCAGCCCAACCCACCACACCGCCAACCCAACCAACAGAAAGCTGAGTTGCTGAACCACAAACCCCCCCACGTGTCTGGCTGCCGCTTCGTGCAGCGCCGGGGCATGCCAACCCCAGACCACCAGCATTTCCATAGCAAAGGCCAGCGCCACCCAGCTGCGCGGGCGACCAGGCAACCGCAGCCCTGCACGAACCAGCCCCATGGCCAGTACAGGCGCCGCGAGTGCCACCACGCCGAGGTGCAATAACATGTGCGCCGAGAAGGCGGTGCGACTCATGGCCGGTAACGGGCCAAGCCAGAGACTGGCGAGAATGATAAAGCCCACCAGCAACCAGGGGCGCGCAGATAGCGAGCCTTCACGGCTCGGGTCGTTATCGAGGGTTATCGGCATTGCGCTCCGTCCTGATCGAGTCAATACGTGGTCAGCAACATGGCGATCTCATCAGCCAGGTCAGCGCTGCCCTGCTGCCCGGAAAAGCGCCTGACCAGCTCGCCATCCGGCTGTAGCAGATACAGACTGCTGCTGTGATCCAACATATAGCTGCCGTTGAGGGGCACCTTGCGCGAATACACACCCCACGCCTCTGCCACCTGACGGATCTGCTCCGGCGTTCCCGTCAGCCCCTGGATGCGTTTATCAAAGAAGCGGATGTAGGCGGTCAGATGCTCAGGGGTATCCCGCTCAGGATCCAACGTGATGAAGAGGGGCTGGAGTTGTGCCGCCTGTTCACCCAATTGATCCAGAACCGTCACGATACGGCTCAGTGTCGCCGGACAGACGTCCGCGCAATGGGTAAACCCAAAAAACACCAGCGTCCAGCGCTCACCCTGCCAATCCTCGGCATTCGCGCCAGCATGGCTCTGTAGCTGTTGCAGGCCTTGGACAGCATCACTACCAATCACGGTCGGCGGCGGCGGGCGGGCCGGCCAGAACTGATAGGCAAGGGGTAGACCGGCAAGCAATAACAACAGACCGGCCCCCAGCATCGTCAACTGTTTGCGTAGTACCATGGCCATCACCGTTTTCGCTTCTTCTCAGTTATGGAGGCAGCCAAGCGATTCATGGTTCCCGCAGCTCGACCCGGTTTTGTCTTTGCCCGGGACTTTGGTAAGGTCTGGCGGCTTATCTATCAGGAGGCGTTATGTATTTCACAGTCTATCTGTCCGGTGAAATTCACACCGATTGGCGGCAAGAGATCCAGCGCGGCGCGGAAGCCCGAGGCCTGAATGTACAGTTCACCTCACCGGTCACCGATCACGAGGCCAGTGATGCTGCCGGTGATCATCTGGGCCCGCAAAGTGAAGGGTTCTGGCGCGATAACAAGTCCGCCAAGGTCAATGCCATCCGCACCAAAACGCTTATTGAGCAGAGCGATCTGGTGGTTGTGCGCTTTGGCGACAAGTACAAGCAATGGAATGCGGCCTTCGACGCAGGCTACTGCGCCGCACTGGGCAAACCCTATATCACCCTGCATGCCGAAGATATTATCCACCCGCTGAAGGAAGTGGATGCCGCTGCACTGGCTTGGGCCACCACCACCGACCAGGTAGTCGAGATCCTGTCTTACGTCCTGCGCGACTGACCCGGCACCATGTCGATCCAACACGCGCTGCTTACTTCACTACTGAAAAAGCCCTCGACCGGCTATGAACTGGCCAACCGTTTTGACCACTCCATGGGCCATTTCTGGCAAGCCAGCCATCAACAGATCTACCGCAGCATTGACCAGCGTTATTTCTCGGACGCCCCAACGGGTCATGCCCAACAATTGCGACACGCAGTATTGCGCAGAGGCATCATGGCCGAGGAAAACTGGCCGGAATGGGCCACACAGACACTGGCCTGATGGAAATGAACGTAGAAGGCCGAGTAACAACCCGGCCTTCATTACGTTCCTGGGGAGTGTGCTCTAACGACTACAGCGCCAGACGTTCGCGGGCAGCCTGATATTCGGCTTTCAAGCGAGCGATCAGCTCGGCAGCTGGCACCACTTCCTTCACTGCGCCGACCCCTTGCCCTGCACCCCAGATATCCCGCCAAGCCTTGGCCTTACTGCTACCGCCCGAACCGAAGCTCATTTTTGACGGATCTGATTCAGGCAATGCATCCGGATCCAGACCGCTGTTGATGATGCTCTGTTTCAGATAGTTGCCATGCACGCCGGTGAACAGGTTGGAGTAGACGATATCCGAAGCAGAACTGCCGACAATCATCTCCTTGTATGCCTCTTCTGCATTGGCCTCGTGGGTAGCAATAAATGCCGAGCCGATATAAGCCAGATCCGCACCTGCCGCCTGAGCCGCAAGAATCGCATTACCGTTGGAGATGGCGCCAGACAGCAATAAGGGCCCGTCAAACCACTCACGAATTTCATGCAATAAGGCAAAGGGCGACAGCGTACCAGCATGCCCACCGGCTCCTGCTGCTACGGCAATCAACCCATCGGCACCTTTCTCGATCGCCTTTTTCGCGTAGAAGTTGTTGATCACATCATGCAGCACAATGCCGCCATAGGAATGCACGGCCTGGTTCACATCCTCGCGCGCACCGAGCGAGGTAATGATGATCGGCACCTTGTACTTCACACACAACGCCAGATCCTGCTCCAGTCGGTCGTTGGACTTGTGCACAATCTGGTTGACCGCAAAGGGTGCAGCTGGGCGCTCAGGGTTCTGCGCATTGTACTCATCCAGCTCACTGGTGATGCGTTGCAACCATTCCTCGAATACCTCGAGCGGCCGCGCGTTCAGCGACGGGAAGGAGCCGACCACGCCGGCTTTGCACTGGGCAATAACCAGATCAGGATTGGAAATGATGAACAAGGGTGAGGCGACCGCCGGGATCGACAAGCGCCCTTTGAGGATGTCAGGTAAAGACATGCTTACTCCAGAACAGAATCAGTCAATAAGGATAATTATCAGTTCTTGCTGCCGAGTAGCGCCGCGTAAGGCGCCATGCGCTTGGCCATTTCCTTGCCAAGCTCCTGCAGGCCGCTGAGCGGACGCACCATGACCTCGAACTCGACAATACGGCCCTGATCGTCGAAACGCAGCATATCGATGCCCTTGAGCTGCTTACCGTTGACCTGTGCGCTGAACTCCAGCACCAGGCTGTCGCCGTCATCGGAGACCAGAATGCGGTGGTAGGTGAAGTCCTGAAAGACCTGATTGACGTTTTTCAGTACCAGCTTGATGGCGGCCCTCCCGGGATAGGGCGTATGTGCCACCGGCGAGCGGAAAACAATGTCATCCGACAACAGCGGATCAAGTTCTTCCATGGCGTTGCGCTGGACAAGATCATGCCAACTGGCAAGGGTCTTCCGGGCTGCATTAGATAATTGTTGTGACTGCATCGGACTCAGCTTCCTGAATTAGCGGAAGACGATAAGCTAGCAACCCGTCTACCACACTGCAACCCGCTACATGCCCAGTGAATGATCCGCATAGCCCATCATCACCAGCGAAAATCTGACTGTAATTTTTCGCCCTGAATCAAGATGGATTGCAAAGCCCGGGCGCCAGCTTTCATCTGGCTGGCCAACCCTGCCCGCCCGCCCCACAGCCTGAAGAGTCCTGCGGCGGCGGACAGATGGGAAGTAGTAACGCGGGCTATTCGATCAGCGCTTGTCTCTGCGCTTCTTCTCCGCCTTTTTATGGTGACTCATCAGGCGGCGCTTCTTGTTCACCTGACGCTCGGACAGCTTGTTCTTCTTCTCCGCGTAGGGGTTGTCGCTACCCTTGTATTCAATGCGAACCGGCGTGCCGGATAGCTTCAATACCTTGCGGAAGATGTTTTCCAGATAGCGCGTATAGGAGCGCGGAACCGCATCGATCTGGTTACCGTGGATAACGATGATCGGCGGGTTGGAGCCACCCAGGTGAGCATAGCGCAGCTTGATCCGACGTCCATTCACCAGCGGTGGCTGATGCTCAGCCACCGCCGCTTCGAGGATCTCGGTCATGCGCTTGGTCGGCACCTTGGTCATGGCGCTTTCGTAAGCCTGGTCTACCGACTTGTAGAGCAGCCCAACACCGCTGCCGTGCAACGCCGAAATGAAATGCTGGTCAGCGAACTGGGTGAAAATCAGACGGCGTTCCAGCTCCTTCTTCACATACTCCTTTTCGCCCTGCTCCATGCCATCCCATTTATTGATCGCCACCACCAGCGCGCGACCGGACTCCAGCGCAAAGCCCAACAGGTGCAGATCCTGCTCAACGATACCGTCCCGGGCGTCGACCACAAAGATCACCACGTTGGCATCCTGAATTGCCTGCAGCGTCTTGATTACCGAGAACTTCTCGATTGCCTCGAACACCTTGCCGCGACGGCGCACGCCGGCCGTATCAATCAGCGTGTAGGGTTTGCCGTGGCGCTCGTAAGGAATATAAATACTGTCGCGGGTGGTACCCGCCTGATCAAATACCACCACCCGATCTTCACCCAGCATGCGGTTGACCAGTGTGGATTTACCGACGTTGGGACGGCCAATCACAGCAATCTTGGTACCGATGGGCGTTACCGGAAGACGCTCAACAGGGTTGCCCTCGGCATCCAGTTCCACATCACTGGACTGAATGTCGCCATCGACCAATACCGCTTCCAGCATCGGGTTGATATTGCGCCCGTGAGCCGCAGCGATAGCAATCGGCGTTCCAAGACCAAGGGCAGCAAACTCCCCGACGATGGAATCCTGATCCGCACCGTCAACCTTGTTGGCGATCAGGAAGGTGTGCTTGTCGCGTTTACGCAGGTGCGCGGCGATCATCTCGTCACCGGCGGTGCGCCCCGCGCGGGCATCCACCAGAAACAATACGGCGTCGGCTTCTTCGATGGCCTGCAGGGATTGCCCCGCCATGATGCTATCGATACCGTGCTCATCGCCGGTCAGACCGCCAGTATCCACCACAATAAAGGGCCGGCCCTGCCACATTGCCTCACCGTACTGACGGTCACGGGTCAACCCGGCCACGTCGGCAACTATCGCGTCACGACTTTTGGTCAGACGATTAAACAATGTGGATTTGCCGACGTTCGGCCTGCCCACCAGGGCAATAACAGGAACCATGAATACTCCGCGCACCGCAGGTGCCAAACAAAAACAAAAAGGCCGCTGTACCTTCTGTGGTCAGCGGCCGGAAAGTATAACCCGTTTCAGCTTCAGCGCAGCTGGTAAGCCGCCAGATCGCCGCTATTGCCGTATATATACAGCGTGCCGCTCCGCGCAATCGGCGGCACTCGTACGCCCTTGCTATCAACCCGAACCCGAGCAACCAGCCGACCATCGGTCTGCGCCAGCAGGTGCAGATAGCCCGCGTAATCAGCCACGGCAACGTAACTGCTGAAGGCAACCGGCGCTGTCAGTTGGCGGCGCAACAGCTGGTCGTTCGTCCACAGCGCAGTGGCGCGATTCTGGTCGTAGGCTTCTACGCTGCCGTCGGCCTTGCTGAGGTAAACACTACCGAAGCCAGCACCGGGGCCAGCATGGCTGGAAGTCGGACGCTGCCAGCGAATGTTACCGGACTCTGCATCAATCGCTACGAGGTTGCCCTGATAAGTGGCAGCGTAGAGGGTGTCATCCTCCAGCAACAGGTGACCGTCGATGTCTACCATGCGCTCCAGTTCGGAGCGGCCCTGCGGCTGAGCAATGCGCTGCTCCCAGACAACAACACCACTGGCTGCATCCAGCGCCACGACCCGACCACTGGCCAGACCAGCATATACCCGATAAAGGGATATAACCGGCGTACTATGGCCACGTACGGTCAATACCGGCAGGCTGGATTCATGCACCCAGCGCTGCTCACCGGTGCTGATATCCAGGGCTACCAGTTTGTCGTCCTGACTCTGTACCACGACGATGTCACCGTTGGTCTGCGGTGGTGCCAGCACTTCACTGGACATCTGGGCGCGCCACAATTCACTACCATCGCTCTCGTCCAGAGTAATGACAGCGCCATCCAGGGTGCCGAGCATTACGCGACCGCCACCCGCTCCAACCGCACCGGATAGACGCTCCTTGAGTTTGACCTGCCAGTTGACCTTACCGGTCTCGCGATCCATGGACACAACGCGGCCCTTGGCATCCGCAGCGTACAGGGTCAAACCATCCAGCGTGGGTTGCAGGCTGTTATATAAATCACCCTGGCCCACACCGATGTTGCGCTTCCAAGTCCGCTCAAGTTCAACTTCAGCGGTGAATTTTTCCAGCTCTGCTGGGGGCAACTCCTTCTTTGAGGAGCTACCGCAGCCAGCCAGCATCAGCACAGCAAGCCCGGCTGCAAGAGTTAGGTTCATCCGCTTCAAGAGGCTTCCTCCGCCAGATCATCCAGCTTCAATTGCAATTGAGGGCGGGCACGCTGATCTTCGATAGCCAGCAGCGCTGCCTGGTAGGCCTGGCGGGCATCGGCTACCCGGCCCAGGCCCAACAAAAGGTCGCCTCGCACTTCTTCGCGGCCAGCCAGCAATGCGCCTGTTACCGGAGAATCAAACAGCGACAGTCCCTCTTCGGCGCGATCAAGTTGCGCCAGTACACGGGCCAGGCGCTGACGGGCCACCTCCTGAAGTGCCTGATCATCCGCGTCCACAGCGACGTCGCGCAGCAGCTTCTCGGCGGCGGCAAAATCTCCACTTTCCACGGCCAGACGAGCCTGCATCAAGGCAGCAAAGTGTGCATAATGAGTATCGGCGTATTCGCTGCGCAGTTGCTCAGCCAATTCCGCTCCACGGGCGCGATTGGCTTCACTATCATCCTGAAGCACATTTTCCAGCATGCTCTGATAGAGGCCAGAGGCATTGACCGCCTTGTTCTCTTGATAGTTATTCCAGCCATTCCAGCCCAATACCCCAGCCAGTGCCAGTACCACACCTGTCAGTACAGGAACGCCGTGGCGCTGCCAGACATCCTTGATGCGTTCGATCTGTTCTTCTTCCGTCTGGTAACTCACCCTGCTCTCCTTTACCGCGTCAGATATTGTTCAATAGTTATAACAGGTTGCGCAGCTGCTGCGGCACATCGGCCCAGGCCATGTTCAGTTGTTCGCCATCCTCACGCAACGGCTTGAGGCCCACCTGGCCTGCCGCTGCTTCAGCTTCACCGAGAATCAATGCGTAAAGGGCACCGGACTTATCGGCCTTCTTGAACTGACTCTTGAAGCTGCCGCCGCCACAATGCACTACCAGGCGCAGATCAGGCAAGGCGTCACGTAATTGCTCGGCCAAACGAATGGCCGCCTGCTGAGTACCTTCGCCCAGCGTGACCAGATAGACATCGACCTGACGGGACAGTTCTGCCGGCACTTTACCGAGGGTTTCGATCAAAAGCAGTAGCCGCTCCATGCCCATGGCAAAACCGACGGCGGGTGCAGGCTTGCCGCCCAGCTGCTGCACCAGGCCGTCATAACGGCCGCCGGCGCAAACCGTGCCCTGAGCGCCGAGCTTGTCAGTCACCCACTCGAATACCGTCAGGCCGTAGTAATCCAGCCCCCGTACCAACCGCGGGTTGATCACATAGGGAATACCCGCCGCATCCAGCAAGCCGCGCAGCCCATCAAAATGCGCACGGGCTTGGTCATTCAGGTAATCAGCCAACCTGGGCGCGTCCGTCAGTAACGCCTGGGTATCCGGGTTCTTGCTATCCAGCACGCGCAGCGGGTTGGATTCAAGACGGCGCTGGCTATCTTCGTCCAGTTGATCAAAACGGGCACGCAGATAGGCAACCAGATCTTCCCGATAGCGGGCACGGTCTTCACTGGAACCCAGGCTGTTCAGCTCCAGCGTGACCGCTTCATCCAGCCCCAGCTTTTGCCACAGGCGCCAGCTCAGAATAATGAGCTCGGCGTCAATATCCGGGCCGGTCAGATTGAAGGTCTCTACGCCGATCTGGTGAAACTGGCGGTAGCGACCTTTCTGCGGACGCTCATGGCGGAACATGGGCCCGGTGTACCAGACCTTGTGACTAACGCCGCCGCCCAACAAACCATGTTCGAGCATCGCCCGCACACAGCCGGCAGTGCCTTCCGGGCGTAGCGTCAGCGAGTCGCCATTGCGATCAGCGAAGGTATACATTTCCTTCTCTACAATGTCTGTCACTTCGCCGATCGAGCGCTTGAACAGCTCGGTTGGCTCAACAATCGGTAAACGGATCTGTTGATAGCCGTAGCCAGCCAGCAGCTTGGCTACGGTGGCTTCCAAGTATTGCCATAATGCGCTGTCGGCGGGCAGGATGTCATTCATGCCGCGCACGGCTTGCAGGTTCTTCAAGTTACATTTCCTTAGAATCAGGCAGTCAACCGCGGGCGATGGTGTTGTCGTCCAGGGCTTTTCTGGCGGCAACCTTGTCGCGAATCAATCGCTCCAGCCGGTCCACCAGATTTTCATTGATCACTTTCTCACTGGGTACGCCATCCACGTACACCAGGTTATTCGGCGAACCACCAGCCAGGCCGATATCAGCCTCCTTGGCTTCACCGGGGCCGTTAACTACACAGCCGATAACCGCTACATCCATGGGTACCACAACGTCATCCAGTCGCTGTTCCAGCTCGTTCATGGTTTTTACCACGTCGAAGTTCTGCCGTGAGCAGCTGGGGCACGCGATGAAATTGATACCACGGGAGCGCAGACGCAAGGATTTGAGAATATCAAAACCGACCTTGATCTCTTCCACCGGGTCAGCTGCCAGCGAAATGCGAATGGTGTCGCCGATCCCTTCGGCCAGCAACATGCCCAAGCCCACCGCCGACTTGACGGTACCGGAACGCAGTCCACCAGCCTCGGTGATACCAAGGTGCAGGGGCTGTTCAATCTGTTGCGCCAGCAGACGATAGGCACCTACCGCCATGAATACGTCGGAGGCCTTGACGCTGACCTTGAAGTCCTGGAAATCCAGCTTGTCGAAGTGATCCACATGACGCAGAGCAGATTCGAGCAGAGCTTCAGGCGTCGGCTCGCCGTACTTCTTTTGCAGATCCTTTTCCAGCGACCCGGCATTCACGCCAATACGGATCGGGATGCCATGATGACGCGCGGCGTCCACCACGGCCTTGACCCTATCCTCGCGGCCAATATTGCCGGGATTGATGCGCAGACAATCAACACCCAGATCAGCCACACGCAGTGCGATCTTGTAGTCAAAGTGGATATCCGCCACCAGCGGGATCTTGACATGCTGACGAATCTGGCCAAAAGCCTCTGCGGCCTCCATGGTCGGCACCGATACCCGTACGATATCCGCACCCACAGCCTCCAGCTGACGAATCTGTCCTACCGTAGCGGCCACGTCACAGGTATCCGTGTTGGTCATGCTCTGAACGGAAATCGGTGCATCACCACCAACCAGTACCGAGCCAACACGGATCTGACGGGACTTTCTTCGTTTAACGGGAGACTCCTGATGCATACTTACCTCTACTGGCCCAGACGCAGGCGCGCCACACCGGACTGGCGGTGGGCACTCAACTCTACGGGCTGGCCGTTGTATTCAATGGTCGATACTGCGTCCGCCGCACCGATTACCAGATCCAGCGGGCCCTGCTGCTCAATATTCAATGTCTGTCCGGGACGCATCTGGCCGCTATGCAGTACGCGACCGCCGGGCAGACTGACCTGCACCCAACAATTGTCGGAGAAGGTCATGGACAGCCCCTTGCCGGAGGCCGGCTGGCCAGCTGTCGTCTCCGTTGATGCGGCGCTGTCAATGGCCGCGTCTAATTCTACTGGTGCTGGCGATGCGGCCGGTGTTTCAGCCTCGATGACAGCCTCATCGGTCGCGGTCGTCTCGGTTTCTACCTGCGTTTCATCCGGAGTAGCGATGTCCCGTGCTGCTGCGCCTGGATCTACCGATTCCGCCATGCCTGGATTGGTGAAATCTTCCGGCAGCGCCATCGAATCCACCTGCACGTTGTCAATCAACGCACCCAGATCGCTATCTTCTGTTGTCAGGCCGACGTTACGACTGTCATTCCACCACCACAGTCCGAGCACCAACATACAGGTAACAATCAGCACAGTGCTGACACCCATTACCCAACGTGCTCCGCGACGCGGGGCGATCACCACACGGTTGATAGTGGCGACCTTCGCTTCCCGGCTTTCACGACCCACATAGCGATCGTAGTGTTGCGCCAGCGTATTGGGATCGAGCTTCAACAGGCGGGCGTAGGAGCGGATGTATCCCCGGGTAAAGGTATCGCCAGGCAGGCGGTCGAAACGCCCTTCCTCCAGATAACCCAGCGTAGCCCGGGACAGATGCAGATGCTTCGCCACCTCTTCGGTGCTGAATCCGACCCGCTCACGTTCGCTGCGTAACAGCTCGCCCGGATTGACGACAGTCCGGCCTGCTTCGTTTTCAAGTTCTTCCGTCATCAGGAAGACTCCGACTCGGCGAGCGCACGAGCTTCCGGTGTCGCGGGATACAGTCGGCGCAATTGCAGCGCGTAGCTGGCGGCCCGGTTATGATCATTGAAGCGGCGAGCCAACTGCACCCCAAGCCACAGGCTGGAGGCGTTCTGTGCCGACAACTGGGTGAAACCGAGATAGTAATTCCAGGCAGGCACGTAGTTCTCACTGTCGAATTCAATACGCGCAAGCTCCAGCAGAGCCATCGGCTGGCGGCTGTTCAGACGCAAGGCCCGCTCGAAATTGGCTTTGGCCTCTTCCTTGCGATCCAATCGCTGATAGGCCAGACCCAGGTTCTCGAATACCCGGGAGCGCTCCGCGTAGAAAGTGTCTTCCGAGGCTTTGGTGAAATAACCCAGCGCCTCGCCATAGCGTTGCTGTTCCATCAGGAACGCACCGTAGTTATTCAGAAGTCGCGCATTATTGGGCGCGCTGGCCAATGCTGAGCGAAAGTGCTGCTCGGCCGATTTACTTTCCCCTTCCTGCTGGAATACCAGAGCCAGCGCCATGTGCGCGGCATCGGAACGGGAATCAAGCTTCAGTGCTTCCTGCAACGGGCCCTTGGCTCGTTCGGTCTCGCCTTTCTGCAGATAACCCAGACCAAGCTGAATATACGCATCGCGTGCTTCGGCAGGGTTGGTCTGACGGCGTGGTTGATCACTGGTAGTAACACAACCTGTCAACAGCAGTGTCAGTATCCCGATAACGACAATATGCTTTCTCATCACGCTCGTTCCTCGATTGGATGTCATGGGCGATTTGTCGGTTGCGTTACACCAGGCTGCTCGTCAGCGAGCTGGCGTACCGCAATGTAGCGTTCACTGCGCCGGGTCTTGTCCATAATCTGGCCGACCAGTTGACCGCAGGCTGCATCGATATCATCCCCCCGCGTGGTACGCACGGTGACGTTGTATCCGGCGTTATGCAGCAGATCCTGGAAACGGCGGATGGCATTGTTACTCGGCCGCTCGTATCCGGAATACGGGAAGGGGTTGAAGGGAATCAGGTTGATCTTGCAGGGTGTCTCGCGCAGCAGATCAATCAGTTGCCGGGCATGCTCTGGCTGATCGTTTACATCCTTGAGCAGCGTGTATTCGATGGTCAGATAGCGCTTATCGCCCAGCCCGGCTATGTAGTTGTTGCAGGCGGGCAGCAGTACTGACAAGGGGTACTTCTTGTTCAGCGGCACCAATTGGTTACGCAGCTCATCGTTTGGTGCGTGCAGCGACAGTGCCAGCGCCACGTCGGTCACTTCACCGAGCTTTTCGATCATCGGCACTACGCCGGAGGTCGACAGCGTTACCTTGCGCTTGGAAATACCGTATCCAAGGTCGTCCATCATCAGCGTCATGGCGTCGATAACGTTGTCGAAGTTGAGCAGGGGTTCACCCATGCCCATCATCACCACGTTGGTCACGGCACGATCTACCTTGGCCGGCACCGTACCGAATGACTTATTGGCAATCCAGACCTGGCCAATGATCTCGGCGGCTGTCAGGTCGCTATTGAAGCCCTGCTTGCCGGTCGAGCAGAAACTGCAGTCCAACGCACAGCCCGCCTGAGACGACACGCACAATGTGCCGCGTCCATTCTGTGGGATGTAGACGGTTTCGACGCAGCTACCGGATGCCACCCGCACTACCCACTTGCGCGTGCCATCCTTGGAAATATCTTCGCTGACCACTTCCGGGCCGCGGATTTCGGCGCGGGCCTTGAGCTTTTCGCGCAGGGCCTTGCCGATATTGCTCATATCATCAAAATTATCGACCCCAAAGTGATGTATCCACTTCATGACCTGCCCAGCACGGAAACGCTTTTCTCCGAGCTCCTCGAAGAAAGCCTCCAACTTGGCCTGAGTCAGGCCGAGCAGATTTACCTTGGCAGTGTCAGTCATTGCTATACATCACTCACTTGGGGTCTACAGCTGGCTCAGCGGGTACGTGCGCACAGCTCGGTTTCGGCGAAGAAATAACCGATTTCACGGGCAGCAGAAGTAGCCGAGTCCGAACCGTGTACAGCGTTGGCATCGATGGACTCAGCGAAATCAGCACGGATGGTGCCGGCAGCTGCTTCTTTCGGGTTGGTAGCACCCATCAGATCACGGTTTTTCAGTACTGCACCTTCGCCTTCCAGAACCTGTACTACCACCGGGCCGGACGTCATGAAACTGACCAGATCCTTGAAGAAAGGACGTTCCTTGTGCTCAGCGTAAAAGCCTTCGGCATCAGCTTGGGACAGTTGAACCATTTTGGCCGCCACGACGCGCAGATCAGCCTGCTCGAAACGGGTCAGGATCTGGCCGATGACGTTCTTGGCAACGGCATCGGGCTTGATGATGGACAGGGTGCGTTCTACGGCCATGAAAATCTCCAGACTTTAAAAAATGGATAGACAGATAACAGGAATTGTTAACCCGCAGATTATACGCAGGTTGACTGCAAATACGTAACAGGCGCCGCAATCGAGTTGCTACGCCTTGTTACCTCCGCTGGCGCAGGCGTTCAACCGCTTTACACAGCACTTCTGCGGCGTGTTTTACCTCTTCCGATGTGGTAAAGCGTCCCAGAGACAGACGAATGGAGCTATGCGCCAATTCATCCGGCAGACCGATGGCGCGCAGCACATAGGATGGCTCGACCGACGCCGATGTACAGGCCGATCCGGTGGACAACGCGAGATCGCGCAGCGCCAACAACAGCAACTCGCCATCCACCCCACTGAAAGCGAGGTTCAGGTTATGCGGCACGCGATGCTCGGCAGAGCCGTTCAGGGAGACACCCTCGAGCCCCTTGAGGCCCTGCAGCAACTGAGCATGCAACCCAGTAATGCGCAGACTCTCGGCTTGCATCTCCGCTCCGGCAATAGCAAAAGCCTCGCCCATACCCACCAATTGATGGGGGGCCAGCGTCCCCGAACGCATGCCACGCTCATGCCCACCGCCGTGGATCAACGCTTCGATGCGCACATCCGGCGAGCGCCGCACATACAAGGCGCCTATGCCCTTGGGGCCATAACTCTTGTGGGCACTGAAGGACATCAAATCCACCGACAGCTGCTGCAGATTGATAGGCAACTTGCCCGTAGACTGCGCCGCGTCGACATGAAACAGGATGCCACGCGCTCTGGCGATTGCCCCCAGCGCAGCAATATCGTTGATCACACCGATCTCGTTATTCACATGCATCAGCGACACCAGAATGGTGTCCTCGCGCAGTGCCGCCTGCAGCTGTTCGGGGGTAATTCTGCCATCCGCGCCCGGCTTGAGCCAGGTGACGTCAAACCCTTCCTTTTCCAGCTGCCGGCAGGGATCGATCACTGCCTTGTGCTCAACCAACGAGGTAACAATGTGCCGGCCACGCTCAGCCATGGCATGTGCTGCGCCCTTGATCGCCAGATTGTCGGATTCGGTCGCGCCGGACGTCCAGACAATCTCCCGCGGATCGGCACCTACCAGGTCAGCGACCTGACGGCGGGCCAACTCCACCGCCTCTTCAGCCTGCCAACCGTATTGGTGGGAGCGGGAGGCCGGATTGGCAAAAATGCCGTCCATGGTCAGACAACCACACATCTTTTCCGCTACACGCGGATCGACTGGGGTGGTCGCGGCATAATCCAGATAAATCGGTAACTTCATCATTACACCTCAGCGCTGCCCAGCCGCATCATCGCCCTGCGCAGGCGAATGCGTCTCGGCATCTTCAATCAGCGCTTCAAATTGCTCGGCATCCAGTTTCGGCAGATCACGTGCACAATAGTCACTACCCAGCTCATTCAGCGCCTTGCACATGCCTTCAATCCGACCATCCACTGCGTACATGTGATCGAGCATCTGACCGATAGCCCGGGCTACGGGGTCAGGCATATCACGGGTTTCACCGTAGGCATCAAAACCAATCTTCTTGGCGATGGCCTGACGCTGACTATGCAACTCCGCATCTTTCGCCTCCTTGGCTTCGTCGCGCACGATGATGCGACCCGGAATGCCGACCACCGTTGCACCAGCCGGCACCGCCTTGGTCACCACCGCATTGGAGCCCACCTTGGCGCCGGCACCCACCGTGAACGGACCGAGCACCTTGGCGCCGGCACCGACCACCACGCCATCTTCCAGCGTCGGATGGCGTTTGCCCTTGTTCCAGCTGGTGCCTCCCAGGGTCACACCCTGATACAGGGTCACGTCATCCCCGATTTCAGCAGTTTCCCCGATAACCACACCCATGCCGTGATCAATAAAGAAGCGCCGCCCGAGCCTGGCGCCAGGGTGGATCTCGACCCCAGTCAACCAGCGGGCCAGGTTTGACACCACACGAGCCAGCAAACGGGCATCGCGCAACCACAGCCAGTGGGCCATGCGATGACACCAGATGGCATGCAGACCGGGATAGCAGAGCAATACCTCCCACTTGCTGCGTGCTGCTGGGTCACGATGGAATACGCTGGCAATATCCTCTTTCATTCCGTTAAACATGCTCAGGTTCTCCGCGCACCGGCAGCCTGGACGCCGATGGCCTTCTGGGTTTCAGTCAGGATGCCACGCAGAATATTCATTTCCACCTGGTCCGGCTGGCCACGCTCATACAAGCGCCGCAGACGCGACATCAACTTCTTCGGATGCTGCGGATCAAGAAAACCGATCTCGACCATGACCTGCTGCAGATGCTGATAGAACAACTCCATCTGCTCTGCCGTCACCGGCTGCTCAACCGCCACCGGCGCAGACTCTGCTTGCGGAAAGGTTGTCGATAGGCCCTGACGATACAGGCTCTGCATACGCAACTCATAGGCTAGCACCTGCACCGCAGTCGCCAGATTCAGCGAACTGAATTCAGGGTCTGAGGGAATATGCACATGGTAACGGCAGCGCTGCAGCTCTTCGCTGGTCAGCCCGGAATGTTCACGACCGAACACCAGCGCTACCGGCCCGGCAGCCGGCCCTCCCAGCTGATCCAGCACCTTGTCTGCCGCCTCACGCGGATCCACTACCGGCCAGGGTATGCGCCTATCCCGGGCACTGGTACCCAGCACCAGCACGCAATCCGCCAGCGCCTCTTCCAGTGTGGCTACGACCCGCGCGCTGGCCAGCACATCATCTGCACCGGAGGCGCGGGACACTGCTTCGGGATCAGGAAAGCGCTCAGGACCGACCAACACCAATTGGTTCAATCCCATATTTTTCATTGCCCGGGCAGCGCCACCAATATTGCCGGGATGGCTGGTGTTCACCAGAACCACGCGAATCTTGTCGAACACGGACACTCCAGAGTTGCAACGAGGCAAAAGGAAAGGTACACATCTTACTAAAATCTGCCGATGGCTGACTACGATGCATTTGTGCACGTCCGTTGGCAACTCTGCTATAATTTCCGGCTTTTCGCACCCCTAGCAGAGATACCCCGTATGCAGCCCATGTTGAACATCGCCCTGCGCGCAGCACGCAGCGCTGGAGAATTGATCTATCGCTCCATGGAAAGGCTGGACGTCCTGACCGTAAACGAGAAAGAAGCGAACGATTACGTCAGTGAAATCGACCGGGCTGCAGAACAGACCATCATCCATCATCTGCGCAAGACCTACCCGGATCACGGCATTCACGCCGAAGAGTCTGGTTTCCAACCCGGCCAGGGTGACGGCGCAGATATCGTCTGGATCATTGATCCGCTGGACGGCACCACCAACTTCCTGCGTGGCGTGCCGCACTTTGCTGTAAGCATCGCGTGCCGCATCAAGGGCCGCATCGAACACGCGGTGATTCTCGATCCGGTCCGCCAGGAAGAATTCACCGCCAGCCGCGGCCGCGGTGCAGCGCTGAACGGCAAGCGCCTGCGCGTCAGCCAGCGCAAGAGCCTGGACGGCGCCCTGCTCGGCACCGGCTTCCCGTTCAAGGAAGATCACGTCGAGTCACTCGACAACTACCTGGGCATGTTCCGCAGCCTGGTTGGCCAGACCGCCGGCATCCGCCGCTGCGGTGCCGCCAGCCTCGACCTGGCCTATGTTGCCGCCGGCCGCTATGACGCGTTCTGGGAATTTGGCCTGGCAGAATGGGACATGGCTGCAGGCAGCCTGTTGATTCAGGAAGCCGGCGGTCTGATCAGCGACTTTACTGGCGGCCACCAGTTCCTGGAAAAGGGTCAGGTAGTAGCCGGCAACCCCAAGTGCTTCAAGGCAGTACTGACCGCGATTCAGCCGCACCTGACTCCGGCAATGAAGCGCTGAGTCAAAGCCTCTCAACATCTGCACAAGCCCCGCCCCGGGGCTATATCAGCTGGCTACCGACTCCTGTAATTACGGATAAGGTAACCAGCGGTAGCCCTTGGTAGTAGTCGCCGCGGTGGTGTTCCAGGCTGCGCAGGGCCAGCTGTTTGCCGCGGCTGCGGTCGCTGAACTGGACGGGATAGTCGTAATCTTCCAGATCCGGCAGCGGCTCGCCGCGGGCCTGGCTTTCCAGCAGCAGGCGGGCCTTGTTGTGATCATAGTCGCGACGGGAAACGCGGCTCGCCCTGGTTATGGCGAAAGTGATAGTGGATGCCCTCCTCCTCGCACAAACGCTGGATAAAGTGCAGGTCGGTCTCGTCCGTCATATGGCCGGAGCACACATTATGAGTGCCTTGCTATTTGAATAACGGGAACGCCGTTACAGCAAACTACGGCACGAGGGCATTATTCCTGATCATCAGGAATGAGGCTGTGAGCCAATCGGCATAAACACGGCGGCCGCAAGAACTGAGTGCAACACCTGACCATTCCGGTATGGTGTCGCCAT
>CAYYUQ010000049.1:0-26174 GCA_964474945.1 uncultured Halopseudomonas sp. | reverse complement strand
AGCAGCTTCAGTAAGCTGTTTTCGTTGGCAAAGCCACCCTTGGTTTTGGTCAGCTTGCGGAATTGGCGGTGTACCGCTTCCACCGCATTGGTGGTATAGATCGCCGTCCGTACGTAATCCGGGTATTTAAAATAGGTTGATAAGGTGAACCATTTACTTCGCCAGGACTTGATCACCATGGGATATTTGTCACCCCACTTCGCCTCCAGCTCGTCGAGGGCGGTCTCGGCAGCATTGAGCGTGGCGGCTTTGTAAACGCACTTCAAATCCGCCATAAAGGCCTTCTGGTTCTTTGAGGCGACATACTTCATCGAGTTGCGTATTTGATGGATGATGCAGTGCTGGATTTCCGTGTGAGGGTAAACGCTCTCTATGGCTTCAGGGAAGCCCTTCAATCCGTCTACGCAGGCAATGAGGATGTCTTTGATGCCTCGGTTATACAGGTCGGTCAAGACGCTCAGCCAGTGATGGGCGCCTTCCTGGTCAGAGAGGTACAGCCCCAGCAGCTCCTTCTTGCCTTCGATGTTCAGGGCGAGAATGGTGTAAATGGCCTTGCTGACGTAACGTCCGTTCTCTTTGATCTTGTAGTGAATGGCGTCCAGCCAGACGATGGGGTAGATGGCATCGAGGTCGCGCTCCCGCCAGGCTTGCAACTCCGGCAGCAGCTTGTCGGTAATGGCATTGAGGGTGCCATTAGATACGCTGATGCCGTACAGGTCTTCGATATGGCCACGAATGTCCTGGTAGCTATTGCCCAAGGCAAACAGGGCGAGGATTTTGCGCTCGATCTCATCGGTGAGGTGGGTCTGGTGTTTCTTGATCAGCTGCGGTTCAAAAGTACCAGCCCGGTCACGCGGGGTCTTTAACTCAAAGTTGCCAGCGGTACTTTTGACGGTCTTGGAAGTATTGCCGTTCTTGCGATTAGGTGTCTCTTCCTGGCCGAGATGGCTGTCGAGTTCCGCCTGCATAGCGGCCTCGGTCAACTGCTTGATCAGGGGTGTGAGCACGCCATTCTTGCCGGTGAGGTCTTGGCCTTCACGCAAGGCGGCGATGGCGGCTTCCATATCGAAAGTGGGTTTTTGTTTGGACATCGGTCATTCCTTTTTGCTGTAGGATAAAGAAATGACACAGAATTATGAACACTACTTTTTTCCCAATACCGAAATTACTTGGGATTACTCTCTTTTACTCGCTACTTGTTACTCCGCAGCAACTCGATTCCCTGTCTTGTATGCCCCTGAGGGCGCCATATTCGCTCGATAGGCTGGTGGCCCGGTTGCGCTCTGGGCATGTGCTTGGGTTCGCTGGCACTCCCTCTACCGCAACCCTGTCACCGCCTTGGATGGTACTCCCCTAGAGCCGGGTTCAACCTCCCACCGTATACCGCGCAGGTTGAAATTTCGTCTGATTATTAACCATATAAGTATATGATAATAAAAGATATTTACGTTGATCTGATGCCTTTTGCCATGCTTAAATTAGCTATCGATTACTACGTCGAGCTAAATAGCTTCACAAGGCAGGGTCACATGAGCAAAAGTCCGAACAAGATCACCAAGAAGGTGCTGGATGCCTGGGTCTTTGATGAAAAAGACCCTTTTCTCTGGGATCCTTGCCTCCAAGGTTTTGTTGTCAGGCTTAACGCGAACGGGTCGTACTCTTTCTTGGTCAAGTACCGTACCAAATATGGTGACCGGCGCACGTACACCGTGGGGAAGTCATCAGCTATAACGGTTGACCAGGCGAGATCGCAGGCCGAGAAAATTCTGGCAAGGATCGCGCTCGAGGGATTTGACCCCCTTGAGCAAAAGCAGTCTGACAGGAACGCATTGACCATCAACGAGCTACTCGATGCCTATCTGACTTCCGCCAAGTTCCAGGAAAAGGCGAAGTCCACGCAATCTACCGACGCTGGTCGACTTAACAGGCATATCCGCCCCCTGCTTGGAAAGGTAAGGCTGGAACAGCTGACCCCCGACCAAGTTCGCAAAGCTTTCGCCGGCATACGGGATGGCAAGACCGCATGCAGTGTCAAAACCAAACCCCGTGGACGGGCAAGGGTAAGTGGGGGCGAACAGAAGGCGCCGCGCGGATGGCGATCAGGGTGCTCAGGGCCATACTAAACTGGGCAATCAAGGAGGGCTACACTGACCGCAACCCCGCCAGTGGGCTTGAACTCGGAGCGGACGGGACAAGGGATGTGGTGCTTTCCTCCCTCTCGGAGTACCAGAAACTTTTTGGCGCCCTGGATAGGCTGGAAGCTCATCTTCAGATTTCCCCTGATCAGGCTGATGCTATCCGCTTGCTCGCATTCACCGGTGCCCGGCTTAACGAAATTGCCGCACTTAAATGGGGGCAGGTCGATCTTGCGCGCAGCATGCTTTGCCTGCCGCGCCATGCCCACAAAACGGGAAAGAAAACCGGCAAAGGCAAAGAGATTGCTCTCTCTGCTGTAGCCTTGGAACTGATCGCCCGTCGCACACCTGGTAAGACGGAGGAGTACGTCTTTCCTTCCAGCCGGGGAAACCATGCCCACATTTCTTTGGGGAGTAAACTGTGGGCCAGAATCCGTGCGGAGGGAGGCTTGCCAGAGGGAGTGACCAATCATGCGCTCCGCCACTCACTCGGCACATTGATGGCAAGCCAGCGTGCCCAGGGGCTCGAGATCATGGCCGTCCTCGGCCACACGCAGTTAAGTACTACCCTGAGATACATCCATGTGGCGCAAGATGCCCGCGTGGCCTTGGCGGAGAGGCACACGGCGGGACTAGCCGCTGCCCTTGAAGGAAAGGTGCCAGGTGAAGTGGTCAGCTTCCCTGGCCGCAAGGCTGCAGGGTGAGCGGCGCGTGACTCAAGGCTTTCAAAATCGGCTTGTCGCTGGGGTGGTCGATTATACTGGCGGTGCTGGCCGCTGGTAACAGCATCACCGCTTGCGCCTCCCACCCCATATCCGCCGGGTTGCCGCCTATCCGCCGGGCCAGGTAGTAGCGACTGCAGGTTGTGGTGCGCAGCACATCGACCAGGAACCCGATCAACTCCACCCTCAGCCCCGTTTCCTCATAGGCTTCCTTGATGGCGGCAGCCCTGGTGCTCAAGCCATCGAGGCGCCCCTTGGGGAACGTTGCCGTGTACCCCCCGTAGGCGTTGGACGGCGCGAAGGCCCACACGCGGCCATCAGGCTCCACGGTCACCACCCCGGCTGCCGGCTTGAGGCCGGCAACAGGCTTGAAGTCGGGCTCCTCAAAGTTCAGGTTGCTGACAAGCGCCTCCCAGCCCTCGTTTGTGGTCGGCGCATCCGTCCATGAGCTGATGGGCACCCCATTGATGTGTTCAGGCATAGGGCCCTGGGGCACCACTTGGGCGAATGCGTTGGGGTCGGCCCATGCGTCGAGTGGCGTCGGGGTGCTGGGCTTGCTGAGCTTCACCGGCTTGCCGTGTTCGCCGGGTTTTGGGTGAAAAACCAAGGCTACCCCTCCTGGAGTTTGTACAGCGAATCCCACACCTCATGGTAGAGATGGGCTCGCTCCCATCCCTGAACCCTGGATACCTCGTTCTTGAAATTGTCGTAATCCAGGTCTTCCACCAGTTTGGTCATGGCCTCCGCCACCTGGGATCTTAGGGCGACGGCTCGGAACCGGTAATCGTTGACCCGGCTGTCCTGAATCGGGCCGAGGCCGGGGATGTACTTTGCTTTTAGAGCCTCCAGGTCAGACTTGACTCGGGCTCGGATCGTCAGCGTATCGCCGCGTTTGTCGGATGGCTTTTGCACGATGCTGAAAAAGCCGATAGGTGTAATCAACCACATGGCTGGCTCCTGATTGGCGAGATATGATGATAATCATAAAGATGACCATACTATATAAAAATATACCTGAAAGGTAGAAAAGTCATCGTTTGCCGCTTATACTCGGCCAGACAATAAAGGACAGCAAACGGGAACTTGTTCCAGGGATGAGCCAGCACAGAATTGTGGATTTCGTTCAAGCTCAGCGGGATAGGCTCTCGTACATCGACCTGCGCCTCCGGTTTATGGGGGACATTCGCCGTCATGATCTGGTAAATCGCTTCAGCATTCAGGTGGCCGCCGCCACCCGGGATCTTCGCCTCTACCAGGAGCTTGCCCCAGGCAACATTGATTACGACCGCAGCGCCAAATGTTACATCCCGACGGCGGCCTTTAAGCCCCTATTCGATATTCCAGTGGAACGGGTGCTGACCTGGCTGGCCGATGGCTTCGGAGACGGTGATCCCCATGAAAACGTTGAAGGGGTGCCTTGCGTTACTCCAGGCAGGCTTACCAAGCCAAATCTCAACATCCTCGCACTGATTACTCGTGCCATCCATCGGGGACAGGCTTTACAAATCGATTACCACTCCATCAGCAGCGGCAGATCGCGCCGGGAAATCGTCCCTTCGGCATTGATCGATACGGGTCTGCGCTGGCATGTGAGAGCCTTTGACCGCAAATCCGGTGAGTTCAGGGATTTCGTTATCACTCGAATCCAGAAACCCGTGCTACTGCCGGATTCCGCTATCCAAAACCAGGAGTATGCCGAACACGACATTCAGTGGACTCGGGTCGTCGAGTTGGAGTTGGTGCCGCACCCGGATCAACCTCGCCCCGATATCACCGAAATGGACTATGGCATGCGTGGCGGCGTGCTGCGGATGAAGCTGCGAGCGGCAACGGCTGGCTACATCCTGCGGAAGTGGAGTGTGGACTGCTCACCTGACCACAGCCTGCGCGGCCATGAGTACCGACTTTGGCTTAAGGATCACCTGGCGCTGTACGGCGTCAAGAACGCGGTATTGGCGCCGGGATATACGGAACAGATGAGCGGGAGAAAGCACATTGGATAACGTATTCGATTTTCGCAATCAGCTTGTTGATGAATACAGTGCTTTCTCGCGCAGCTTTACCCGCATTGCAGCCCTGGACATTCTCCGCGAGGTCGAGCGTCAATACGATGCCGGTCGCTACTGGCCAGAGCCTCTGATCCAGATCAACCCCAACTACCAGCGTAAAGGCACAGTGCAGCAGCTGGTGCAGCAGGGGCTGTTGCACAAGACTTGCGCGGATATTTTTCAAACCGGCAAAGCGGAGCATAATCCGCAAGATCTGCACCTTTACGCGCACCAGATGGAAGCGCTTGCCAAGGGCCAAGATGGCCAAAGCTATGTGGTCACAACAGGCACCGGCTCAGGAAAATCCCTGTCATTTTTTATCCCGGTGATTGACCGCATCCTCAAAGCCAAGGCAGCTGATGTCACGCCACGCACCCGTGCCATTGTCATTTATCCGATGAACGCATTGGCAAACAGCCAGCTCGAAGAGCTGGACAAGTTTCTGCACGGCTATCCGGAAGGGCAAAAGCCTTTTACCGTAGCGCGCTATACCGGGCAGGAAGGCAACGCTGAGCGTGAAGCGATCGCCAGTAACCCGCCCGATATTTTGCTGACTAACTTCATGATGCTGGAGTTGATTCTAACCCGTTACGAGGAAACGGACAGGCGTGTGGTCGAACACTGTCATGGGCTTGAATTTCTGATCCTTGACGAATTGCACACCTATCGCGGTCGCCAGGGCGCGGACGTAGCCCTATTGGTGCGCCGTTTGCGAGAGCGCTTGCAGGCCGATCAACTGGTGTGCATAGGCACCTCGGCGACCATGTCCAGTGCCGGCACGCTGGCCGACCGCAACAAAACTGTCGCCGCGGTAGCCAGCAAATTATTCGGCACAGCTATTTCTGAGTACGATGTGATTGGTGAAACCTTGGAACGGGTCACCGACCCAAGCATGGATGTGGCAGCCATTCGAGGCAAATTGAAAGCCCTACTCAATCAGCAGCAGTTCAGCTGGCCGAATTTTTCTGCTTTCCAGCAAGACCCGCTTGCTATATGGGTGGAACTCAACCTTGGTATCGAGTTGTCCCAGCATGAAGCACCTCGCCGAGCAAAGCCCATCACACTAAAAGAAGCAAGCCAACGCCTGGCGGCAGATGCGGATTGCAGCGAGCAACTGGCACGAGAAGGCTTGCAGCGTTTTTTGGTGGCCGCCCACGACATCAAAACAGAGCAGGGGCGGCCGCCGTTCGCCTTCAAGCTGCACCAGTTCATCAGCGGCCCCGGCAAGGTTCATGCAACGTTGGAAGCGCCACAACAACGCCAGATAACGCTGGACGCGCAACGCTTTGCGCCGGGACGTCAGGCCGAATCGGTACTGCTCTATCCGGTGCATTTTTGTCGCGATTGTGGCCAGGAATACCATCCCGTCTGGCGTTCCGAGCAGGGCAGGGTGCAATACAGCCCCCGTGAAATTGATGACATCACGGCGGATGACAATGAGGATGTGCGCTTTGGTTTCTTGTGCCCCGCCAACCCGCAACAGGCCTATAAGGGGCAGCTTGAAGATCTGCCTGAAAGCTGGCTGGATCTCACCAGAGCAGAGCCCAAAATCAAAGGCACTTACAAAAAGTCTGTACCCCTGGGCACCCGAGTCGACCCGCAAGGACTGGAGGGCCGAGGTGAGCAGTTCTGGTATATCCCCGGCAAGTTTCGGTTCTGCCTGAATTGCGCCGTGCTGCACGAGGCTCACGGCAAGGATATGAATCGGCTGGCCAGTTTGTCCGGCGAGGGTCGTTCATCGGCTACGACCGTGCTCACGCTCAGTGCCTTGCGCCAGTTGTTTGCCCAACAGGAGCTACCTGCCGGGCTACCAGATCCGCGCAAGCTGCTTGGCTTTTCCGATAACCGTCAGGATGCCGCTCTGCAGGCAGGACATTTCAATGACTTTGTGTTTCTGCTCACTCTGCGTTCCGGGTTGATTGGTGCCCTGCAAAAAAATCAGGGACTGCTCACCGAGGAGCACCTAGCCGATGCCGTATTCAAGGCGCTGGGTTTTGACGCCGTGGATGCAGCCACTCTGACCGAATACCTGCGAACACCAAAGCTCATGGGGCTGGCACGGCAGGAAGCCCAACGAACCCTGCGTTTTATCATTGGCTATCGCCTGTTGCGCGATCTCCGCCGCGGCTGGCGCTTCAATAACCCGAACCTGGATCAGCTCAATCTGCTGGCCATCCGTTACCGTGGGCTGGAGGAATTTTGCGCTGAGGAATCACTGTTTGAAAGCAGCGGTTCCGTATTGCGTAAACTAAACCCACATAACCGTGCCGCGCTATATCAAATCCTATTCGATGAAATGCGCCGGGGTCTATGCCTGGAAAGCCGCTATCTGGACGCGGTGGAGCAGGACAAGGCACGCACCAGTGCGTTCAGTTATCTGCACGAACGCTGGGCCTTTGCCGCTGATGAAAAGCTGGAAACGGCCCGCTATCTGATCCTCGAAAAACGCCCGGAATACAAGGGCAAGCCGCGCACGGATCTGCTCAGCGGAGGCCCACGCTCCCGCTTGCTCAAGCAGATCAAAATGGCCGAGGTATGGAAGCAAACCGCCTTTGCAGGGCAAACCCATGAGTGGAAGGAAGCCGAGTGGGCTGAATTGATTCAAGCCATGTTGCAAGCGGGATTGCACAACTATGTGCACAAACAAGCCATTGACGGAAAAATAGTGGGCTGGCGTCTGAATGCCGCAGCGCTGGAGTGGTGCTTGATCGGCAAGAATAGCGGCGAAAGCCGCATCAATGCCTTCTTCCGGCAACTCTATCTCAACGTGGCCGGGCTGCTGCAGCAGCCGGGCCACCCGCTGTTTGATTTTGAAGCGCAGGAACACACTGCCCAGGTTGAAGCGTCACGCAGACAACTGCTGGAGCAACGCTTTCGCTATACCGAGAAAGATCGTCAAGACTGGGCCGACAACCCTGCTCACGAGGCTCCGCTTGAGCGTCTGCCGGTGATGTTCTGTTCACCCACCATGGAGTTGGGTGTGGACATTTCCGCACTCAATACGGTATATCTGCGCAATGTACCGCCCACTCCGGCCAACTATGCCCAGCGCAGTGGTCGTGCCGGGCGTTCTGGTCAACAAGCCCTGGTCATCACCTACTGCGCAGCCCTCAGTCCCCACGACCAATGGTTTTTCCGTCATGCCAGCGATATGGTTCACGGCGTGGTCAAGCCCCCCACGCTGGATTTGGCCAATCGCGATCTGCTGGAAAGCCATTTGCGCGCAGTCTGGCTGGCCAGTGCCCGGGTTGGGCTGGATACCAGCATCGCACCACTGCTGGAGCTGGAGGCGCCGGGCAAACCCGTCAAGGCCGAATTGCACCAGCAACTGGCAGACCCCGCCGTTCTCCACCGTGCGCGGCAAAGTGCCGCAGCTGTGGTTGCCCAATTGCAGGCCGATCTGCAAGGCAACAGCTGGTTCTCCGATGATTATGTCAACAAGGTGATCGACGAATCACCACAGGCATTTTCCGGAGCGCTTGAGCGCTGGCGCGTACTGTTTGATTCCACCCGCAAACAGATGGAGATGGCCGACCACATCGTTAAAAGCCATACGGCCTCCCATTCTGAACGCAACAATGCCAGCCGTCGCTATGGTGATGCGGCACGGCAGTTCGCCGTGTTGTTAAAAACCGGCAATACCCAGGGTTCCGATTTCTACACCTACCGCTATCTAGCCAGCCAGGGTTTCCTGCCTGGCTACAACTTCCCTCGCTTGCCATTGATGGCCTGGATTCCCGCACGGGGTGGCAACGGCACCAATGGTAAGGATGACGAAGGCAGCATGGTCAGTCGACCGCGCTTTCTAGCCCTGTCGGAGTTCGGCCCGCGCAGCCTGATTTACCATCAGGGCCGCATGTACCGGGTTGTGCGTGCCAAGCTCAACGTTGGCTCCGCCGATCATGTCTCTGGCAGCAGCCAGCTCAGCACCATCGCCTCACGCATTTGCAGTCAGTGTGGCTATGGTCATCTGGGTGAACCGGGTGAGGGGGAGCCGTTGGTGGATCGCTGTGAAAACTGCGATGCACTGCTTACCGATCACGACTGGGTGCGCGAGCTTTACCGCATCGAAACCGTGGAGACAGTGCCCGTCGAGCGCATCTCCATCAACGACGAAGATCGCCAGCGGCAAGGGTTTGAACTGCAAACCACCTTCCGTTTTCTACCAGGGCCGGATGGACAGATACAAAAAAGCCAAGCGGAAGTATGCCAGGGCGAAGACGTCATCGCCGGACTGGTGTACACGCCTGCCGCCCGGTTGTGGCGTATCAACCGGGGTTGGCGTCGCCGCAAGGACAAGAACCAGCTGGGCTTTTACATCAACCCCATCACCGGCACCTGGAGCAAAAAGGACGACCCCAATGCTGAAGAAGGCAGCGACGCTGTTGATGAACCTTTGCTTGACAAGGTGCCCAACCAGCGCATAGTGCCCTTTGTTGAAGATCACCGGAATTTGCTGATCCTCACTCCGGTGAAAACCTTGCCGCTTGAAACCATGGCTACCTTGCAGGCTGCCATCAAGCGCGGCATTGAAATGACCTTTCAGATCGAAGAATCGGAACTGGTGGCCGAACCCCTCCCCACCAGTGATGAGCGCAAGGCCGTGATGTTCTACGAATCTGCAGAAGGCGGAGCCGGTGTGCTTACCCGGTTAACCACCGAGCCTGATAGCCTGGCGCAGGTGGCCAGTGCCGCACTTGAGCTGATGCACTTCAGCAAGCCGACCGAGCCCTGGTCGATGGCGTCTCTGGACAGCCTTGAGCAAAAATACCAAGGCCTATCCATCTGCGAGGCGGGCTGTTACCAGTGTCTGCTCTCCTACTTCAACCAACCTGACCACGACAACATCAATCGCCGCAATCAGGATGCGCTGAACCTGCTGGTGGCACTGGCCAATGCGCAGGTTTCCATGGCCAGGGTTCCAGACTCGGCGCACACAACAACACCAGCACCGGATTCTGGCAGCAGCCAGTTATCCGAGTGGCTCAAAGCACTGGATCAAGCCGGCCTGCAGCGCCCTGACGCGACCAATGTTCCCATCAATCAAGGGGCTGCCTCCGCCGCAGGGCAATACAAGGCGGCCCGTGCGCTGGTGTTTTTGGAACCCATCACAGCCGAACTGCGCGATACGCTGACCGACAAGGGCTGGCAAGTGCTTGATTTTTCTGCTCAGGTACGTTGGCCGGAGCTGCTTGCTCGCTATTCCAACGTCTTCGCAGGTTCTGGGGGGAGCACGCTATGAATCCAGTATCCTTGGCTGGTGCAACCTCCCGGCTTGGCCTGTGCTTGAAAAGAACAGGCGGCATTACTATACTTCTACCCAACAACACCCCCCACGCATCCCGTCAGCTCTGCGCACCCCGGGGGGTTTCTTTTTTCCGGTCTCCGATACACGGAGGGCCGGATGTCTAAGATCCCCTATACCAAACCGGCCCTTGGCCTGGAACAGCAGATCCTGCAGCTCCGTGCGCGTGGCATGGTGATTGCCGACGAGCCGCTGGCGAAACACTATCTTGGTTACATCAACTACTACCGCCTGGCGGCATATTGGCTGCCATTTGAGTCGGATCATGGCAGTCACCAATTTCATCCCGGCACCACCTTTGAGCAGGTGCTGGATAGGTATGTGTTTGACCGTGAGTTGCGACTGCTGCTGATAGACGCAATCGAGCGTGTAGAGGTCGCGGTAAGAACGCAATATGCCTATCAGCTAGGCCATGCCCATGGTGCTCACCTATTGCTCAACGCCAATCTGTTTCAGCCAAACCGAGGCAGATGGAGTTATACCGCCAACCGCCAGCAACTGGAGCAGGATGTCGTCAACAGCAAAGAGCTCTTTATCCAGCACTTGTTGGACAAATACAAAGAACCCCTGCCACCTGTATGGGCAGCGGTCGAAATCATGACCCTGGGGCAGCTCTCCAAATGGTATGCAAACTTGAAGCTTCGTGCTGATCGCAATCGCGTTGCCCACCCCTTTGATATGGACGAAACAAACCTTGCTTCGTTTTTGCACCACCTGGCCGTTGTGCGCAATCTCTGTGCGCATCACAGCCGCGTGTGGAACCGGGAGCTGGCGTTCACCTTCAAATTGCCGAATCATCGGCCTGCCGCCGTACTGGGCAGCCTGAACCCCGCCAGCCCGAAAAAGCTCTACAACACCTTGGCGATATTGGGCTATCTGCTCGACAGGGTCAGCCCCGGGCACCACTGGAAGAGCCGCCTACAGCAATTGATACAGGCCCACCAGATTCCAGCAAACGAAATGGGCTTTCCCGCGCACTGGCTACAACAGCCCTTCTGGCAAATATAAAATGGAACCACAATGACCCAAGCCAACTTCCTCCCCGGCAACCTGGTACGCGCCCGTGGCCGCGAATGGGTGGTGCAAAGCGACTCGCAACCCGACTGGTTGCGCCTGCGCCCGCTCGGGGGTGCCGACGATGACATCATTGCGCTGATTCCCGCGCTGGAATTCCAGCCGGTGGAGTCGGCCACCTTTCCCTGGCCCGATCCCACGCGCCCCGGTAACCACGCTGCTGCCCTGTTGCTGCGCGATGCCCTGCGCCTGAAACTGCGCGCCGGTGGCGGCCCGTTCCGCTCCTTCGGCAATATCGCCGTGGAGCCGCGTGCCTACCAACTGGTGCCCTTGCTGATGGCGCTGCGGCTCTCCACTGTGCGCCTGTTGATTGCCGATGACGTGGGTATCGGCAAAACCATCGAAGCCGGTCTGATTGTGCGCGAGCTGATGGATCGTGGCGAAATCAGTCGCCTGGCCGTACTCTGCCCACCGCACCTGGTGGAGCAGTGGCAAAGCGAATTGCAGGAGCGTTTCCACCTGCAAGCCGTGGCATTGACCTCCGCCAGTGCCAGCCGCATCGAGCGCAACCTGCCGCACGGCGTCAGCCTGTTTGATCATCATCCGGTGGTGGTGGTCAGCCTCGATTACATCAAAAGTGAGCGCCACCGTGATTACTTTCTGGCCATCGCGCCCGAATGCATCATTGTTGACGAAGCCCACACCTGCGCCACCGGCAGCCAGGGTAAACAGCTGCGTTATCAATTGCTGCAACGCCTGGTTGCAGATAGCGAACGCCACCTGATCATGCTCACCGCCACTCCGCACTCGGGTGACGAAGCCGCGTTCTACAACCTGATATCTCTGCTCAATCCGGCCTTTGCCGGGTTGCAGGGGCGCACCTCCGCCAATGATCCGCTCCGGCAGGAACTGGCTCGGCATTTCGTCCAGCGCCGCCGCAAGGACATTGAAGAATGGCAGGCTGAAACCGACGCCGGTCGCGCCTTTCCCCGGCGCATGAAAACCGAAGTCACCTACCAGCTCAGCGGTGACTGGGGCGCGTTTTTCGATGCTGTGCAAAGCTACTGCCGCGAACTGGCGGAAACCATCGAGCAAAGCGAAAGCGGTGCCTCGCGCCTTATCTGGTACGCCACTCTGGCATTGCTGCGTTGTGTGGCCTCGTCACCCGCCGCAGCCGTCAAGGCGCTGACCACCCGCCTGCAAGGCACACTGGACAGTGACGATGGCCTGCACGACGAACGCCTGCACGATGGCGAAGCCGACGACCTGTCCGGCAGCGATCTGGAACCCCCCGGCCAGTTGCAGGACACCGGCCGCTTGCAAGCCCTGATTGCCGAGGCCCAGCGCCTGTCCGGCAAACAGGGTGACCCGAAACTGGCTGCCCTGATCCAGCACCTGCAAGGGCTGGTAAAAGACGGTTATCAGCCTGTGGTGTTCTGCCGCTATATCGCCACCGCCCACTACGTGGCCGAGCACCTGCGTGCGCACTTTGGCAACAAGATCACCGTGGAGGCCATCACTGGCGACATTACGCCGGACGAACGCCGCGAGCGCGTCGATGCCATGGCTGACACCGAACAGCGCATTCTGGTGGCCACCGACTGTCTTTCTGAAGGCATCAACCTGCAACATCTTTTTACCGCCGTGGTGCACTATGACCTGGCCTGGAACCCCACCCGCCACGAACAGAGGGAAGGCAGGGTAGACCGCTTTGGCCAGCAGGCTGATGAGGTGCGTTGCACCATGCTCTATGGCCAGGACAACCCGGTGGACGGCTTTGTACTTAACGTGATTCTGCGCAAGGGCGAGGCCATCCAGAAAGAACTCGGCGTGCTGGTGCCCATGCCGGAAGACGAGCAACGCATCAATCAGGCCCTGGTCAAGGCCGCCTTGATGAAACGCAGCGAACGCAAACACTACACCGCTGACCTGTTTGCCGATGCAGAAGTCATCCTGCAGCCCCTGCAAGCCCAATGGCGCGACGCTCTGGACAAAGCCAAGGCCAACCGCACCGTGTTTGCCCAACGCCGTATTCGCCCCGACGAAGTGCTCCCCGAATGGCAAAAGCAGCAGCTTGCCCTGGGCAACGCCGCTGATGTGCAGCGCTTCGTGCACAGTGCCTGTGCCCGGTTAAATGCACCTTTGGAAAAAGCGCGCAACCACCATTTTCGCTTTCTGCCCCAGCACCTTCCCGAGGCCCTGCGCCAGCGGCTGGCGGACGAAGGTATTGACAAGCCCGTCACGCTGGACTTCACCGACCTGCACCGCAGCCACCCGCTGGTCACGGTGCTGGCCGAACACCTGCTGGAAGAGGCCCTGCAAGGCGCTGGGCAAAACAACGCACAAGCCATCGCCGCCCGCTGCGCCGCCACCGTCACTCAGGATGTGGAGGTGGTCACCACTCTGTACCTGCTGCGTCTGCGTCACCAGCTAAGCTATGTACGCCGCCGCCAGCCGCACCAATTGATGGCCGAAGAAACCGTCACCCTGGCCGTACAGGGGCGCAGCAACCCGCAGTGGCTCAGTGACGACAACGCCGCCGCGCTATTGCAATGCCAGCCCAGCGCGAACCTGCCCGCCGCGCAAATGCAGCAACAGGTACAGGCCGCCCTGGATTTTCTGCAGGCCCAGCCCGCGCGCCTGCAGGCACTGGCACAGCAGCGCGCCGAGACCCTGCTGGATGACCACAAACGGGTGCGCGAAGCCGCCCGCGATGTGGGCCAGTACAGCGTTACCCCCTGTTTGCCGGTGGATGTGATCGGCGTGTATGTCCTGCTACCCGATTCCCTGTAAGGCGGCCCAATGAAAAAAATCCACAAAGCCCACGTCGCCCTCAACCTGCCCAGCCTGCGCCTGGAAGGCGCCTTGTTCCTACCCGATCAACTGGAAAAAGCCGCACTCGGTCAGGCTGCCCGGCAGCAGGAGGCCGACTACCACACCCCCAAGGGTCTCAAGCTCAAGGACGACTACAGCCGCGCCTTCCAGATCGCCAGCGCCCAGTGGCAGCACTTTGCCCGCCTGTTCGAGCGCACCGACCTCGACCCGCAGCAGGCCACCACCACCTTTGTCCAGGAACTGCTGCGCGACGCCTTCGCTTACCACCGCATCCAGCCGGTGGCCGGGCTTACGCTGGGTGAGCGCCATTACCCCATCAGCTTGCTGGCAGGGCAGTTGCCCATCGTGGTGGCCCCGCACCACCTGGGCCTGGATACCCCGGATGAGCGCTTCAGCATTACCGGCTCCGGCAGCCGCAAAAAAACCGCCTTCCAACTGGCGCAAGAGTTGATCAACGCCAGCGACGAACACCTCTGGGCCATGGTCACCAACGGCAAGCAACTGCGCCTGCTGCGCGATGCCGCCACCCTCACGCGCCCCAGCTTTTTGGAAATCGACCTGCAAGACCTGCTCAGCGGCCAGCGTTTTGCCGAATTTGCCATGGCCTGGCGCCTGCTGCATGCCAGCCGGGCTGGCCAGCCCGGCGAGGCGCCCACCGCCTGCATTTGGGAAGCCTGGCGTGAAGCGGGCAAGGAAGAAGGCACCCGCGTACGCGACGGCTTGCGCCAGGGCGTAACCCAGGCCCTGCTCACCCTGGGCAGCGGCTTTTTGCGGCACCCGGGCAATGATGCCCTGCGCCGCGACCTGCAGGAAGGCCACCTCAGCAAGGAAGACTACTTCGAGCAACTGCTGCGCCTGATCTACCGGCTGATTTTTCTGTTTACCGTGGAAGAGCGCGGCTTATTGCATACCGCCGACGACAGCAAAACCGCCCAGCAAGCACGCCGTGCCTACGCTGAAGGCTACGCCATGGCCCGCCTGCGCGATCGCGCCCTGAAACGCCGCGCCCGCAACCGCTTCGACGACTTGTGGCAGGCCGCCCGCATTGTCTTCAACGCCCTGAGTGACGGTGAACCCCGGCTGGCCCTGCCCGCCCTGGGTGGCCTGTTTGCCCGCAGCCAATGCCCGGCACTGGATGCCGCCAGCCTCAGCAACGCCGACTGGCTGCTGGCCATCCAGCACCTGCGCTGGGACAACGCCAGCGGCAGCCTGGCCCCTGTTGATTACCGCAATATGGGGCCGGAGGAACTGGGCAGCGTGTACGAAAGCCTGCTGGAACTGGTGCCTGAGGTCGAACTGCCCGCCCGCCAGTTTGGCTTTGCCGGGCTGACCAGCGACGGTTCTACCCAGGGCAATGCCCGCAAAACCAGCGGTAGCTACTACACCCCGGATTCGCTGGTGCAGGAGCTGATCCAATCCGCGCTGGAACCGGTGATCGAACAGCGCCTGGCGGACAACCCCGCCAACCCGACTGAGGCACTGCTTAACATCAAGGTGATCGACCCGGCCTGCGGCAGTGGCCATTTTCTGCTCGCCGCCGCTCGCCGCCTGGCCGAACGGCTCGCCGCCCTGCGCCGCAGCGAAGGCGCGGTAAAGCCCCAGGATTACCGCCACGCCTTGCGCGAAGTGATCAGCCACTGCATTTTCGGCGTAGACCGCAACCCCATGGCGCTGGAACTGTGCCGAACCGCCCTGTGGCTGGAAGGCTTTGAAGAGGGCAGGCCGTTGTCTTTCCTCGACCATCACCTGCAATGCGGCGACGCCCTGTTGGGCCTGACCGACCTGAAGGCGCTGGAAAAAGGCATTGCCCCGGCGGCCTTCAAGCCGCTGTCTGGTGACGATAAAGTCACGTGCAAAAAACTGGCCCAGCTCAATAGCGCGGCACTGAAAGATTTGGAAAGGAAGCGGGTCGCCAATGCCTTCGGGCAACTGGGTGAAATCGATGCCGCCGCAGGCCTCAGCGAACTGCAAGCCCTGGAAGCCCTGCCGGAAGACACCCCACAGGACATCGCCAAACGCGCCGCCACCTATCAAGCCTTTCAGCAACAGGCCGCCAGCAGCCGTCTGGCCCACGCCGCCGATCTGCTGCTGGGCGCCTATGTATTGCCCAAAACCGACATCACCGCCGCGCACATCCCCACCAGCCAAACCCTGTATCTGGAACTGTTCAGCGATCAGCACAACGCCCAGCACCAGCAGCAACTGCAAGCCGCCCGCAGCGCATGCCGTGAGGCGCGGGTATTCCACTGGCCGCTGGCCTTCCCGCAGGTGTTTGCGGAAGGGGGCTTTGATTGCGTACTGGGCAACCCGCCCTGGGAGCGCATCAAACTGCAGGAAGAGGAATTCTTTGCCACCCGTAGCACCCTGGTGGCAGCGGCCAAAAACAAGGCCGAGCGCAGCCAGCGCATCGACTGGCTGGCCCAGGGCCAACTGGCCAGGCACATCTATCCCGATCAGGAACACAGCGAACTGGGCAGCGTCGCTGAGCAACGCCTGTATCAGGAATTTCTAGGTGCCCGTCGCACCGCCGAGGCCGCCAGTGCCTTTGCCCATGTCAATGGGTCAGAGGGTGGCCGCTACCCGCTCACCGGCGTGGGCGATGTCAACACCTACGCGCTGTTTGCCGAAACCATCAGCCAGATCACCCGCCCCGCAGGCCGCGCCGGTTTTATCGTGCCCACCGGCATCGCCACCGACGATTCCACCAAGGCATACTTTGGTGCCATCGCCACCAGCGGGAGGTTGGCCAGCCTGTATGACTTTGAAAACCGCGAAGCGATCTTTCCGGGCGTGCACCGCAGTTATAAATTCTGCCTGCTCACCCTGGGCCAGTCCGCCGAAGCCGAGTTTGCCTTCTTCCTCACCCAGACCGCGCAACTGCAGGATGCCCGCCGCCGCTTTACCCTGGGCGCGGACGACTTTGCCCGCATCAACCCCAACACCCTGACCTGCCCGATCTTCCGCGCCCGCCGCGATGCGGAACTGACCCGGCAGATCTACCAGCGCGTCCCGGTACTGATCCGCGAGGCGCGCCCCGGCCAGCCGGAGCAGAATCCCTGGGGTATTTCGTTTATGGCCATGTTCCATATGTCCAACGACAGCCACCTGTTCCACGACGCTGGCGGGCAGGGAATGCTGCCGCTCTACGAAGCCAAGATGATCCACCAGTTCGATCACCGTTGGGCCAGCTACGCGGCCAATGCCCGCGGCCAGGCGGGCAAGGGCGACGTGGCCAGTCGTGATGTGACCCTGGTGGAAAAAGCCGACCCGGACTTTGCCGCCACGCCACGCTATTGGGTGAGGGCACAGGAAGTGCGCCAGCGGCTGGCGGACAAGGGCTGGCAGCGGCAGTGGTTGTTGGGGTGGCGGGATATTACCAACGCCACCAACGAGCGCACGGTGATTGTGAGTGTGGTGCCTGTGAGTGGGGTGGGGAACCAGATGCCGCTGATGTTTCCTTCCGGGCAAGACGATCTGCGCATATATGCGGCCTTGGTGGCGAACCTCTCGTCCCTGACGCTCGATTTTTTTGCCCGGCATAAAGTCGGTGGCACGCATCTGAATTATTTCATTTTCAAGCAGATAGCTGTGCTACCCCCGGATTGCTACACCAACTCCGACCTCGCCTTTATCGTACCCCGCGTTCTGGAACTCACTTACACCGCCTGGGATATGCAACCCTGGGCGCAGGATTTGGGCTATGACGGCGAACCTTTCCCCTTCGACCCAGACCGCCGCCCCATGCTGCGCGCCGAACTCGACGCCTGGTACGCCCGTGCCTACGGACTGAACCGCGACCAGCTCCGCTACATCCTCGATCCCGCCGATATCGAAGGCCCAGACTACCCCTCGGAAACTTTCCGCGTATTGCAGAAGAACGAGTTGAAAGAGTTCGGTGAATACCGCACCCGGCGGCTGGTGCTGGAAGCGTGGGATAAATTGGAAGCGGGAGAGCTGGATTCCGTTCAAGAGCTTTATCGCGTAGCGGCTCATCAGCAGTACGCGCCATCGCCCAATAAACAGGAAATCGCGCGTCGATCAACGGCCTATGCGCAGTATTTTCCAGACACCGTACCCTGCTGCGAGTCTGAGGATTGGTTGGCGGGTCTTGTCTGTGATTTGGTGATTCAAGGTGGCCCCATATCCGAGCAGGATTTACGCATGGTATTGCTGACTCAAGTTGACGCAAGCGAGCACAGTGAAGCATTGTCACAGTGGTGCTCACAAGAGAGACTGGAACGTTTACCGGCGGTTATGAGATGGCTAGAAAGCTTGTTCGAGGTGCCGCTGGGGCAGTCGTTGGAAATAACAAGGACTGAAAACTTAAGCAATGTCATCGGTGATGCCCGTACCCGTGAGGTAGCCGAGCTGTTGCTTAACACATACAAAAATCAACAGCGGCTACTCGATTCACTTAAAACCAGTGAAAGAGCAGACGGCGACATGGCCCCCTCTACAGAAGTCCATAAACAGGCATAAGGTAATGGACGCTACGATTGGAGAAGCTCAGAGAACCAGTCGTACCCAACCAAGGGTGTGGGTAGAAACGTTATGGCTGCTCGAATCTTTGGAGTCGGAAACCCCGCTGCGGGAAGTTTCCCTGCGGCTCGGTTTGAACCTGGTACTGTCAGAACCCATAGAGGGTAGCCTGGGCCACGGTGTAGGAAAGACGGCCTTTTGCCAGTTACTGCGTTTCGTGCTAGAAGACCCCCAATGGGCCGCTGGCACTCCCTTGCGTGATGAGCTGTGCAACGCTATGCCGAGTGGTGCGGTTGCCGCACGTGTATATATTGAGGGCGAAGCTTGGACGGTTTTGAAGCCCTGGCAGCACCAGAAACGCTATCGTGCCGCCAGAGGTGCAAGGTGGCAGCAACTCGCTAGAAATGAAGTGGCTAGTGAGCACGAGGCCTATGTACAGGCGCTCGATGAAAAACTGGTCAAGATTCTGCCGGTTCAAAATCTACCTGGCTCAAACCAACCTATCCAATGGCAGCATCTTCTTGCTTGGTGCTCCCGCGATCAGGGCAGTCGCTATCAGAGTTATTACCACTGGCGCCTCGAAGGTGCCGGCTTCACCTTGCCTGCGCAGTCACCCGCATTGGTAGTCAAGATAGTCCTTGGTCTGCTCAAGGATGCTTCTCTCCATAACGACCTGAAAAGTAAAGAATCTAATCTCAGCCAGTTGCGTTCAAACATAGCTAATCTGGAGCGCCGCCCGGCGGACTTGCTTGCTTATGTAAAGCACCAGCTGGCAACTGCTTTGGGCGCTGATGAATCCTCGCCTTTTCGCGCGGCCTCCTTGTTTGATGAATCCTCATTGCATGGCTTGGCTAAGCAGCAGGTTGCCAAATGTACCGAAGAGCTCCAACAACTTCGGGAGCAGCGCAATAACCGTGAGCAGGAAAGGCTGGCTGTGCTTGACCAATGCGCACCCTTGCGAACTCAACTAAAGGCAGTGGCAAACCGGATTGCGCAATTGCGAGCGGCTATCAGTGGTAATCGTGCGGAAGTCGAGCGCCTTAAGAAAGAACCGGAAGCCCTGCAGGAAAAGTTGACCCTATTCTGCGAGCCAGGTAATCGGCTGCTGCGTGATTGCGATTATGTTCAAGAGCGGATTGATGTCGTACAACTCAGCTCTATTCGCGATGCCAGGGAACGTCAGAAAAAAAATGGGGATTACCAATTGGAACTGACTCAACAGGCAAAGTTTCTGAAGGAGCTGGAGCAGAAGCTGTCGCCTTTCGATGCGAGAATCGCTAACCTCACAAATTTACTGGGCGACTTCAGCAGCCTAGAAATAGATGTACATAACAGAAAGAAGCGATTGGAAATGGGTATTGCTGAGCACGAGCACTATGAAAAAATCATTGCCAACCCGTCGGAATGGCAGGAATTGGCCAGACTGAAACACCAGGAGACAACGTTGGACAGTGAGATAGGCCAGATCAAACTGGCAATTCATGACCAGCAGGCGTTGTATGCCGATCGCAAGCGAACCTTGAGAAATGCGGCAGATTCAATTGCTAAGAGTATCCCCGGGTTTACCTGGGGAAATTTTGATTGTGACAAGACACCTCCTTTTCACATGGGGCCAATGCATTCGACCACCTATGGCGTACTGGAGACGCTCGCCGGTGACTTGGTTTGCCTGCTGGATAGTGGACATCCTGAAAGCCTTCATCCCGGATTTTTGTTGCACGATTCACCAAGAGAAGCGGAGATGAGTGAGTCTCTTTTCTGGGCGCTTTTACAGGTGGCAAAGAACAATCATTCCACTTCCAGTCAATATATTGTCACTACTTCCACGGAAGCCTCGTCAGATTTTGAAGAGTTTGTAAGAGTGCGACTTCATAGCCGGGAGGAAGATGGCTTCTTGCTTAAGAAACGAATCGGCATGGATTTCCGGCCGCTGAATCTATAAACCTATGACCAGCTCAATGATGCCAACAGGAAACCATCATGCTAACTGAACTCAGAATTCAGAACTTCAAGGCCTGGAATGATACGGGAATAATTCGTCTGGCGCCGTTGACAGTCATTTTCGGTGCCAACAGTGCCGGGAAGAGCAGCCTGGGGCATTTGCTGCTGGCCTTGAAACAAACTGTCCTTTCTGTTGATCGTAAGCGCCCCTTGCATCTGGGTGATGAAAACGCGCTGATCGATCTCGGCACCTTTGCCGAGTGTATTCACAACCACGACCTCACTCAGCCTTTGCGTTTTGCGCTGGGTTGGCAGTTGCCAGAAAAGCTCGAAGTCCGTGATCCCCTCACACGGGCAAAGTTTCAGGGCGACCACTTGCATCTGACAGTCAGCCTGCTGGCCGACAAGCGAGAGCAGCCTCGTGTCCAGCAGATGAGCTATCAGTTAGCGAGTGGTGATCAGCTGCAGCTGGAAGTGAGCTACGCCAACGATACACTTGCAAAGCCCGAAATCACTTCAAGCCAGCTGAAATTGGTGCGCAGCACCGGCCGGGTCTGGCCACTGGATGAACCAGACAAGTTCTACCGTATTTCCGACCAGAGTCGCGCCCGCTTTCAGAACGCCGAGTTTTTATCGGATTTCGCGCTGGCAACCGAGGGTGCGCTGGGCAGAGTCTGTTACCTTGGCCCCCTGCGAGACCACCCCAAACGCATCTATTCGTGGTCTGGCGAAACGCCGGATAGCGTTGGTCAAAGGGGCGAGTTCACTATTCCGGCGATTCTCGCCGCGAGCGCTGAGCAGCGTATGCTCAGTCGTGGTTACAAGAAAAAGCAGTACCCCTTTGATGCGTTTGTTGCGCAGTGGTTAAAGGACTTGGGCGTGATCGACAGCTTCACCGTCAAGCCGGTGGCCAAAGGGCGCAAGGAGTATGAGGTGCTGCTGAAAACTCATGGCACCAGCAGCGAAGTGAAGATTACAGATGTGGGTTTTGGCGTGTCTCAGGTGTTGCCAGCCCTGACGCAGGCCTTTTATTGCCTGCCACATTCGACTGTATGGATGGAGCAACCGGAAATCCATCTGCACCCTCAGGTGCAGGCTGAACTGGCCGATGTGTTTATTGCGGCCACCCAGGCGCGTGAAAACGGCAGGGAGCGACATGTGCAGTTGATTGTGGAAAGCCACTCCGAGCATTTTCTCAACCGTATTCAGCGCCGCGTGGCGGAGGGCAGCTTAAAAGCAGAGGACGTAGCTGTGTATTTCTGTCGTCGGGGTGGTGCCGCCACCGAACTGGAACCGCTGCGCCTGAACAAGTTCGGCGAAGTTGAAAATTGGCCCATTAACTTCTTTGGCGATGAGATGGCTGATATATCGGCCAGAACGCTGGCCGCCATGCAGCGCAAAAAAGAGCAGCGCAAGGAATCTGGAGAATGATGCGCGCGGTAATTGATACCAATATATTGCTGATCGCCAACGGACAGCATGGTGATGTATCGCCTGAGTGCGTTACGGAATGCGTCAACCTTTTGCAGGCGATGCAAGCGAATGGTACTGTGGTGATTGATGATGGTTACCGCATTCTTGGGGAATATCAGCACAAGACTCGATTGAATCCCCCCAAGGGAGTAGGCGATGTGTTCCTCAAGTGGCTGCTGCGTAATGCCGGCAACCCGGTACATTGCGCACAAGTGGCCATAACCGAGAGTGCAGTCGATGAATTCGCCGAGTTTCCCGTCCCGACTCTGCAGCCAATGTTCGATGCGCCAGATCGCAAGTTTGCCGCCGTTGCCAATGCGCATCCTGATAAGCCGCCGGTATGGCAGGGCGCGGATTGTAAATGGCTTGATTGGTGGCCGCATTTGCAAATGGCGGGTATTGGTGTGGAGTTCGTTTGCCCGAATGATGCCTGTCGCTTTTACGCCAACAAGTTTCCTGACAGACCGGTTCCGACGTTGCCTCTGGGATAATCCATGACCGACTTCTGCCGCTTCCCCCACACCCCACATATCGCCTGGCTCGGCGAGGGTATGCCGCGCGATGACAAGGTGCTGGCGCCCCATGAAGTCGAGGCCTTGCTGTCGGGGCCGGTGCGCGTGGAAGAAAAGCTCGACGGCGCCAATCTGGGTATATCGCTTGGCCCCGACGGCGCCCTGCGTGCCCAGAATCGCGGCCAGTATCTGACCGAGCCGTTTACCGGCCAGTTTTCGCGACTCGGCTCATGGTTGGCCCAACACCAATGGGCCTTAACCGAAAAGCTGACTGGCGACCTGATTTTGTTTGGCGAGTGGTGCGCTGCCAAACATTCGCTGGATTATGAAAACCTGCCGGACTGGTTTGTACTGTTCGATGTGTATGACCGTAAGGCACAGCGCTTCTGGAGCAGTGCCCGACGCAATGCACTGGCGGCAGCCCTCGGACTGTCGGTGGTGTCCTCCATCTATGAGGGTGGCGCCAGCCTGTCAGACCTGAAAAAAATCCTCACCACCAGCACCAGCCGCTACCGGAATGGGCCACCGGAGGGCCTGGTGATCCGCCAGGAATCCGCCGACTGGTGCGAAGCACGCGCCAAGCTGGTACGCGCCGAATTCACCCAAACCATCAGCGAGCACTGGCGTAGCAGGGCCATTCAGTGGAATCGAGTTAAGAGCACCTAATTTAAGGAAGGCCGTATGCCCTTGTTTATGACATTGACCCATGAGCGACTATGCCAGTACATCGAAGCTGCCAAGCATCATGTCATTCTTGCCGCACCCGGTATTCCGGTAGAAGTAGCAACGGCTTTGCTGGATGCGCAGAAGCGGCTTGGTTCCGGCAAGGTAGTGGTGGTGTTGGACGTATCGGCGCGGGTTTCACGGCTTGGCTATGGGGATTATCGAGCCGTTGAAATGCTTGCTGAGGGCGGCATCAGTGTCCGCCAACATTCAGGCTTGCGTATCGGCGCGCTGATTTGCGACGAGAGTGGCTGGAGTTTTACCTCATCGCCCCGGCTTGTGGAGGTTGATCCGACAACGGACAGTGAGGCGTTCAACGCTATTGCGCTCACGGCAGCACAAGTGATGGTGTTGCGTGCCGAACTTCCGCCGGTAAGTGGCAGCATGGATTCGCAGTCGGCTCTTGAGTATCCCGTTGTTGGCAGTGAACCCCTTGCCGAACCTACACTTGGCGCAGTCAAGCGAGCGCTGGATATAGCGCCGCCGCAGCAATTTGATCTGGCTCGTCAAACACAAGTGTACGCAGCCCTCATTCAGTTTGTTGAGCTCACTTTCGAGGGCTTCAATATCCAGAGTCGCCGCATCCAGCTGCCTAAAACCCTACCGCTGATTTTCAGCCAAGATAAGGCATTGAAGGACAGGGTCAGCGCATCACTGAAGGTGCTGGACAAGATCGAAAAGCCCGCCGCGCTGCGGGAGCTCACCGAGCGGCTCGACGAACTGAGGGCGGCGTATCTTGTACCGGTGGGCCAGGCTGGCCGAGTCATGCTGAAATCAAAGCGGTCACAATTCGAGGGTGAGCTCAACGGGCTGGAAAAACGTCTGGATAATCTCAAAGAGGATTTGAAGAAGGATTTGCAGGGCGCGCTCGACAAAGTCGTTGATGCAATCGTTCCGGATCTGGTTCGTGCGGTGATGGCAGATCCGCCGCCGCGTTTTCGTGGGCTCTTCCCAGCCACGCAAGCGTCTGCGGAAGTTTATGTTCGTGAAGAACTCGGCAAGTCGTTCCCTAAGGCGGAAGAGCTGGTGTCAGGGATGAAGATTCATAAATTTTATAAAGACGTCACCTACGAAACACTAAAGAACAAGGAGTTTAGTGAGCGCGTGATGCGAGAAATTCCTCAATCGGTGCTGGATGGCGCCTTGCTCCAGGAAGATTTGGCCGCCAAAGCGGGGAGGGCTACATCGTGAGTCTGGCCATGATAATCGGAGCCGGTTGCACATGAACCCCCTGCAACGCGCCCTGCTAGAAAAGGCCGGCAATGATCACGGCTTCGAATATGTGCTGCCCGCCCCGGACGACAGGGTAAATCTCGCCTCGGCCCGTCATCGCGCGCAGGTGTGCATCAGCGTCAGTGAGGGATGCTATTCGCTTGCGTTTACTTCGCCTGCACCCGGTCTGCTGAATGCCGAGCTGGCGCGTAGCCTGCCTACCTTGCAGCGCAGCGGCGATGGTTTCATCGCGCCCGATCAGCCTGCGCTGGCCCAACTGCTGCGCCGTGCCGCTGAGCTGGCCCATGCACTGCCCAATCAGGCGGTACATGACTTTGAGGCCAGTTTGACGCAGGAGCTGGAGCAGTTGCCCGACGCACTCAAGAACACCGAAGTCGAGCGTCTGGTGCGCCAGCGTATAGGTCAGCAGGCCTTCCGCAATGCCATGCTCGATTACTGGGGCAGTGCCTGCGCGGTTACCGGCATCGCCCTGCCCGAGGTGCTACGCGCCAGCCACGCGAAACCCTGGGCGGAGTGTGACAGTGATGCCGAGCGCCTGGATGTGTTCAACGGCTTTTTGCTGATTGCCAACCTGGATGCCCTGTTTGATCGTTTTCTGATCACCTTCAATCATCAGGGAAAATTGGTGACCGCCCCAAGCCTAGGATCGTCCGATCTGGCAGCCCTTGGCCTTCAGGCCCCGCAGCACCTGCGCTGGCTTGCGGCGGAACACCTGCCTTACCTGAAATACCACCAGCAACAGTTTCACAAACTCTGGCGATGTGGGCTTAGCTGATGGAGCGGGATGCACATCATTGGGATTTCTGAGCCTCGGTCATAACTCGGCAAAGCCCAAAGGCTGCCGAGATCAACTGGCCACAAATTGGCCGGGACGTTTGCAGCAGTAGGCGCTCGTCTTCTGCGCCTGTACCGTGGGGGTAGAGACGGAAAATCCGGAATACCTTCTGAACCAGGTCGATATGTACTGATCGATAACCTCAGCCCTGCAAGCCGTAGGCCGTGCTGCGTCCCCCGCCAGCCGCCTTGGTGAGAACCCCCAGGGCTATCAGCTCGTTGATATCCCGCAGGGCGGTATCCGGAGAACACTTGCACAGGGTTGCCCATTTCTTGCTGGTGAGTTTGCCCTCGAAACCATCTAATACCCGATTGAGCACTTTGGTCTGGCGCTCGTTCATCGGTGTGCCGGCCCAACGTCGCCAGAATCGGGCCTTTCTCAACACGTCATCCAGTGTCTGCTGTGCATTCCGCAGAGCCTGCATGAGGGAGGTCAAAAACCAATGGAGCCATGGGGACACATCGAGGTTTCCCTTTTGTGTCTGCTCCAGGATGTCATAGTAGGCCTTGCGCTCTCTCTGGATTTGGGCCGACAGGCTGTAGAAACGCTGTGGGCTGTGGTCTGCCCGCGCCAGCACCAGGTCGCCGAGGGCGCGCCCCACACGGCCATTGCCGTCGTCAAAGGGGTGAAGAGTAACGAACCAGAGGTGGGCGAGTCCCGCCTTGATGAGAGGTGGTTCGGATGTCTCGCTGTTTAGCCAGTCCAGAAAGCAGGTTATCTCCCGATCCAGCTCCTCTGCGGGTGGCGCCTCAAAATGCACCCGCTGCCGCCCGATGGGCCCTGACACCACCTGCATTGGCCCATTTCCATCATCGCGCCAGGCGCCGACACGGATCTTGTGCAAGCCTGTTCGGCGACAATTAAGATGACCGGTCGTATTGCCTCAGTAAAAAACCAAACTACTTGCTAAGTTGACTCG
>CAYYUQ010000048.1:0-26754 GCA_964474945.1 uncultured Halopseudomonas sp. | reverse complement strand
CATGCATCCTCTGCTGCAACATGTTATGCCCAAACACAAAATTTATGACACCCCCTACCAGCCAGCTGATAAAGCTGCCTGACTCCTGCTTCACCTTGTTCAGTCTTATAGGGTTTGGCAAACACCCAGTTCCGCCCACCGATGGAATGAAAGTACTTCTTTCTAATCCATATGGCAGACTTGTTCGAATGTCGCCGTTTTGCCCACCTCCAGAGTCGCCAGTGGATTAATGAATCCAGCGCACTGAAGGTTTCCTTTGCCACTACCGGAGAGTGATAGTTAGCCCACCCCCGCAGCATTGGATTTAGGTGCCCAATGAGCGCTTCCTGCGTCATGGCTCCGCTACTCCTGATTACCTCTCGTATCCGCCTGTAGAACGCTTGCACGTTTTTATCGGCGGGCTTGATCAGCAACTTCGAGTCCTTGCGATGTGATTTGAGCGCATATTTACGGAAAGACCACCCCAGAAATTCAAACCCGTTTTCAATGTGTGTGATTTGCGTTTTTTCCGCTGATAGCTCCACGCCTCGAACAGCAAGGAATGCCTCTACCCACGGCTTGATGATTTCCTCCAGCAGCTCTTTGGAGCTGGCCAGTACCACAAAATCATCTGCATAGCGCACCACATTGACTTTGAGTTTGCTTCCCTTGGTTTTCCCGAACTGTTCACACAGGTGAGCTTTCAGCTCGGTTTCCAGTCCGTTCAAGGTGGCATTAGCCAAACAAGGCGAGATAATCCCACCCTGCGGCGTCCCATCTTCCGTTGCCATCAGTGTGTGCTGGTCAACCACCCCAGCCTTCAGCCATTTTCGTAGCATGCTCTTATCCATCGGAATGGACTTGATTAGCCAGTCATGACTGATTCTGTCAAAGAAACTTTTGATGTCGGCATCCATAACCCACTGCGGCCCCGTTTTAGGAGACAGCAGGTGGAATAATTCCACCATCGCATCGGCAGTAGAGCGATCCGACCTGAAGCCATACGACTTCGGGTCACTGGTCGTTTCTACCACTGGTTCCAAGGCAAGCAAGTAAAGCGCCTGCATTGCGCGGTCCAGCATCGTGGGAATTCCCAGTGGACGCTTTTCCGTTTTCCCGGGTTTAGGTATCCATACACGCCGCAGCGGCATGGGCCTGTACCCGCGCGTTCTTGACAGTCTACTGACGGCCGTCCATTTAGCTTTGGGTGTACCCCATGTTTGCCCATCAACACCTGGAGTCTTGCGACCCCGGTTTTCCGTCACCCGTTTTACGGCCCAACAGCGGCCGTAAAACGAACGGGTTAACAACCTTTGCAGCCTTCCCACTCTGCGCCAGTCCTTGTCCCGTGTAGCCTGAGCAATCTGTAGCTGCGTCTTCCTCACCGCTTGGTTGATACGGCTCCAGTCCAGCTGGTGCCAACCTTGAACGGCGGGGGACGCAGAACCAGACGTTCCTTTCTGATTTTTCATACTGTCCTCCAGATACCCTGGACGGACGTATCCCCTGATGGGGCGTCCGTTCCCCATTGGGTATTTATTTCAGGTTTTGGCAGGTACTTTTGCCCTCATAAACCAGCAACAAGTGGGCCGCCATTTCTAGCGTCGGTATGTTTCACCCGCTATCCGGACCGTTATGGCCCAGCATTTGCTTTTTGTCGCCTCCTCTTCCTCACACCCATGGGCCTTGCTTGCGCTTGGCTTGCCAGTGCGACTGGCGGATGGTCAGGATTTCCACGTTCCCATCATCGAACCCTTTCACCGTTTAGACTTTCTCTTTCCCCCGACAGCTGTGTTGATGCCGTACTCCTTTAACCTACAGGAGTAACCAGCTGCGTTGCCGTTTGGCTAGGGCCGATAGCTATCGTAGGCCCGTCGATAATGACGAGGGGTTTGTCGAGAATTCACGTATGTTAGTCATGCGGTTACTGCTGCTAGCCCTGTCCCTGCGTATAGCTCACAGGAAAGGTCCTTCCTCGCGGTTGGATTATCAAGACATTGTCAGAAGGGCTTCACACATACGGGTTGGCCCTGTATGCATGCCTTCCTAGCAGACCAGCAGGCATATGCTGGGTCGGATAGCGGTGTGAAGCTTCGCCCCGACATTTCGATGAAGAGCTTTGCGCTCTGATATTGAGTTGCACTTGCGCTTCTCAGCGTGGGTAAGGCAGGCGCAACTGTCCCTAGGCAGGGACAGTACGCCGCCCCTAGGGCACGATTTTTTTAGCTGCAATCAATTTGTTTCCAAATGTTGCAGTCACCACATTTTGGTCAAGTTTCAACCAGAAAACGCGGATTTTTCGGCATCTATGTGCCTGGAGATACAGCAGCTCCGCCACTGTACCCTTGTGCTTACTAGCAACTTCAATATGCTGTTTTTTCTTGTTTTTCAACAAGTTGACATCAAACAGGCCAGCTACCTTACGTCACGAGCGCGACACGTGTCGCACAGGTTGGGTTATCCTACCCCACTTCCGCCACCGGCGGTATGACCCTCGTACGCACAGGATATGGCATGCACATGGCGCGGCGCTCTCTGATATTCACCGTTTTTCTATTGCTTATCGGCGTGACCGGTGGCGTTCACGCCACCGACACGCGGCAACCTACCCACGAGTTCACCCTGGACAACGGCCTGAAGGTCATCGTGCGTGAGGACCACCGCGCCCCGGTGGTGGTATCGCAGCTGTGGTACCGGGTCGGCAGCAGCTATGAGCCGCCGGGGCGCACCGGCCTGTCCCATGCCCTGGAACACATGATGTTCAAGGGCAGTGAACGGCTGGCACCGGGGCAGGCATCACGCCTGCTGAGCAGTCTCGGCGCTCAGGAAAACGCCTTCACCAGTCGCGACTATACTGCCTACTATCAGGTACTCAGCCGGGATCAACTGGCGATTGCGCTGGAACTGGAAGCCGAGCGCATGCATAACCTGACTCTGCCTGAAGATGAATTCCTGCGCGAGATGGAAGTCATCAAGGAAGAGCGCCGCCTGCGGGTAGACGATAATCCCAGCAGTCTGGCCTACGAGCGTTTCCTGTCCCAGGCCTATATGGCCAGCCCCTATGCGCAACCGGTGATCGGTTGGATGCATGATCTGAACCGGCTGACCGTCGAGGACATGCGCGAGTGGTATAACCGCTATTACCAGCCGAGCAATGCCATTCTGGTGATAGTGGGTGATGTCACGCTGGATGAAGTGCGCGATCTGGCCGGACGCTACTTCGTTCCTCTGAGCAACAAACCCGCACCCAGCGCCCGCGCCCCGCTGGAACTGCCCGGTGGCGCCGAACGTCACCTGACCCTCACGCTGCCGGTACAGATGCCCACCCTGTTGATGGGCTTCAACGTACCCAGCCTGCCCACCGTCGATCAGGCCTGGGAAGTACACGCCCTGCGCTTGCTCGCTGCGGTGCTGGATGGCGGTTACAGCGCCCGATTGGCCAGCCACCTGGAGCGCGGCGATGCCGTCGCCACCTCAGCCTCGGCCAATTACGATGGGTTTACCCGCGGCGACAGCCTGTTCCTCCTGTCAGGTATCCCCAACCAGTCCCGGGATATCAGCCTGACACAGCTGGAGCAGGCTCTCTGGGCACAAATTGAGCAGATTCAGCAGACGCCACCCAGTGCCGAGGAACTGAACCGGGTACAGGCGCAGATGACGGCGGATCTGGTGTATGCCCAGGACAGCATCAGCCACCAGGCCAACCAGATCGGCATGCTGGAAAGTATCGGCCTGCCGTGGTCCTTGCTGGATGAGGACATTGCAGCGCTGCAGAGCATTACCCCGGAGCAGATCAGTGAGGTCGCCCGCCGCTATCTGGTAGCCGAACGCCTGACCCGCGCCCACATCCTGCCTATTGTTACCGAGGAGACGCTGTAATGGCCGCCCACACTACCCGGCGCTGGATTGCGGCGTTATTGACCATCGGCGTAATGGCGATCCTGCTGTGGCAGTTGTATGAGCCTGCGCCCGGTACACCACCGGCAGAGACTCCTGCTGCTCATCAACCGCTGGCTTCGTCCGATACGGCAGACCAGACAGCCCCTGCGGATGCCATTGCAGAACTGTTGCCTGAACTGGAATCGCTGCAACGTATCGATCTTGATCAAGCGCCTGCGCGGCGCAATCTGGATCTACAACACTGGGTAACCGAGCAGGGTGCCAGAGTCTATTTCATGCCCGCCGCCGAACTGCCCATGCTTGACGTGCAGCTGCTGTTCGCCGCCGGCGCCAGTCGTGATGCAGAGCAGCCCGGCTTGGCCATACTGACCAACGGCATGCTCAACGAAGGCACCGGCAACAAGGATGCGGGTGCTATTGCGGCCGCCTTTGAACAACTGGGCGCACAGTTTGCCAACAGCTCCCACAGGGATATGGCATTGGTGAGCCTGCGCAGCCTGACCGCCGCTGACAAACTGGATCCCGCGCTGGCGCTGTTTGCCAGTGTAGTGTCACGCCCCAGCTTCCCGCAGGATGCCTTCGAGCGGCTGCGTAACCAGTTGCTGGCCAGTCTCCGCCTGCGTCTGCAGCGCCCGGCCGCGCTGGCCAGCGAAGCATTCTGGGCGGATCTGTATCCGCAACACCCCTATGGCAGCCTGCCCGAAGGTACACCGGAGAGTCTGAATGCGCTGTCGATCGATGACCTGCGTCAGTTCCATCAGCACTATTACACGGCGGGTAATGCGGTGATTTCACTGGTCGGCGCGATTGACCGCGCCGAGGCCGAACGCATTGCCCAACGGCTGGCCGATGCGCTGCCACCGGGGCCAGCCGCCGAGCCGATTGCCGCCCCCCAGCCGATCATCAGCAGCCATCGTCATATCGAGTTCAACGGCCAGCAGACCCACGTACTGGTAGGCCAGCACGGTATCAGCCGGACACATCCGGATTACGCCGCGCTCTATGTCGGCAACCAGATTCTTGGCGGCTCCGGCTTTGGCTCGCGGCTGATGGAAGAAATCCGCGAAACCCGCGGCTTGTCCTACTCGGTCAGCAGCAATCTGCTGCCGATGCAGGCGACCGGCCCGGTGATGATCAGCATGCAGACCCGCGCCGATCAATTGGATCTGGCCCTATCGGTGATTCATCAGAGTCTGGATACCTTTATCGGTGAAGGGCCCACCGAAGCGGAGCTGGTACGCACCAAGCGGCAGATCAATGGCGAGTTTCCGCTGAGCACCGCGAACAATGCCTCGATTGTCGCCCAGCTTGGCGCGATCGGCTTTTACGGTCTGCCACTGAATCACATGCAACTGTTTCTCGATCAGGTGCAAGCGTTGACTACCGACGACATCCGCCAGGCGTATGCCCGGCATTTTCACCCCGAGCGGCGGCTGGTCATCACCGTTGGCCCGGCGCGGATCATTCCGGAGCCGTCCATAACGGATGAACAGACGCCGGCTGACCCGATGGGTGAACAATGGGAGTCAGCGCCGTGAAGCAACTCAAAGCCCGCCCGAGCCAACTGCGCATCATTGCCGGGGAATGGCGTAGTCGCCGCTTCAGCTTTACCGAACAACCCGGTCTGCGGCCGACTCCGGATCGGGTACGGGAGACCCTGTTCAACTGGCTGAGCGGACAGATCGAAGGCGCACGTTGCCTTGATCTGTTTGCCGGCAGCGGCGCCCTGACGCTGGAAGCCCTGTCCCGTGGTGCTCGCCATGTATTGACCTGCGATCTGAGCCGGGACGTAGTCACTACCCTGCGCGGCCATCTTCAGACGCTGAACTGTGACCGAGCGGAGATTCGTCAACAGGATGCTCTGGCGCTTCTGGCCAGCCCTCCGACAGAACCCTTCGAGCTGGTGTTTATCGACCCGCCGTTTCATCAGAATCTGCTGGAACCGACCTGCACAGCCCTGGAAGAAAACGGCTGGCTCACTGCGGATGCGCTGATCTATACCGAAAGCGAAACCGCACCCGAGCGGCTGTCCCACCCAGCCAACTGGCATCTGCATCGGCAGAAAAAGGCCGGTCAGGTGTGGTACAGCCTATGGCAACGGAGCGAGGGATAGTTCCCTCAGGCTCCTCCCCGAGAAACGCTGTCTCGCTCGCAGGGTAGCCGAGTGAATGCCGATTTCCGTTTTGCTGCAGCAGGGCCATTACGCTACCATTCGCCCTCCGGTACCCCAAGGCAGGAATAACACCCAATGAATACTGTTCTTTACCCCGGCACCTTTGACCCCATCACCATGGGCCATATGGATCTGGTTGGCCGTGCAGCAAAGCTGTTTGATCGCGTGGTGGTCGCTGTGGCTGCCAGCCCGAAAAAGAACCCTGCTTTCTCCCTGGAGCAGCGGGTAGAGCTGGCCCGGGAAGTGCTCAAGCAATACCCCAACGTCGAAGTAGTGGGCTTCTCCACCCTGCTCGCGCATTTCGCCGACGAAGTGGGAGCCAATATATTGCTGCGCGGCCTGCGGGCCGTGTCGGACTTCGAATACGAGTTCCAGCTGGCCAACATGAACCGCCAACTGGCGCCGCAGGTAGAAAGTCTGTTCCTCACGCCCTCGGAGAAGTATTCTTACATCTCGTCCACCCTGGTGCGCGAAATTGCGTCGCTGGGTGGCGATGTCACCAAATTTGTTCATCCGGCAGTCCATGAAGCCCTGCTCAAGCGCTTCAATGGCTGATCGGCAGTTCCCCGGAGTTAATTGAATGGCCCTGATCATTACCGACGACTGCATCAATTGCGACGTCTGCGAACCGGAATGTCCCAACGGTGCCATCTCTCAGGGTGAGGAAATCTACGTCATCGATCCCGACCTGTGCACCGAGTGCGTCGGCCATTTCGACGAGCCCCAGTGTCAGCAGGTCTGCCCGGTGGACTGCATACCGCTTGACCCCAACCGGGTCGAGACCAGGGAACAGCTGATGGACAAGTATCAGTTGCTTACCGATAGCAAATGAAACGGCTGGCGCGCCTGCCGCTGCTGGCACTGCTGCTCAGCCTGACCATTCAGGCGGCACCAGCGCCGGAACAGCAGGCCGTTGCCAGCGCCCACCCTACCGCCACTGCCGCGGGACACCAGATTCTTGACCAGGGCGGCAACGCCTTTGATGCAGCGATCGCCGTCGCTGCCACCCTCGCCGTCGTCGAACCTTACGGCTCGGGCATAGGCGGTGGCGGTTTTTTTCTGCTACGCCAACCCGGCCCAGACGGCATCCAGTACCGCTTTCTTGACGCCCGGGAAACCGCACCGCTGGCGGCACATCGCAACCTGTATCTGAACAAGGATGAACAGCTGCAGCGGGTGATCAATGGCCCTCTGGCAGCCGGTATCCCAGGCCTGCCCGCGGCCCTGGTTTATCTGGCAGAGCATTACGGCGCACTGCCATTGCAGCAGAGTCTGGTGCCGGCCATCGCCGCCGCTGAGCAGGGCTTTGCCGTAGGCGAAAGCTACCGAACATTGGTCGGTTTCCGCCTGGCTCCCATGCAGCAGGATGCGGAGACTGCACGTGTTTTTCTGAAGGATAACCAGGCTCCTGCGCTGGGCGAGCTGATACGCCAACCGGAGCTGGCCAACACCCTGCGGCAACTGGCTGAAGCTGGCCACGATGGTTTCTATCGTGGTGCAGTGGCCCACCATCTGATTGAAGGCGTCAAAGCCGCAGGTGGCATCTGGGAGCATGCTGATTTACAGGGTTATCAGGTCATCGAGCGCGAACCGGTACGCTTCAACAGCCACGGCTTCGAGGTCATCAGCGCTCCACTACCCTCTGCTGGTGGCATCGCCCTGGCGGGGATTCTGCAAGGTATGCAGCAATTACCCGAGGCGGCCCCGGGCTCAACACAATGGACTCATCAACTGGTTGAATTGATGCGGCGTGCCTATCGTGATCGCGCCATCATGCTGGGTGACAGCGATTTTGTTGAGGTACCGACCAGCCGTCTGCTTTCAGTGGATTACGCTCGCCAACTGGCCGCCAGCGTCAATCCGGAGCGCGCCACACCCAGTCTCGAACTGGGGGCACCCCAGGCGTTCGAGGAAGGTACCAATACCACGCACTTCTCGCTGATTGACCGCCAGGGCAATGCGGTAGCAGCAACCCTGAGTCTCAACCTGCCATTTGGCGCTGCCTTTACCGTACCCGGCACTGGCGTGCTGCTGAATAATGAAATGGATGATTTTGCAGCTGATCCCGACGGCAAGAACAGCTATGGGCTGGCCGGCAGCGAAGCCAATGCCATTGCCCCGGGCAAACGCCCACTATCGAGCATGAGCCCGACCATGCTGGAAAATGACGATCAGCTGGCCATTCTCGGTACCCCAGGCGGCAGTCGCATCATCAGCATGGTGTTATTGGGGGCGCTACAGGCCATGGCGGGAACGCCGGTGCAGGAGTGGGTGAGCCGTCCGCGTTTCCATCATCAATATCTACCCGATCACATTCAGATCGAGGATGATGCTTTCAGCCCTGAGCAACGCAAGGCGCTGGAGCAGATGGGCCATAACTTCAAGCCGGTGGGCCGGGATTATGGCGATATGCAAGCCGTATTGTGGGACAAACGCAAGGCGGAGGTCAGTGCGGCCAGTGACCCCCGCGATGAAGGTGAAGCCCGCGTTCAGCGCCCGCTCAGGCCAGACTGACCACCTGCTCCAGCCGCTCGGTATCATCCACCGGCAGGCTCTGACCCAGGCCGGCATGGCCGCGCAGCAGGTGCCGGCGGATGCGTTCCAGGTAATTCAGATCATTCAGCAACGAGGTAGCCTGCCAGCCATCCAGTTCCCGACTGCGTAACTGCTGTTGCAGGTCATGCTGAAACTCCTCGGCAAACCGCTCTGCCCGGGCTTCGCTGTCGTGCATTTGCCGCGTCCGGGCCTGGCTATCCTCGGTCAGCTCAGGCCAATCACGAAGCTCCAGCAGAGTCAGACCGCACTGTTCGCGCAGGCAGTTATAGGCCTGGCGCAACGTCGCTTGCTCACTATCAACGTGCTTGCGCAGGTTGGTTTGCAGATGCTTGGCCTCCTTGACTGCGGTAACCAGATCCCGCGCCGCCATGGTCGCATTGAGCATCGCCTGCTGCTGTTCCGGCAACAGCGATACGTCCACCCGCGACATGAAATCGACAATATCCGCGTATACGCCCTTGATATGGTGCTCGTACAACGCGCCTGCATCCTCACGCATGGCCAGGGGCACTGGCTGGCGAATAGCCTCATTCAGAGCTGCCGGCGTCATGTCCGCCAGTCGCGACGGCAGATATACCGCTGCGCCCACCACCTGACGGCTCAACTGAGCAAGGTGCTGCAACTCCTGATCAAGCACCTTGAGCGCGGTATCAGCGTGTAGCAGAGCCGATTCATTCACATACAAGGCTCGGGTTCTCGGCTGTTCACTGAGCAGGCCGGCACTGTCCGCTCGGCGGGCCTCATCCGGCAACCAGCGCTCCAGTACCCGCACCAGAATAAAGCTCCAGGGCAGCATGAGCGCCAGACCAAATACGTTGTACAGGGTATGAAAGACGGCCAGTTTGAGCATGTGGGCATCTTCCGCGAGACCGCCCGCCTCGGCCAGCCACTCGACAGCCGCCATCAACTGATGCAGCAATAGCAGCGCCGCACCGGCAGTGACCAGGTTGAAAATCAGATGCGTGGCCGCGATACGCCGGCCTGCATTATTACTGCCGATGGCGGCGAATAAGGCGGTAGCGGTGGAGCCGAGGTTGGCACCGATCACCAGCGCCAGGGCATTATCGTAATGCACCTGACCGGCGGCCAGTGCGGCGAGGGTCAACACCAGGGTGGCATGGCTGGATTGCATGACCACGGTGGCCAGCGCACCAATCAGCACAAACAACAGAACGCCGGCCCAGCCTTCCACTGCATAGCGGGACAGATCAAAGGCGCCCTCAAAGCCGCTGAAGCCGGTCTTCATCAGATCGATCCCGAGGAACAGCAGGCCAATCCCCAGCAGCGCCAGACCACCGCCACGCCAACTGGCTTCATCACGACGGGCGAGGAAGACACCGAATGCCAGCATCGGCATCGACAGTTGCGCCATGTTCAGCTTGAGACCGGCCAGGGCTATCAGCCAGGCGCCGGAGGTAGTGCCCAGGTTGGCACCAAATACCAGACCGACACCGCCGAGCGTGTTGATCAGCCCGGCGCTGAGAAAAGCGATTCCCAGCAGAGTAACCAGGGTGCTGGATTGTACCAGGGCGGTACTCACCATGCCGACCAGCAGACTTTTCCACAGACCACTGGTACTCCACTTCAGCCAGCGCTCAAGTGCCCCCCCGGAGAAGGCTCGAAAGCCCTCTTCCAATCGACCAATGCCAAGCACAAAGAGGCCGACACCGGCGGCCAGGGTGGCCAGCTCGGTGCTCCAGACCATCAATCCGAGTAATACCACCAGCAGAACGGGCAACCACGCCCGCCCGAATACCTTCTGCATTCCCAAGCCCCGAAATCGGGCCCAACTACCGCGTTTTACCCGGTATGTGGTGCCTCGTTACATATTATCTTCGCGTTGCTTACGGCCGTTACCGCTCTTGGTGCAGCCAAGACAGCGCATGAAGGTTTCCCGGCCTGGACGTACCACCAGCTCCTGACCCGCTTCGGCGGTATTACCGGCAAGCGCAGTGAACGGCAGGCTGACAACAAAGGCCGCAGCACCTACAGCGGTGATCGCAGCACCAATTGGTCGGGCAAGTAGCAGATCGCCCACCATGGCAAAGATGCCGGGGTTGTCGATATTTTCCTGATAACCATAGTTGGCCTCAGTGGCCATGACGCTACCGGCAAGCAACATGCCGGCGAACAAAGCAGTAATGTGACGTAACAGGCGCATAGCGTTATCCCTGATGGCGAGCCCGATAAGCGGCATTATTGTGATTTTCGGTACTCCGTCCCGAAGTACCAACCAGGCCATTGTAGGCGTATTCAGCATATTAGGAAACGCGGTCGGTGGCAAAGCGCTACCCGCAGCACATTTTGTCGCAGCGCGCCGTCGCTGGCTAAGCTGAATCGACCTTACGCTGAGCCGGATGCTCTATTCAACTCTGACAACGACGGCAGAATACCGAACTGCGTTGCCCGAGACGGCACTCCGAGAGCGTGGTACCGCAGACCTTGCACATCTGTCCGCTGCGACCGTAGACGAACAGCTCCTGTTGAAAGTAGCCCGGCTTGCCATCACCACCGATGAAATCACGCAAAGTGGTACCACCACTATTGATCGCCCGGGCCAGAACCAGTTTGATTTCCGCTGCCAGCGCATCATAGCGGGCACGGCTGATGCGCCCGGCTTCGCGGCGCGGATCGATACCAGCGGCGAACAGCGCTTCGGTCGCATAGATATTGCCGACGCCCACGACCACTGCGTTATCCATGATGAACGGTTTGACCGCCATGCTGCGCTTGCGCGATAGCTGATACAAGCGCTCGCCGGTAAAGTCCTCAGACAGCGGTTCAGGGCCGAGCTTACTCAGCAGCGGATGCTCTTCACCGGCGCGTTGCCACAACATGGCGCCGAAGCGGCGCGGATCGGTGTAACGCAGGGTAAGGCCGGAATCCAGCTCGATATCCACATGCTCGTGCTTGAGCGGCGGGGTCTGCGCCGGCACCAGCCGCAAGCTGCCGGACATACCCAGATGGCTTATCAGCGTGCCGCCGCCGATCTCCATCAGCAGATATTTGGCGCGCCGCCGAATCGCAGTGAAGGTCTGGTTTTCCAGCTGGATAGCCAGATCCTCGGGGATCGGCCAACGTAGCCGCGCATCGCGCACAACCAGCCGGGTCACCTTATGACCTTCCAGATGCGGAGCGATGCCGCGACGCGTAGTCTCTACTTCAGGTAATTCCGGCATCCATCATTTCCTTCACTGGCAAATCGGAGTAACGATCACGCCTGCCAGGCGGTCACACATTCAGCCAATGTGTGACCAGCAGCAGGAGTAATAACAGTGGCAACACGGTAACAACAAAGCGGCCATTCCAGCTGAATACCACTTCTCGGGGCTTGACCCCCGCGAAGCGCGCCAGGATCAGCGCTGACGGGCCGAACGGCGAGAAGATCATGGCGATGGAGAATCCACACATCAACCCCAGCGCCGGCGTCATGATGGGTACGCCCTGCTGTGCCAATTGCGCCAGCAGGCCCACCAGCAATGCCAGCGACACGATAGGCGCAACACCCAGCATCGCCAGCAGGATGATGCCAAATAGACTGGCCACCGCCAATAGCATGTTGTACTTCGGCTCCTGCGCCAGCCAGACGGCAATCTGATCCACCGGCACGATGCTTCCCAACACCCCGCCGAGAACCCCGGCACAGGCAAAAATGAACATTTCATTGTGCATCGACACCAGATTGTCGGTGATCTGGTTCACCACTTCGCGGGGCGAGCGTTCGCGCCAGAGCAGGTAGCTGGCGATACCTAACGGAATCAACAGCATGGCCGCCTGCGACGGGGTCAATACCGTCAACCAGGCGAGCACACCGATCGCGGTCAGACCAAGCAGACTGCCGAGCAGCAGTTGTCCCATGCCGGTAGCTGGCGTGGGGTCGTCGATGTTATCGCGCAGTGCTACCAGGCTGGGATTCTCACGGCGCCAGCCCACCAACAGCAGCAATACCGAAGCCGCCAACCCATAGGGCAACATAGCCGCCCAGGTCAGTTCCGGCATCTCCCGGGTGATCATGGCAATGGTGACGCTGGTCGGTGCTATCAACGGCACCAGAGCAAAACCCCGCAGCGTGGTCACCATGACCGCCCGCATACCAGCACGACGACGCGCCTCGTCCAGTGTGTATTGCTGCAGGTGCTGGTTCAGGGTGCCGCAGAGCAGCGCCATCATGCCGAAGTTGAGTATCGAGCCAATACTGCCGGCAGTCAGCACATAACGTGGATACAGCCAGATTCCCGGCCCGGTCAATAGCGCCTTGTGCATTTCCCGCAGGTGCGGCAAATGTTTCGCCAGCAATTGCATCAGGCCGAGCGCACCGAGAAAGCTGGCGTAATAGGCGGCTGAGCTGGCCAGCCGGCCCCAGAGCGCAGGCTCAGGCTCTTTCAGCACCGCCAGTACAATCACCATACCCAGGGTAACCAGACCGAGGATGCGCGGATAGATCAGCAGGCGCCTGAAGTTGAGCAGAAAATAAGCAGTCAGTGCCGCTGCGGCAAACCAGCTCAGAAATCGCCACTGGCCGGCCAGCGCCAGTAACTCAAAAGCAACGCCCAACGGCAGCAGCACGACGCTCACGGCAGATCTCGGCGAAACGCACCCTTCTTGAACACCCCTTCACCAAAAGCCAGCAGGGTATCGTTCTCATCCAACAGGTCGCAGCTGGCCATGAATATCTTGTGGCCCTGCTTGCGGCAGGTTGCCACCGCACGCACGCGCATACCTTCGGTGGACGGCGCGCTGTAATTGATGTTCATTGACAGGGTGATGGCGACCCGCCGCTCGTCCGGATCCTCGGCGTAGGTACCACAGAGCCCCATGGCTACGTCCAGCAGGCTGGCAGCGACGCCCCCGTGCAGATTACTGGCATTGTTCAGATGGCGCTTTTCCAGGGTAAGACCGATGACCGCTCGCTGGGGTTTGAATTCCAGCAGATCACCACCCAACTCCTGAAAAAAACCGGTCACTGTGCTTTCAACAGCCAGATTCTGGTTTTCACTCATGGGTATCTCGCTCAAGGGGTTACTGATGTGCCCGACCAGGCTGACAGGTATCGGCAGTATGCCATGCCGCAGTCATGCCGGTAACGGGCGTTTCGATGGCTTATGGTCAATTATAAGCAGGCGCAGGTCGATGCCTGGCTTGCACTGCGCCAACGCAGGATTTAATCTCGCACCACTGTAAACGAAATATTGTTTCGCGTAGCGGAACCAAGAAACCTGAAGAGTACCCGAGGAGTCGCTCCATGTTCAACCGTATTGGCGTCATCGGTGCCGGTGCTATGGGCCGAGGCATCGCCCAATTATTTGCCAGCAGCGGTCAACAGGTATTGCTGTTTGATACCCGCGCCGAGGCCATCGAGGATGCTCTGGCATTCAACCGCAATCTCCTGCAACGTCAGGTAGCCAAGGGCAAGTTGAGCGAAGCCGAGTTCGAGGCAACCATTGCGCGCATGCAGCCCGCTGCACAACTGGAGCAGTTGAAGGATTGCGACCTGATCATCGAGGCCATCGTCGAGATCCTTGAGGTCAAGCAGAAGCTGTTCACCGACCTGGAAGCCATCGTCAGCGAAGACTGCCTGCTGGCGACCAATACCTCTTCGCTGTCGGTAACCCGCATCGCTGCCGGTTGCAGCCGTCCGGAACGGGTCGCTGGCTTCCACTTCTTCAACCCCGTGCCGCTGATGAAGATCGTCGAAGTGGTACGTGGCTCGCGCACCGATGAACGCTATATCAAGGGTCTGGTCGAACTGGCCGAGAAGGCCGGCCACTTCCCGGCCATTACACCCGACACTCCCGGCTTTCTGGTCAACCACGCCGGCCGCGCCTTCGGCACCGAAGCCTTGCGCATGCTCAGCGAAGGCGTCGCCACCGCGCAGCAGATCGACCGCATCCTGCGTGACGGCCCGGGCTTTCGCATGGGGCCATTCGAGCTGTTCGATCTGACCGGACTGGACGTCTCCCATGCGGTGATGGAGTCGGTATACGAGCAGTTCTACCATGATCCGCGCTACACCCCGTCGTTCATCGCCGGTCAGCGTGTGGCCGCCGGACTGCTCGGTCGCAAGACTGGTCAGGGCTTCTACCGTTATGAGGATGGCCAGAAGATCGAACAACCCGAGCCCACCGCTGAAACCGTGCTGCTGGATCGGCCCTACTGGTTGCAGAGCGACGACGCCGCCCTGCGCAGTCAGGTTGCGCAGGTGCTGAGTGCTGCCGGAGCGACACTGGAATCCGCTGACCAGCCTTCTGCCACAGCCATCTGTCTGATCACGCCTCTGGGCGAGGATTGCACCGCAGCACTGACCCGACTCGGCCTGCCCGCCGCCCGCACCCTGGCATTGGACAGCTTCGCCAACTGGGACAAGCGCCGCACCCTGATGCGCCAGCCCGCAGCGGACGCCGCTGTGGTTGCCCAGGCCCGACAAGCACTGAGCGCTGACGGCGTAGCGGTGGAAGTGATCAACGATTCCCCCGGCTTCGTCATCCAGCGGCTGATCGCCAGCGTGACCAACCTGGGCTGCGAAATCGCCCAGAAGGGCATTGCCACGCCGGAGACCCTCGACCGCGCCATCCAGCTCGCACTCGGCTATCCGAAAGGCCCGCTGGCGTTTGGCGAGCATTACGGCAAACAGACCATACTGACCGTACTGAATAACATGCAGGCGGTGTATGGCGAGCCACGCTACCGTCCCAGCCCGTGGCTGCGCCGGCGCGTACAGCTGGATCTGCCCCTCACCACCCCCGATTTCCAGGAGTAATCTGATGACAGCTTATATCTATGATGGTTTGCGTTCCCCCTTCGGTCGCCATGCCGGTGCGCTGGCCCCGGTGCGCCCGGATGACCTGCTGGCCGAAGTGATCCGCGCCGTGGTCGCCCGCAACCCGTTTGCTGGCCAGGACTACGAAGATGTGGTCATGGGCAACACCAACCAGGCCGGTGAAGACGCTCGCAACCTGGCCCGCCATGCGGGTCTGCTGGCCGGCCTGCCGCAGGAAGTCGCTGGGGTTACCATCAACCGCCTGTGCGGCTCCGGTCTGGCTGCCATTCTGGATGCCTCCCGTGCGATCAAGGCCGGTGAGGGTGAGCTGTTTGTTGCTGGCGGTGCCGAGAGCATGAGCCGTGCGCCCTTCGTTATCGCCAAGAGCGAAAGCCCCTACGCCCGCGAGTTCCGCGCCTTCGACAGCACCATCGGCGCACGCTTCCCCAACCCCGGGGTAGAGAAGCAATACGGCGACGACACCATGCCGCAGACAGCCGATAACGTGGCAGCGGAGCTGGGCATTACCCGCGAGGAAGCCGACACCTATGCTGCGCGCAGCCAGGCACTGTATGAGAAGGCCCGTGCCGAAGGCTTTTTTGCTGAAGAGATCCACCCCATCGAAGTGCCCCAGGGCCGCAAGAAGCCGAACAAGGTGGTCGATCAGGACGAGCATCCACGTCCGTCCAGCGACCTGACTGCGCTGTCTGGCCTGCGTCCGCTGTCCGAAGGTGGCGTCGTCACCGCCGGTAACGCTTCCGGTGTGAATGATGGCGCCGCTGCGCTGATCATTGGTAACGAAGCCATCGGCCAGAAGTACGGCGTAAAACCCCGCGCGCGCATTATCGCCGGTGCCGTTTCCGGTGTTGCTCCGCGGGTCATGGGTCTGGGCCCGGTAGAAGCCTGCAAGAAAGCGTTGAGCCGTGCCGGCCTGACGCTGGACGATATGGACGTGATCGAAATCAACGAAGCCTTCGCCTCCCAGGTACTGGGTTGCGCCAAGCAACTGGGTATCGCCTTCGATGATCCACGCCTGAACCCCAATGGCGGCGCCATCGCTGTCGGTCACCCGCTGGGCGCCTCGGGTGCACGCCTGACCCTGACTGCGCTGCGCCAGCTCGAGCGTACCGGCAAGCGCTATGCGCTGGTCAGCCTGTGCATCGGCCTGGGTCAGGGTGTAGCCGCGGTGATCGAACGCGTCTGACCCTGGCTCTTCCCCCTCTCCGCTGATGCCGGCGAGGGGGAAGCCTCACGCTCCCGCTACGCCGAAGCTGATCCCGGAACTTCTGACCATACGCCAACCTCTGCTATGGTATTGATCCCATCGAACCGGAAGCGCCACGATGTACGTAAACACCAACCCCTTTGAATGGCTGGGTCAGGCTTTTGGCACACTGGTCAGACTGATCGTTGATGGCCTGGCGTGGGTATTCAACATGCTCAGCGGCGCCAGTAGTGCGTTCGTCAATGGGTTTTCCCGGGCGCTCGGCGTGGACAGCAGCCTGCTCAGCACCGCTTTTGTCGTTCTCGGACTGTTCCTGATTTACCTGGGATTCAGTTCTGTCATCAAAAAGCGCTTTATTCGCGGAATCATCTGGCTGTTGCTGGGACTCTGGCTGCTCAGCAGCCTGCTCCGCTGATCACCTTTCTCTTCACCCTGACAGGAGGTATTCCATGGGTTTTGCCTTGAATCTTGACCTGCAATTGACCAGCAGCGCCTTTGCCAATGACGGCGCTATCCCCACCCGACATACCGGCGAGGGTGAGGATGTTTCACCAGCGCTGAGCTGGAGCACCGCACCGGCTGGCACCAGAAGCTTTGCCGTCATCTGCCATGACCCGGACGCGCCGCTGATCTCGGCCAACGGCACCTACGGCTTTGTGCATTGGGTGCATTACAACATCCCGGCCGATGTGACCTCTCTACCTGAAGGCTGCAAACAGCACACCGATGGCCCGACCAACTTCGGCAAGGCCGGCTACGGTGGGCCCATGCCTCCGGAAGGCCACGGTCAGCACAAATACTACTTCTGGATTCTGGCGCTCGATTGCGAACCGAACCTGGAAGAAGGTCTGGATATGTGGCAACTGCTTGCCAAAGTGGAGCCGCATACCCTGGCCATGAACCGTCTGGTGGGAACCTACCGGCGCGATTGATGTGCGCCGGAGCGGGTGTCGAGCCGATACCCGCTGGATTCCCTGAGGCATGACCGTGGAATATCTGACCAAGGCGAAACCATGAACGTGAAGCTGTAACCGTCAGCCAGGCTGCCCCGGCTGCCGGAGCCGCATCGGCACCATGCATGATGGCGGATTCATGTAGCCACACCACCTTGTCGCCCTGTGCCCCACTGCATAGAATGCCCGCTCAGCAAAGTTCGATAATGGAACCTACAAGATGAGCCACAGCCGTGCATTCGATCAGGCGATAGCCCTGACCCCTGTCTCGGATAACGTATTCAAGGGTAAGACCAGCGAGGCCTTTCAGAATATGGTTGGCCCCTTCGGTGGGGCAACGGCCGCCATTCTGCTCAACGCAGTGCTGCAGCACCCGCAGCGCCTCGGCGATCCCGTATCGCTGACCGTCAACTTTGCCGGCCCGGTAGCTGATGGCGACTTCGAGATCGAAGCAACGCCACTGCGCACCAACCGGTCAACCCAGCATTGGTTATTACTGCAAAAGCAGAACGGTGAAGTGGTCACCAGTGCTACCGCGTTTTTCGCGATCCGGCGGGAGACCCTGTCTGAGCAGCAGTTGAGCGCACCACAAGCACCGGCGCCGGATACACTCCAGCGGGTGGATATCAGCATCCGCAGCTGGTTCAAGCAATATGATTTCCGCTTTGTGCACGGCATTCCGTTGCAGCCGCACCGGCCAGATCAGCCGGCTGATACCGAGTCGCTGTTGTGGATTCGTGATTTTCCCCCGCGCCCGCTCGATTACAGCTCGCTGACCGCCCTGGGTGATGTATTTGCGCCACGCATTTTTCTGCTGCGCGAGCAATTCACCCCTTCCGGCACGGTATCCATGACCCACTACTTCCATGCCACCAGTGATGAGCTGGCCAAAGTGGGAACCGGCTTCCTGTTGGGCCAGGCCAAGGCATCCCGACTGCACAGCAGCTATGCGGATCAGGTCGCCCATCTGTGGTCGGAAGACGGTGTGTTGCTGCTGACCAGCACCCAATCGGTGTACTTCAAGGAATGACCGGCGCAGCCGCTGCCGGCGTTCTGATACACAAAGGCCCGCACTGCGGGCCTGTGTCATGTCGCCTGTAAGCGTGACCGATCAGCCCAGCGCGGCAAGCACCTCTGCGCGCAGCGGAGCATTGAGCAGAAGACGGGTTTCCCGGTAGGCCTTGCGATCCAGCGCTGCCAGTTGGAATGCCTTCGCTCTGGCACGCTCGAGCAATTCGCCGCCAGTGGACAGCTCATCGTAGAAGCCCGCCTCCAGCGCTTGCTCGGGCGTCAATATCTGCGCCTGCAATGCGCAGCGATTAAGCCACTGCGGAGCCAGCCGGCGGGCCTGAGGCATGGCGGCGTCAGGCATGGTCATGCCGATGGCCACCTCATTCAGACCAATATTGAAGGCACCCGCCGTACCAATACGGTAGTCGGCCAGCAACAGCATGAACGCCGCCTTGGCCATGGCGTGCCCGGTACTCGCGATTACCACCGGCGCGGGGTAGTCGAGCAGCGCCAGCGTCAGACGGTCACCCGCAGCACGCATGGCGTCGCAGGCCGGGCCACCCGCCGCGATCAACTTGCGGTCATAGCCACCACTGAAGCAGCCGGCTCGCCCATGAATCAGCAGGGCCGCGTCGGTGGCTTGTGCCTCGGCGATGCCAGTGAGCAGATCGTTGAGCATCTGCTCGGACAATGCGTTGACCTTGCCGTCGTCCAGCGCAATCTCAGCGACGCCATTCGCGATCTGCAGCGTCAGCGCACTCATGCCTGCGCCTGGGCGCGGGCTTCGTCGCGCAGCACGCGGCGCAGCAGTTTACCCACTGTGGACTTGGGCAGATCGTCACGGATCTCGATGAAGCTCGGTACCTTGTAGGCGGTCAACTGCTCGCGGCAGTGGGCGATGATGTCGGTTTCAGTCAGCGCGGCGTCATGCAGGCTGACATACAGCTTGATCGCCTCGCCCTTGCGCTCATCCGGAATACCCACGGCGACACATTCGCGAATACCGGGATGACGCATCACCGCATCTTCCACTTCATTGGGATAGACATTGAAACCGGACACCAGAATCATGTCCTTCTTGCGGTCAACCAGCTTGAGGAAGCCTTCTTCATCGATGACGCCGACATCCCCGGTCTTCAACCAGCCATCGGCGGTGATGGTTTCCGCGGTCGCTTCGGGACGCTGCCAGTAGCCCAACATGACCTGCGGGCCGCGGATCAACAATTCACCCGCCTCACCGGCAGGCAGGGCGTTGCCTTCATCATCAACTATCTTCATCTCTGTATCGATCACCGCCTGACCGATATAGCCTTCCTTATAAGGGGTGTTGGCGGTGGAAGCGACCACCACCGGGCAGGTTTCGGTCATGCCAAAGCCTTCCCGTACCACGCTGCCGGTACGCTCAAACCAGCGCTGGGCTACCGCCAGGTTCAGCGGCGCACCGCCGGAGTTGACCCACTTCAGGCGGCTGAAATCGAGACTGTCGAATTTCGGGTGCGCCATCAGCGACACGAACAGCGAGTTGATGCCGGTCAACAGGGTAACGTCATGCCGCTGCATGTCGGCGATCATGCTGTCCAGATCCCGCGGATTGGTGATGATGACGCTGTTGAAACCAGTGAAAACCGAGGCCAGGCAGTTCGCGGTGAAAGCGAAGATATGGTACAGCGGCAACGGCGATACCCGGACTTCATTGCCATATTCAACGTCCCCCGGCCGGATAATGCTGACGGCCTGCAACACGTTGCTCAGCAGATTACGGTGGGTCAGCATGGCGCCCTTGGATACCCCGGTGGTGCCACCGGTGTATTGCAGCACGGCGATGTCATCCAGACCGCGCTCAGGTTCGACTTCAGGCAGTGTCTTGCCCCGGGCCAGAGCCGCCATGAAGCGCGTCACATCGGCTTGATCGCTCTGCTCCTGCGGATTGCGCCAGTCGTCCAGGCTGGTAACAATCAACTGCTCGATCTGGGTATCCGCCTGAATGCTGCGTACCAGCGGCACCAGTTTATCCAACACCACCACGGCGCGGGCGCCGGAGTCGCTGAACTGATGACGGGTTTCCGGGGCGGTGTACTGAGGATTGGTATTGACGATAACCAGTCCAGCTTTCAACGCACCGAAGATGGTCACGACATATTGCAGCAGGTTGGGCAGCTGGATCGCCAAACGATCGCCGGGCTGCAAACCGGCTTCATGCCGCAGATAGCGAGCAAAGGCGTCGGCATGTTCACGTAACGCGGTAAAACTCACTGAGTCCGCGCCACAGGAGAACGCTGGTTTATCGCCATAATCACCACTGGCCTTCTCCAACAGGTCGTACAGGTTGGTATGACCTAGATCGGCCAATTGGCCGGCAACAACGCAGGATTCTGGAGTGGACATCGGAACCTCTTTATTGGACTATTATTTTGCAGTGCGAAACACGGTACCAAAAAGATGCTATTCTATCTGCCGCGGCTACGCAATCATCCGAACAAAACATAACAATCGCTGTGCCAGCGCCTATTTAGCAGCTCCTGCATCGTCGATAATAAGAAAAATCACAGGATGCATTAATCAAGGTACTCACCCTCAATGAATGATAATCAGGCAGAACAACCCACCAAGGACAGAAAATTCGTCGAATCGCTGTCTCGCGGTCTCGAGGTATTGCGGGCTTTCAGCCACGGCTCCGTTGTCATGGGCAACCAGGATATAGCCCGGATCACCGGTCTGCCCAAGCCTACCGTATCGCGTATGACCTATACGCTGACCAAGCTCGGCTATCTGTCCTATTCCCCACAGCTGGAAAAGTACCAGCTCGACTCCGGGGTATTGGCGCTGGGCTATGCCTATGTCTCCAACCTGCGCGTTCGCCAGCTGGCCAAACCCTACCTCGATGAGTTTGCCCGCAACACCAATACTTCCGTGGGCCTGACCTGCCGCGACCGGCTGTCCATGATCTATGTCGAGAACTGCCGTCCCGCCGAAGTGACGTCCCTGCGTATGGATGTCGGCGTGCGCTTACCGCTGGCGACTACCGCCGCCGGCCGCGCTTATCTTGCTGCGATGAAAGAAGAAGAACGCAAGCATGTGATGAGCTCACTGGCAGCGCGCAATCCGGAAGCCTGGCCTGAACTGGAAAAGCAGTTGGAACAGGCTTTCAAGGACTATGCTGAGTATGGCTTCTGCCTGTCGTTGGGTGACTGGGATCGCAACGTCAACGCCGCCGGCGTAGCGCTGCATCTGCAGGACGGCAGCTTGATGGCGCTGACCTGCGGCGCACCAACCTATCTGGTCTCTGAAGATAAGCTCAAGAATCAGTTGGCCCACCAGCTGGCAATTCTGGCCCGGGACATAGAGCGCCTCGGCGTTTAACATCAACGCCCGTTATAACGCATCATTTTGGAAGGGGCATCGACAAGGCTGTGCAAGTTTTGTATTTTGCTATGCGAAACATGATTTCATTATTTCGCACAATGAAACACACCTGCTTGAGATCACAGGAGATACAGCATGTCCGAGGTCGTCACACTGGAACGGCAAGGCGCCGTCGCCATTGTCAGAGTCAATAACCCGCCGGTTAACGCCCTCGGCGTTGCTGTCCGTACAGGGCTGCAGAACAGTTTCAATGCCGCCGAAGCTGACCCTGAGGTCAAGGCCATTGTTTTGGTCTGTGAAGGCAACACCTTCATCGCCGGTGCCGACATCAAGGAATTCGGCAAGCCGCCGCAAGCCCCCGGTCTGCCCGATGTCGTCAATGGCATCGAGGCCGGCAGCAAGCCAAGCGTCGCGGTCATTCACGGTACCGCGCTGGGTGGTGGTCTGGAAGTCGCGCTGAGCTGTCATTTCCGCATCGCCCGCAAGGACGCCAGGGTTGGTCTGCCAGAAGTCAAACTGGGCCTGCTGCCCGGCGCTGGCGGCACCCAGCGTCTGCCCCGCGTGGTTGGCGTAGCCAAGGCGCTGGACATGATCGTCAGTGGCGCACCGATCACTGCGGCTGAAGCCGAGCAACTGGGCGTGGTCGACGAGCTGTTTGAAGGCGACCTGCTGGCCGCCGGCCTGGCTTTCGCTGAGAAGCTGATTGCCGCTGGTCAGGGCCCGCGTCGCACTGGCGAGCGCACCGACAAACTGGAAGGCGTGGATAACGCTGCTCTGGTTGCCGCCAAGCGCGCCGAGATCGAGAAGAAGACTCCTGGTCTGTTCTCCCCCCAGCGTTGTGTTTCCGCGGTCGAAGCGTCCTTCACCCTGCCCCTGGCCGAAGGCCTCAAGCGCGAGCGCGAGCTGTTTGGCGAGTGCCTTGTATCCCCGCAACGTGCGGCACTGGTACATGCCTTCTTTACCGAGCGTCTGGCCTCCAAGGTAGACGGTCTGGCCAAGGATACCCCGGTACGCGAGATCAACACCGCCGCCGTCATCGGTGGTGGCACCATGGGTGTCGGCATCGCCATGTGCTTTGCCAATGCCGGTATTCCAGTGAAGATTCTGGAAATCAGCGAAACCGCCCGCGACCAGGCGATGCAACGCGCCCGTGACACCTACGGCATGAGCGTCAAGCGCGGCAGTCTGACCGAAGCGGCGCTGGAGAAGCGCATGGCATTGGTCAGCGGTGTTACCGATTACGCTGATCTGGCTGAGGCCGATGTGGTGGTCGAAGCCGTATTCGAGGAGATGGGCGTCAAGCAGAAGGTCTTCGAAGCACTGGATGCCAACTGCAAGCCCGGCGCTATCCTGGCCAGCAACACCTCTTCGCTGGATCTGAACCAGATCGCGCTGTTCACCAAGCGCCCCGAAGACGTGGTCGGCCTGCACTTCTTCAGCCCGGCCAACGTCATGCGTCTGCTGGAAGTGGTGCGCGGCGAAAAGACCAGCGATGTCGTATTGGCTACCGCCATGGCGATCGGCAAGAAGCTGAAGAAAGTAGCTGTGCCGGTTGGCGTCTGCGACGGCTTCGTCGGTAACCGCATGGTGTTCCAGTACGGCCGCGAGTCGGAATTCCTGCTGGAAGAAGGCGCCACCCCTGAACAGGTGGACGCCGCGCTGCGCAAGTTCGGCATGGCCATGGGCGCCTTCGCCATGCGCGATCTGTCCGGCCTGGATATCGGCCTGGCCATTCGTACCCGTCAGCGCCAGACCCTGCCAGCGGAATTCAAGCTGCCGACCATTCTCGACAAGATGGCCGCAGCCGGCATGCTCGGTCAGAAGACCGGCAAGGGCTTCTACGTCTACGAGAAGGGCTCGCGCGCTCCGCTGCCCAACCCCGAGCTGCCGGCCATTCTGGAAGCTGCTTCAAAGGAACAGGGCATCGAGCGCCGTGAATTGTCCGATGAGTACATCATCGAGCGCACCATGTATGCACTGATCAACGAAGGGGCAAAAATTCTGGAAGAAGGCATTGCCCAGCGCGCCAGCGATATCGATGTTATCTATATCAACGGCTACGGTTTCCCTGCCCATCAGGGTGGCCCGATGTTCTATGCTGACGCCGTCGGCCTGGATCGCGTATATGCCCGTATCTGTGAATTCCATGAACAGCTCGGAGCTTGGTGGAAGCCCGCTCCGCTGCTGGAAAAACTGGCCAAAGAAGGTCGCAAATTCGCTGATCTCTGAGACTTATCTGCCGGAGTACTTCGCGTACTCCGGCAAGCTGAACAACAACGAGGACCCAACATGGACATCCATTACTCAGCTGAACAACTCGCCTTCCGTGATGAAGTGCGTGCATTCCTCAAACAGGAATTGCCGGCGGATATCGCCAGCAAGGTCAAGCTCGGCAAGCATCTGACCAAGGCCGACCACGAGCGCTGGCAGAAAACTCTGTCCAAGCGTGGCTGGTACGCACCGGGCTGGCCGGTAGAGCACGGCGGCACCGATTGGGGCCCTGTGGAAAAGCACATCTTTGATGAAGAAACCTCCGCCGCTGGCGCACCGCGCACCATTCCTTTCGGTGTAGCCATGGTCGCCCCGGTGATCATCAAGTTCGGTACCGAAGCACAGAAGCAGCAGTACCTGCCGCGCATTCTGTCCGGTGAAGACTGGTGGTGTCAGGGTTACTCCGAGCCGGGTGCCGGTTCTGACCTTGCCTCGCTGAAAACCCGCGCCGTACGCGATGGTGACCATTACGTGGTCAACGGCCAGAAGACCTGGACCACCCTGGGTCAACACGCCAACATGATCTTCTGTCTGGTGCGTACCGATCCGGAAGCCCAGCAGCAGCGTGGCATCTCCTTCCTGCTGATCGACATGGCTACCCCCGGCATCACCGTACGCCCAATCATCACGCTGGACGGCGACCATGAAGTCAACGAAGTGTTCTTCGATGACGTTCGTGTACCGGTCGAGAACCTGGTCGGTGAAGAGAACAAGGGCTGGACCTGCGCCAAGTACCTGCTGACCCATGAGCGTACTGGCCTGGCTGGTATCGGTTCGTCCAAGGCGGCGCTGAGCCACCTGAAGAAGATCGCCGCCAAACAGCAGAAGAACGGCAAGTCACTGCTCGAAGACAGTCTGTTCCGCGCGCAGATCGCTGAAGTGGAAATGTCCCTGATGGCAGCCGAAGTGAGCACCCTGCGTATCGTCGCAGCGGCCTCCGAAGGTGGCGTACCGGGCGCAGAAAGCTCGATTCTGAAGGTACAGGGTACCGAGATTCGCCAGGCTATCACCCACCTTATCCGCAAGGCACTGGGCCCGTACGCCCTGCCGTTCCTGCCGGAAGAGCTGGAAGGCGGGTTTGAAGGCGAGTACCTGGTAGATGACTACGCCGCGGCACCGGCATCGACCTACTTCAACATGCGTAAATTGTCGATCTTCGGCGGATCCAACGAGATCCAGAAGAATATCGTCTCTAAAATGATTCTCGAACTCTGAGGGGGCCGACCATGGACTTCAAATTGACCGAAGAGCAGCAGATGCTGCAGGACACCGCGGCCCGTCTGGTTCGCGACGTTTACACCTTTGAAAAACGCCTCGAGTTCAGCGACAGCGAAGCCGGTTTCAGCACCGACTTCTGGAACCAGCTGGGCGAACTGGGCCTGACGGCCATCCCCTTCGCTGAAGAGCTGGGCGGTTTTGGCGGCAGCGGCGTGGAAACCATGCTGATCATGGAGCAACTGGGCCGTGGTATCTGCCTGGAACCCTACATGGAGTCTGTGGTTCTGGCCGGCGGCCTGATCGGCCAACTGGGCAATGAGCAGCAGAAAGAAGAACTGCTGGGCGCCATCGCCAGCGGCGAACTGCAAGCGGCTGTAGCACTGGACGAGCCAAGCAACCACTACAACCTGGCTGACGTACAGACCACTGCCAAACAAGCCGGCAGCGGCTGGACGTTGAGCGGCCGCAAGGCTGTGGTGATCGGTGGTCATACTGCTGGCAAGATTGTGGTATCTGCCCGCACCGCTGGTGATGTGCGCGATCAGCAGGGCATCAGCCTGTTTATCGTTGACCCGAACAGCGCTGGCGTCAGCCGCCGCGTTTACGCCACCGTTGATGGCCGTAAGGGTTGCGAACTGTTCCTCGACAACGCTGAAGGCGAACTGTTGGGCAGCGCTGGCGATGCCTATGACGCCATGCGCTATCAGAGCGGCCGCGCCATCGCCGCCCTGTGTGGTGAAGCGGTCGGCGCCATGCGCACCGCCTGTGACCTGACCCTGGACTATCTGAAGACCCGCAAGCAGTTTGGCGTGGCGATCGGCAAATTCCAGGTACTGCAGCACCGCATGGTCGACATGATCAGCGAGCTGGAGCGGGCCACTTCCATGGCCATTCTGGCTGCCTGCCTGGCTGATGATGAAGACAGTGCCGAGCGCAGCGCCAAGCTGTCTGCCGCCAAGTTCATCGTCAACCGTGCCGCGCGTTATGTAGCCGAGCAGTGCATCCAGCTGCATGGCGGCATTGCCATGACCTGGGAATACAACGGTGCGCATTACGCCAAGCGCCTGGTCATGATCAGCCACCAGTTCGGTGACGACGATCATCATCTGGAAGCCTACTCCAACCAGCTGGTTGTTGCCTGAGGCAAACACCGGCGTCGGGAAGCAGGAATTTGTCCTGCTTTCCCGACCAATCTGCTGAAAAATTGAGCGCCGAGGTACTATCGGTCGTTAAAAGTGACCGGTATGCTAAGGCCCCCTTAATAAATGTCATGCGCCCCAGTGGCGTTCAAAAAGACTTGCGGAGGACTAACGTCCATGAAAATCCTCGTCGCCGTAAAGCGCGTGGT
>CAYYUQ010000047.1:0-27393 GCA_964474945.1 uncultured Halopseudomonas sp. | reverse complement strand
TACGTACGGTTCTGTGAGAGGGATGAGGCGGCGACGCCTCACCCTACTCGATATGTGCCTCAATCAGAGCGCTGCGTAAACTACCGTGGCAAGCTGCAATATCTGGTCAGCGATGTCGCAGCGTACACGGAGGAGGCGTTACTCGACCGTTACCGATTTGGCCAGGTTGCGGGGTTTATCCACGTCGGTGCCTTTGACCAGCGCAACGTGGTAGCTGAGCAACTGCAATGGAATGGTGTAGAGGATAGGGGAAATGATGTCCTCAATCTGCGGCAGGCTGATGGTATCGCTGTCATCACCGTCAGGCTCAATGGTTTCGCAGGCGAAGGTAATCAGCTGGCCGCCGCGGGCGCGCACTTCTTGCAGATTGGATTTGAGCTTTTCCAGCAGGCTATCACCGGGCGCGACGCTGACCACCGGCATGTCCTCATCCACCAGCGCGAGAGGCCCGTGTTTGAGCTCTCCTGCCGCATAGGCTTCGGCATGGATGTAGGATATTTCCTTGAGTTTGAGCGCCCCTTCCATGGCGATAGGGTAGTGGGGGCCGCGGCCGAGGAAAAGCGCGTGGTGTTTATTGGCAAAGCGTTCGGCCAGGCGGGTAATGGCGGGCTCCAGTGCCAGTACCTTGCTGGCCAGTGCTGGCAGTGTGCGCAACGCCGCGACATTTGACGCTACCTGGTTTGCCTGGCCTCCACGTGCCTGCAGTAGGGCGGTGGTCAACCAGAGCAGGGCTACCAATTGGGTGGTAAACGCCTTGGTCGAGGCGACGCCGATTTCTGGCCCGGCATGCGTGAGCAGGCGCCAGTCAGCCTCCCGCACCAGGGAGCTGCCAGCCACGTTGCAGATGGCCAGACTGGCAAGATAGCCTTCGTTCTTTGCAAAGCGCAGCGCTGCGAGGGTATCAGCAGTTTCTCCGGACTGGGAAAGAGCGATCAACAGTGTATCGGCGGGCACCACCACGGTACGGTAACGGTATTCGCTGGCCACCTCCACTTGGCAGGGCAGGCCGACCTGAGACTCGATCCAATAGCGCGCAACCAGACCGGCATGGTAACTGGTACCGCAGGCTACAATGTGGATGTTGCGAATATCAGCAAGGCGGGTTTCTGCCTCGGGTCCGAGAACCGCAGTCAGGACATGATCTTGACCCAGGGTACCGCTGAGTGTGTTACTGATAGCCTCGGGCTGCTCGAAAATTTCCTTGAGCATGAAGTGACGATACTGTCCCTTGTCCAGATTCAGGGCGGCGTGTTCATAACGCTGAACGGGCCGCTCAACCGTCTGGCCTGATGCGTCCCAGACGCTGCATTGGGCATACGACAGGCGTGCGTGGTCGCCTTCTTCCAGATAGCGGAAACGGTCAGTTACCTGCAGCAGGGCCAGAGGATCGGATGCCAGGTAATGTTCATCACTGCCTTCACCGATGACCAGTGGGCTGCCCATGCGGGCGCAATACAGCGTTTGCGGTTCGTCCTCATGGATCAGGGCTAGCGCATAGGCACCGCGCAATTCAGCCAATGTGGCGCGAAAGGCGCTCAGCAGATCTTTCAGCTGGTGATAGTGTCGGGCAATCAGATGCGCAACCACTTCGGTGTCGGTCTCGGAAGTAAAAACATAGCCCTGCTCGGATAACCTGCTGCGCAGTGCTGCGTGATTCTCGATGATGCCGTTGTGAACAATGGCCAGCTTTTCGGACACATGCGGGTGGGCATTGTGTTCAGCCGGCTTGCCGTGGGTGGCCCAGCGGGTGTGGGCAATGCCGAGCGCGCCAGAAGCAGGGTCAAGGCTAAGCGCCTTTTCCAGCTCTGCGACCTTGCCTGTCGCACGAACCCGTTGAATCTGCTGGCTGGCTGTCATGACAGCAACGCCAGCTGAATCATAACCGCGATATTCCAGGCGACGCAGACCTTCAAGCAGAATGGGGGTGATATTGCGCTGGGCGATAGCGCCGACGATTCCGCACATATTGTGGTTTCCTGTTGCCGGATGCGAGGCCGGTATTTTATCACCGGCTATGCATCCGTATAACAGAAATTACAGCGTAATCCGTGCGTTATTCGGCATGGATAGCCGCCACTTTGCTACAGGAAGGCGCAGTATCTACGAGCGATCCTCAGCAATATTCATCCTCGCCATCCTGCGCTCAATGGCTGAAACGGGCTACCAGCTCGCTTTGGCTGTTGGCAGTGTATGCCAGCGCTTCGCTGAGCTTTGCATTCTGCTGTGCTTGGGTAGCAGTCTGATCCGACAGGAGCGCAATGTTGCTGATGTTACGGTTTATCTCCTCGGCGACGGCACTCTGTTCTTCCGCTGCGCTGGCGATCTGTTCACCCATGGCCGTAACCCGGCATATTGCTTCGCGGATGGTGTCCAGAGCCTCATCGGCTTCGATTACATGCGCCACGCCTTTGTCGGCCTGCTCCTTGCCGGTGCGCATGGTGCTGAGGGTGCGTGCCGTCGCTTGTTGGAGGTTGTCGATCAGGCGGTGAATCTGTTCGGTGGAATCCGCGGTGCGTTTGGCCAAGGCCCGCACTTCGTCGGCAACCACGGCGAAGCCGCGACCCTGTTCGCCAGCGCGGGCGGCTTCGATGGCTGCGTTCAGGGCCAGCAGGTTGGTCTGCTCGGCGATACCTCTGATGACATCCACCACGGTGCCGATCTCCTGGGCGTCGCTGGCCAGTTGAGTGGCAGCGGTGGCGGCGGAGCTGACCGAATCAGAAAGTATTTCTATGGCCTCGCGAGCCAGAGAAGCAACATGCTTACCCTGTTCTGCGTGCTGATTGGCAGTCTGCGTAGCTTCTGCAGTCAATGTGACGTTACCGGCCACTTCCATACTGGCCGCCGACATTTCGTTGATGGCGGTAGCCACCATATCGGTTTCTGCCCGCTGGCGTTCCAGCTGTTCGCTCGACTGGTGTGACAATGCACTGCTGTGTATCGCCTGTTGGCGCAACTGTTCGGTGAAATCCGCCACCCGGGTGATGCAGGTGCGCAACTTTGCCTCATGACTGTAAAGCGTCATTTCCAGCCGACCGAGGGGGCCTTGCTGGTCGGTGTACATCTGCGCGAGCAAAGGGTCGTCAATGCTGTTCTTGGTATCGCCAAACATCTCAACCAGTCGGCGATCGCGATGATATTGCAGCAGCACTCCGATCGGCGCGGCGAGTGCCAGAGCGGGAATCAATCCCAGGGGGCCCAGCGCATAAATGCCGAGGCCGCCGAGCAGGCAGCACAGACTGCCGGGTGCCATGGCAAATGCCTGCCTGCCCCAATTGACGGGGATGGTCCTGGAGTTGTGTAAGCGCTGATAGAACGCAGAGGTACGGGTGATCTCCTCGGCAGAGGCCTTGATGCGCACCGATTCAAAACCCACAATCTCGTCGCCTTGGCGGATGGGGGTGATGTAGGCATTGACCCAGTAATGGTCGCCGTTCTTGCAGCGGTTCTTGACCACTCCCATCCAGCTACGGCCTTTCTTGAGATACTCCCACAGGTGGGAGTACACCGCCGGCGGGACATCTGGATGACGAACCAGGTTGTGGGCCTGACCGAGCAATTCCTCGCGCGAAAAGCCGGATACCTCAACGAAATCATCATTGCAGTAGGTGATAACACCTTTCAGGTTGGTCGCTGTGATCAGCCGCTGTTTATCGCTTAATACGACTTCTTTCTGTGTTACCGGAAGATTCTTACGCATATGACATCCCTGAACATGGGGTGCGAGTGGACTATGCTGGAGGTATCGGCATGACTGTCGAATCCTTGAACCCTACTTATCATGTGGATTAAAAACACCACAGGAGCCGCGAGATGTCATCCATAGACAGTTTGCAAACCTCGAGCAATTTACAGGTCGGCAATTATACGTACCGGTATCACTCGTTGTCCCTTGCTGCCGCGCGGCTGGGAGATATTCAGCGGCTGCCGGTGTCGCTCAAGGTACTGCTGGAAAATCTATTGCGTTACGAAGACGGCGTTACGGTAACGCGTGATGATATTCAGGCGATGGTGGATTGGTTGATTGACCGCCGCTCGGATCGTGAGATCCAGTTCAGACCCGCCAGGGTGCTGATGCAGGACTTTACCGGTGTGCCTGCGGTGGTGGATCTGGCCGCGATGCGAGATGCTGTGGCACGCGCCGGAGGCGATCCGCAGCGTATCAATCCGCTGTCGCCGGTGGATCTGGTGATTGATCATTCGGTCATGGTCGATCACTTTGGTGATCCGGCGTCCTTTGCTGACAACGTTGCCATGGAAATCAAGCGCAACGGCGAGCGCTACGCCTTTCTGCGCTGGGGGCAGAATGCCTTCAATAATTTCCGGGTAGTGCCACCGGGTACGGGCATCTGTCATCAGGTGAACCTGGAGTACCTGGCCCAGAGTGTCTGGGCGGAGCAGATCGCAGGCGAGCATTGGGCTTATCCCGACACGTTGGTGGGCACCGATTCGCATACCACCATGATCAATGGCCTTGGGGTGCTGGGGTGGGGCGTAGGTGGTATTGAGGCGGAAGCGGCGATGCTGGGGCAGCCGGTATCCATGCTGATTCCAGAGGTGGTTGGTTTCAAATTGACCGGCAAGTTGCGCGAAGGCATGACCGCCACCGACCTGGTGCTGACGGTCACGCAAATGCTGCGCGAGCGAGGCGTGGTCGGTAAATTCGTGGAATTTTATGGGGATGGTCTGGCCGATCTGCCGTTGGCCGACCGGGCAACCATTGCCAATATGGCGCCAGAGTACGGTGCCACTTGCGGCTTCTTCCCGGTGGATGAAATTACCCTCGCTTATCTGCGCCTGACCGGGAGGCCTGCCGACGTTGTAGCGCGGGTGGAAGCCTACAGCAAAGCGCAGGGCATGTGGCGTGAGCCGGGGCACGAGCCGGTGTTTTCTGACACCTTGCATCTGGATATGACTGAAGTAGGGCCGAGTCTGGCTGGGCCGCGGCGGCCTCAGGATCGGGTGTCTCTGGGGGATGTTCCTGCCGCGTTTGAGACCTTTCTGGCGTCGCAGTTATCCCTGCCGGCCACAGAGGTGGAGCGGCTGGAAAGCGAGGGTGGCGGCGGTACTGCGGTGGGCGGAACCTGTGGTGATGTGCGTGTCATGTTGGAGGGCAAGGAGCATGTGCTCAACAACGGTGCCGTGGTCATAGCGGCCATCACCTCCTGCACCAATACCTCGAACCCCAGTGTGATGATGGCGGCGGGATTGCTGGCCAGGAACGCCGTGGAACGGGGTATCCAGCGTAAACCCTGGGTTAAATCATCGCTGGCTCCGGGCTCCAAGGTGGTTACCGATTACCTGCAGAAGGCCGGACTGATGACCTATCTGGATCAGCTGGGCTTCAACCTTGTTGGCTACGGTTGTACTACCTGTATCGGTAACTCCGGGCCGCTACCGGAACCGGTCAGCCAGGCGATCAGCGAGCACGACCTGGTCGTCTCGGCGGTGTTATCCGGCAACCGGAATTTCGAAGGGCGTATCCATCAGCAGGTGAAAGCCAACTGGCTGGCCTCGCCGCCGCTGGTAGTGGCCTATGCCCTGGCCGGAGATAGCCGAATCAACTTGCTGGAGGAGCCGCTCGGGTTGGATCGGGATAACAAACCGGCCTTCCTGCGCGATCTATGGCCCAGTAACAGTGAGATCGCGGCGGCAGTAGCCCTGGTTGAGGATCACATGTTCCGCAGCCGCTATGCTGATGTGTTCACCGGGGATGAACACTGGCGGTCGATTGCTACCAGCGGAGGTTATACCTATGCCTGGGACAGTCACTCGACCTATGTACAGAATCCGCCGTACTTTGCTGATATTGATAAACCGCTGCAGCCACTCAAGCCCATCGAACGCGCTCGTGTACTGGCGGTCTTTGGCGACTCGATCACCACGGATCACATCTCCCCAGCGGGCAATATCAAATCCAGCTCTCCCGCAGGGGAGTATCTCCAGCGGCTCGGCGTAAGTCCGGAGGATTTCAACTCCTACGGCTCGCGGCGGGGTAATCATGAGGTCATGATGCGTGGCACCTTTGCCAACATCCGTATTCGTAACCGGATGATGGGCGGGGAGGAGGGCGGCTTGACCATTCACGTGCCCAGCGGTGAATGCATGTCCATTTATGATGCTGCGATGCGCTATCAGGCGCAGGGCGTGCCGCTGGTGGTGCTGGCAGGCAAGGAGTATGGCACCGGCTCCAGTCGGGACTGGGCCGCCAAAGGCACCAATCTGCTGGGGGTCAAAGCGGTCATTGCTGAGAGCTTCGAGCGTATCCACCGCTCCAATCTGGTGGGTATGGGTGTGCTGCCATTGCAATTTACCCGGGGGCAGAGCGCAGCAACGCTGCAGTTGAGTGGGCATGAACTGTTGGATATTCCCGGTATCAACGACCAGATCATGCCCGGGCAGATACTCAAGGTTGTCGCGCACCGGGATAATGGCGAGCCACTGGAGTTTGAAGTGCTATGCCGGATTGATACGCGTAATGAAGTGGATTACTTCAAGGCGGGAGGCATTCTGCATTACGTACTGAGAGAGATGATCGATGAAGATCAGAGTATATAACGACGCGTGAGAACGCACCCGGAATGAGGAGACAGATGCCCTGAGACGTCCTGTGCGCAGGACGTCTCAGGGCAATCATGGTCACTCGCCCAGAAAACCACCTGACTGACGCGCCCACAGTTGGGCATACAAACCGCCGCGGCTGATCAATTCTGCGTGGCTGCCATCCTCCACAATTCGCCCCTCATCCATGACGATCAGTCGATCCATTTCAGCGATAGTGGAAAGGCGGTGGGCGATGGCGATGACGGTCTTGCCAAGCATCAGTTGGTTGAGGTTTTCCTGGATAGCAGCCTCGACTTCCGAGTCCAGTGCCGAGGTGGCCTCATCCAGGATCAGGATGGGTGCATCCTTGAGCATGACCCGGGCGATAGCAATACGCTGTCGCTGCCCGCCAGACAACTTCACGCCGCGCTCACCTACATGGGCGTCGTAACCCGTGCGGCCTCGGGCATCGGTCAGTTCCGGGATGAACCCATCGGCGTGGGCATTGCGCGCTGCCCGCAGCACCAGATCTTCTGTTGCATCCGGACGGCCATATAAGATGTTGTCGCGTACGGATCGGTGCAGCAGCGAAGTGTCCTGCGTGACCATGCCGATGTGCTGACGCAGGGAGTCCTGGCTGACTGCAGCAATATTCTGCCCGTCGATCAGCACCTGCCCGTGCTCCACATCATAAAAACGCAGCAGCAGGTTAACCAGCGTCGATTTGCCGGCGCCGGAGCGACCCACCAGACCGATCTTTTCACCCGGACGGATGTGCAGATTCAGATCCTCGATAACTCCGTGGCCCTTACCATAGTGAAAGCTGACCTGCTCGAAGCGGATGTCGCCCCGGGTTACGCGCAGCGGCGCAGCGTCGGGCTTATCAATGACTGCCTGCTGGCGGGATATGGATTGAATGCCGTCCTGCACGGTGCCGATGTTCTCGAACAGGGCAGAGATTTCCCACATGATCCATTGGGACATGCCCCACAGACGGAGAACCAGGCCAACGGCAACGGCAACCGCGCCAACGCCAATGCTTTCCTGCAGCCAGAGCCATAGCGCCAGGCCGGTCACGCTACTCAGCAGGATCCCATTGAGCACATACAGCGACAGGTTGACCAGGGTTACCAGTCGCATCTGTCGATATACCGTCTCCATGAACTCGGTCATGCCTTCACGGGCATGTCGCGCCTCGCGCTGGGCGTGGGAGAAGAGTTTGACGGTCTGAATGTTGGTATAACTATCGACAATGCTGCCGGTCATGATCGATCGAGCGTCGGCCTGTTGTTCGGCAACCCTGCCAAGGCGCGGTATGAAGTGCCGCATCATCAGTGCATAACTTATTGCCCAGCCTAATAGCGGCAGGATCAACCGCCAGTCGGCCAGACCGACCACCATCAGGGTGCCGAGGAAATACACCACGACGTAATTAAGTACATCGATCAGTTTGATGACGCACTCGCGCACCGCCAGCGCAGTTTGCATCAGCTTGGTCGCAATGCGGCCAGCAAATTCATCCTGATAGAAGGACATGGACTGGCGCAGCAGGTAACGGTGTACCAGCCAGCGGATGCGCATGGGATAGTTGCCCATCAGCGTCTGAAAACTGAACAGCGAGTTGGAAAGAATCAGCAGTGGCAGCAGTCCCATAACGACCAGGAACATGCCAGTGAGTTTCCAACCTTCGTTCTGCACGAACGTGCTGCGGTCCTGATCCGATAGCCAATCAACGATATTGCCCAGAAAACTGAACAGCCAGACCTCGGTAATGGCGATAGCTGCCATCAGCAAGGCGGCGGTGATCAGGTAAGGCCAGGAACCCCGAGTGTAATGCAGACAGAAGGCAACGAGGGTGCGCGGTGGCTGCGTCGGCTCTTCGGCAGGAAAGGGATCGAGACGTTGTTCAAACCAGCGGAACATGATGGCAGCCTGTGAAGCATCGAAGGCTGGGCATTATGCGCGCTCGGATGGGGTTGGCTCAAGCGAATGGGGTATGCGGCATGGTCTTTGGAGCATGCATGACGAAGCTGACGATTTGCTCCACAATGATGGGCTAGGTACAGGCACAGGTGATTCATGTCCTGGTTCAGGGCTTTATTGGGAAAATTATTCATGGCTGGACAGGAAACCCTGCTGGAGCGGCGCAGGGATGACTACGGCACGCTGCGTATTACCGAGAACCGTGAGGGTTATCGGTTCTTGTATTTTGGCGAGTTGACCGAGCAGAGCTGCATTTTCTCTGCCGATCCTGCCTGGCTGGAGTATGACTATACACGGGCCATGCTGCTGGGCGCTTTCTGGGTGCAGGCGCGTCCCGACATGACGCTGTTGGGGCTCGGTGGTGGCGCACTGGCCAATAGCCTGGTGAAACATTTCGACCCCGGCCGCGTAACAGTGGTGGAGCTGCGGGCTGAGGTGCTGGCGCTGGCACGGCATTGGCTTGGCTTGTCGGACGATCCTCGCCTGCAGGTGCGAATAGGTTGTGCAGAGCAATACATCAGTACCGCCCCTGCCAGCTGTGATCTGCTCTTTGTCGATCTGTATATGGAAGGTGGACTGTCGCGCTTGCAGCTGCAAGCGGATTTTTTCCGCAAGTGCCAACGGGCGCTGCGCCCCGGCGGTGTGTTGGTGATCAACCAATGGCAGATGGGCGATACCGGCTTGCCCTACGCAGCGGCGATGCTGGGTGATCTGTTTGGTGATCAGTTCCTGCAAGTGCAGGTAGAAGAGGGCAATATCATCCTGTTCGTACCGGCAGTTGGAGATCCGCCCCTGTCGCTTGATCGGCCGCAGATGCACGCCTGGGCGGCCGCTCTGCAGGAGCGGCTGGGGTATTCACTGCAAGCCTATATCAATAACCTGCATCGGGCGCGCCAGGTGATTTCTGCGCATGACGGGGATTAGCCGATACGGCGTTGCTCACCGGTAAAATGCAGCCTGTCGCCGCAGCGGCGACAGGAGTAACGCCGGCCTCGGCGCACCAGCGCATGGCGTTGCGCGCTGAAGGGAATACCTTCCGGGCAGCCACAGCGGTACAGATAGTGGGTGGCGCGCCGTTGCGGCACCTGGTAATCATGACAACGCTGGGCCGGCAGCTCGAACAGGCCGGTCATCAGCGCCTGCCATTCTCGACCATGGGGGCGAATGCGGTTGCCGTAGAGTGCCTGGGCCAGTAGATGAGCGACTTCGTGGGCAACAGTCTGGCGCAGGAAATCCTCCTGATTCTCCCGGTACAGTTGCGCATTGAAACGCAGCAGGTTGCGATGCAGATAGGCAACGCCTGCCTTCTGGCCGCGTAGATCCAGTCTTACCTGTGGGCGTTCAAATGGTCGGGCGAAGTGCTGCTCGGCGAGCCGGTAGCACTGTTCCAATCGATGCAGAATCTGATCCATGCGGCATTATAAGGGCTGCGGTTAAAATATCCCACTATCCAGACCGGCTGCCATATACAAACCCAGCTCTTCCACGTCCTCCTCGAACCGGGGCTGCCACTCGCCGCGCAACACCAGAGGATCCTGCGCCCAATTCCAGCGCAGGCCGGTCACTATGGTCTCGATTGCCCGACGCGTACCGGTGCCATCGTGCCCCGCTCGGATGTACAGCGCGCAGGGTAATCCCTGCTTCACTTCCAGTACCGGGTAGTAGCAGCGATCAAAAAAATCCTTGAGCGCACCGCTCATATAGCCGAGGTTTTCCGTGGTGCCGAGGATGATCGCATCGGCCCGGATAACATCTTCGGGTGTCGCTTCCAGAGGGGCGACCCAACGGGCAGCCACGCTTTCGATACTCGGCGCAGCAGCGCCGCGCAAGGCAGCATCACATAGTTTGCGTGTGTTCTCAGAGGGCGCATGGGCAACAATCAACAGGTGTCTTTCAGGCATGTGGCAGTCCTCATAACAGAAGTTCAGCATCTATCCGAGTGTAAGGCTTTGCTACTCGGATTGGCGAGAGGTGGAGTCCTGATATAGCCTGGACTGTATCGGTGGCCGTCGTCAGAGGCTCTGCATGCTCCGAATTGTGATTACCACCAGCGCATCGTTGGCCGGGATTGCCGCACCAAACGGAACGGTAAGCAGAGGTGAGCGATGAGGTTGAGCCGGAGAGCGTATCCGGCTCGGAGGAAGCGGGCGGTGAGGATACCGCCCGCTGATTGGTCAGAGACGATCGCTCTGGTTTATCTGGAATACCGCCGTGGTACCGCTGACTTCGTTCCCGACAATCAACAACGGCTCGCCATTGGGTGAGTCTTCGGCACTGATGAAGGCGAGGCCTTCCGGGCCAAGATCACCGACTTCCTGCAGGCGACCGGCAGCAGCAAGCTCTTCCGGCTCGTCAACCCAGTTCTCACGGGTGTTCAGGTAATCCTGAAACGCCGGTGCCATTGGGTCGGTGATATCGAACACCATGACGCCGCCCATGCGCTCCAGCCCGATGAAGGCAAAGGTTTGTGCGCCGATGCGGCCAACAGTAATACCTTCCGGCTCAGGGCCCTTGGCATCGCTCCGGCTGTCGAAGGCGTTACCTTCGTCATGGCCGGAGTTGAAGTAGTCAATGCAAGGAATAGCGCGATCCTGCCCCAGTCCGCAATCAAACTCAGTCTGGCCGGCGAGGAATTTCTCGAGGAAATCACCGGAATCCCATACCAGTGTGCCATCCTCATCCCAGATCGAGAAGGAACGTGCGCCATAGGAGTACAACGTGTGGTACATCAGATATCCGGTATCCGCGTCAGCACCTGGAGTCGGGTTGCCGGCAGCATCATGGTAGACCGGGCTGCCGTCGGGGTGGGTTTGGTAACCCTGTATCCAGCTGACATTCAAACGACCCAGGCCGCCATTGGTTGCGGAGTCGGCTTCGTCTTCCCGACAGGCACCGGCTTGCTTGGCAAGGTTCAGACCTGCGCCGCAGTAACCAAAGACCGCTGGATCCAGTACCGCACCTACAGCCAGGTCATATAGCTGCGGGGGCATGTCATCAGCAAAGCGGCGTTCAAAGCCATTGTGATGAACCAGATGCTTTAACCGGATTTCCTCGACAAAGCCTTTGCTGCGATCGCCGGGTAGGCTGTCATCGGCGCCCCAATAGCTATCGTCGTCCTCGCCCCAGGCACGAGCATCACCTTCGTTGGCCGATACGATATAGGTCTTGCCATCCACGGTGTAGCTGGTGATGGCGTCAGGATGGTACATGCCAACAACGCCGGGCCATTGCTGGAAGTTGAGCAGCGGTGTGCCTTTGGGGCCATCTTCATCGCTGGCGTCGATGGTATTGCCTTCCAAGCCGTAATCCTTATAGCCCAGCGGCAGGATGTCGTTGATGGTGGCGCTGGCGATATCCAGCTTGGCCAGAGCATTGTTCTCCTGCAGCGTTACCCAGGCAGTGGCTCCGTCTTCCGAGACGGTGATGTACTCCGGCTCCATGTCCTTGGCAACACTGGTGATATTGGCGTGCCCGTAGGTCAGATTGTTATCCGCAGGGCCATAGATGCGCACGCCCTTTTTGATGAGGTTCTGCTTTTCTGCTTCAAAGGCTGTGAAACCGGCGGTGCGATTGGTACCAAAGCCGGAACGGTCGGCCAGTACCTGCACAACGCTGACGGAGCCTTCAGGATCGACCGAATAATCATCACTGGGCTCGCCTTCGTTGGCGATGAGCACATACTGACCGTCGGGAGTGAAGGTAACCATGTCGGGCAGGGCGCCTACCAGAGCACTGTCCAGCAATGTCAGGGTGCTGGCGTCATACAGCTCGACCGTGCCGCGGGCCGTTTTGGGAGAGGCTTCCACCGCTACGGCGATCAGTCCATCGTGCCACGCGACGCTGTTGATCGTTGCGCCGGGGATGGCTGTGGCCAGCGACTCAATGAATACTGGATTGGCGGGATCAGCTGCATCCAGCACATCAACCGCACCGGACTGAGCATTGACGATGAAAATGCGCTTATTGATCGGATCAAACGCTGGTATCTCCGCAGCGCTGACCTCGTACTGATCGCTTGAATAGCGGCCGAGCAGGCTCAGTTCGATGTTTTTCATCACCGGTTCAGGGATAGCGGACTCGCCGTTATCGCTGCTACTGCTGCTACTACCCAGGCAACCGCTGAGCGCGACCGATGCCGCCAATGCACTGACTGTGAACCACTTGCTCATGCGTGTATTCCTTACACAAAAATGGAGTGGCTCAGGGATACGCGGATAACGTGACATGTCGGTTATGGTTCGATGGCGGGGCGGTGACATTTTCATGTCGGTTCGCGCTGGCGAGCCGAAGCTAATGCGTATTCGCTATCAGTAACGAAACCAAAACTGCGAATCACTCTAATAGCATGAGCAGGCACTGCTTGAATTTGACTATAGTCAAGTACAGCAGTTGCGACAGGATGTCGCAGTGGTGATCGGGCAAGTGCATTGACCAAAAAAATAATCAGGAGGTCAGACCATGATCCAGAACGTTGTGGGGCTTTTTATCAATCCAGATAAGGCGTGGCGAACGATCAAGGCCGGTGAAAGCTCACTGGGCCCGGTGTATCTCGCGCACATTCTGGTGCTTGCGGCCATACCAGCGATATCGGCTTATATAGGCACCACTCAGGTGGGCTGGACTATCGGTACGCTTGAGCCGGTCAAACTGACGCAGGCCAGTGCGTTGCAGATGACAGTGCTTACCTGGTTGGCGATGCTGGCTGGTGTGGCGGTCATGGGCGCCTTCATTCACTGGATGTCCCGAACCTACGATTCCAGTCCAACGCTCAGTGAGTGCGTCATCTTCGCGGCGTACACCGCTACACCGCTGTTTCTTGCTGGTGTTGCGGCGCTCTACCCCAATCTGTGGCTGGCGATGCTCATCGGCACGGGTGCGATCTGCTACACGGTATATCTGCTTTACCAAGGTATTCCGATCTTCATGAACATCCCCACAGAGGAGGGCTTCCTGTTCTCCAGTTCCATTCTTGCTGTCGGGCTGGTGGTGCTGGTCGGGATGATGGCTACCGCAGTCATTTTCTGGGGGCTTGGCATCGGGCCTATTTACCTGCGTTAAGCTGGGCACCCCGTTATCGCGGATCTGCAATGGATCTGTGATGACGGGTGCAGGTTCTTCTATTGCACGATTATCGGTAGAATGCGGGGTTTTGAGAGTCCCGGGTTTCTACCGCCATGTCCAGCCTTAGCGTCAATCAGAACAAACTGCAAAAACGTCTGCGTCGTCTGACCGCGGAAGCGGTTACCGATTACAACATGATCGAGGACGGTGACCGCATCATGGTCTGCCTGTCCGGAGGCAAGGACAGCTACACCATGCTGGACATGCTGCTCCATTTGCAGAAAGTCGCGCCCATCCGTTTTGATCTTGTCGCGGTGAATATGGATCAGAAGCAGCCCGGCTTTCCTGAGGATGTATTGCCCAGGTATCTGGATGAGTTGGGCATCAACTACCATATTCTTGAGCGCGATACCTATTCCATCGTCAAGGAGAAGGTACCCGAAGGCAAGATCACCTGCTCCCTGTGCTCACGACTGCGGCGGGGTAATCTGTATACCTTTGCGGATGAAATCGGCGCGACCAAAATGGCCTTGGGGCACCATCGGGACGACATTGTCGAAACCTTCTTTCTCAACATGTTCTACGGCGGCAATCTGAAGGCCATGCCGCCAAAACTCCGTGCCGATGACGGGCGCAACGTGGTCATTCGTCCGCTGGCGTACTGTAACGAGAAGGATATCGAAGCCTATTCCGAGCTGCGTGAGTTCCCGATCATTCCCTGCAACCTGTGTGGCTCCCAGGAAAATCTGCAGCGTCAGGTGGTCAAGGACATGCTGCGCAGTTGGGAGCGTGAGACCCCCGGACGTGTGGATAATATCTTCCGCTCCCTGCGCCACGTGCAGCCTTCGCAGCTGGCGGATACCAGCCTGTTTGACTTTGCCAGCCTGAAGATTGACGACAAGGCCGCGCCACGCTTTGTCGATATAATGAATCTCTGAGGCGGATCACAAGCCGATGCGCGACTACCAATGGCTGGATGAATATTGTCTGAACCGATTCGGTTCCCGCGAGGCACTGGAGGCGCGCTTGCCGGTGACCCGCAGCGCAGACCAATTGCGCGTCATGACGGATGATCGCTACCTGTCCATGATCGCGTTACGCGTGTTCCGTGCGGGCCTCAAGCACAGCGTGGTCGATGCGCGCTGGCCGGCTTTTGAAGACGTATTCTTTGGCTTTGACCCGAACAAGGTCGTGCTCATGAGCGCAGAGCATATTGAGCGGCTCATGCAGGATAAACGCCTGATTCGTCATCTGGCCAAATTGCGCAGCGTGCCGCGCAACGCGCAGATGGTGCTGGATCTAAGCCACGAGTACGGCAGCATGGGCGCGCTGATAGCCGATTGGCCAAGCCAGGACATCGTCGGGCTATGGCGCTTGCTGGCCAAGCGAGGCAATCAGTTGGGCGGCCTGTCGGTGCCGCGGTTTCTGCGCATGGTGGGCAAGGACACCTTCGTCACTACCCTCGATGTGCTGACCGCTCTGACCGCGATGGGTGTGCTGGACAGACCGACGGCTACCAGCCAGCGCGACCTCGCCGCAGTTCAGGCAGGATTCAATCGCCTGGCTGAACAGAGCGGCCGACCGCTGAGTCAGTTATCCGCGATGCTGGCTTTCACCGTTAATCATTAAGTTATGTACACAGTCTCGGGTTCTACCTCAGCACTTGACCTTAACCTCTTGAGCGGGCAAGGTTAACGGGTCTCTTTGTCGGGGTCTTCCGATGCGCCTGCTTCTTCCGCTGCTGATTCTGATGCTGGCTACGCTGGCCGGGTGTGCGAGCGCACCGCAGAATACTGTCGCATCCATTACGCCGCCTGCTGCACCACCCGCTGCCACACCGGCGGGCCACGATGATCTTCTATTTCATGCCTTCAGTCTGATAGGTACACCTTACCGCTGGGGCGGAAGTTCGCCGGAGACCGGATTCGATTGTAGCGGGCTGATCAATTATGTATTTCGTGAAACCGCCGGTATGCGGTTGCCCCGCACTACAGCTGAATTGAGCCAGCTGCCTCACGCCGCGCCGACCGATGCCCTGCGACCGGGCGACCTTGTTCTGTTCTCGACTCAGGGTAAACGCGTGGATCATGCCGGCATCTATGTGGGCGAGGGACGTTTCCTGCATGCCCCCAGTACGGGGGGGCGTGTACGCATTGATGATCTGCAGGCCAGCTACTGGCAGCGCAGTTTTGACAGCGCTCGCCGAGTGCTTGACCACTGACCCCTATCACATGGGCTGTACCCGCTGTTGTAGCGTTCCCTTGCTGACCAGTTCCAGAAACTCATCCCCCATCCGCTGACTTTCCGACATGGCTCGGCGCCAATACCGTTCGCGGCCCGCGTCATCATTGATGAATCGACGATAGTCACGCCGGTCCGGCAACTTGCCGTAGGGCAGGCGAGCCAGGTAACCGGGAGAAGGTGCCAGCAGCAACACATCGCCAATCTGGGTGGGGTTGGCCTTGCGCCAGGGGAGTGCCTTGTCAAACCAGCCGGGTACCACACGGTCGATAAAGTGCGGGTACAATACGACACCCGGCGCACGCCAGGGCAGATCCAGATGATAATCAAGCAAACCGCCGTCCCGGTAAACACCCTGGCTGGCTCCGGGGATGTCTCTAACGGCTTCCATCACCATGGGAATGGAGCCGGACGCCAGCAGAGCAGGGCGCAGGTTGTCCATGCTGAGCGGCACGTAGCTGGTAATGAAATCATCCAGTTCGGCAAGCGGAGGGCGCAGACGTTGATCATGGATGATTACTCGCTCAAACCAGCGCTTGAGATGGCGACGCCCGAGCAGGTTGGAACCCATCACACCGCCCAATCCCAGCCCCAATTGGCGTGGATGGTCATGCTGCAATGAGCCAAGTGATTTCACTACCATGATATGCAGGTGGTACAAGGCGCTGTTGAGGATCTGTGCGTCCTGACCGTCCAATAACTCATCAAGCATGCGCGCGCAGCGGAGGCTGATTTCGGCCACGCTGATGCCCTTTGGAAAGCGCTGGGTGGTATAGAGCTCGCCCAGACGTTGCAACCCGGCAACCGGATCCGGCATACATACGCTGGCGAAGCGCCAACTGCCAATGGATGCGCCAATCAGACTGCGCGGCTGTGCTGTTTGAGGAAGCCAATGGCCGAACAGGGCTATATCCAGCCCCTGAATGCCCAGCGCCTTGGGGCCGCCTGCGGCACCCGGAATAAGATAAATATCGGTCGGCTGCAAGCCGGTGTCGCGAATATGTTTCAGCGCGCGGCTTCCGGCGCGTATCGTCAATGCGGGTTCGGCAATATGAATAGCGACCATAAGTTTCCCAGAGCAGAACGGCAAATCCCGTTGTCTTAAGGTTGGATTCAGGAAGTTTTAAGCCTGAATTAAGCTTCTGTGTCTACCATGCAATCGTGTTCAAACAACGGAGTTACATGATATGAAAAAATTTATTGCACTGTCTTGCGCTGCGCTTCTGGGTATGGGGTCGACTGTGGCTTTTGCCGATGATGATATCAATAAGGAAGAAGCAGCCAAATTGGTAGAACAAGGCACCATCCAATCGTTGGAGAGCCTGGAGGAAAAGGCACTGGCAATCAAGCCCGGCCAGATTACCGATCGGGATCTGGAGCGTGATGACGGTCGCTACGAGTACAAGTTGGATATCCGTACCGAGGACGGTACCGATTGGGATATCACCTTGAACGCTGCCACCGGCGAAGTCATCAAGACAGAGCAGGATGACTAAATCGCTCTTCAGCCGGAAACCAGCCGCCTTGTGCGGCTGGTTGTGTATTGGGCTGACACTGGGCTGGGCTGCACCGCTCATGAGTGATGAAATTGATCACGATGAAGCGCTGCGGTTGACTGAGCAGGGGCGTATCCTGCCCTTGCAGTCCTTCATTGACGACGCCCTGCGCCGCTTTCCCGGCCGTTTTCTGGAGGCGGAGTTGGAGCGCGACGACGGTCGTTATATCTATGAGTTGGAAATAGTTACCCGGGATCGGAGTGTCATCGATCTGGAGTATGATGCCACCACCGGCGCACTGCTGGATGTGGACAGGGATGAGGATGATTAATGCGTGTTTTGCTCGCCGAGGACAATGTTGCCCTCGCTGATAGCCTGATACAGAGCCTGCGGCAGGCTGGGTATGTCGTGGATTGGCGAACGGACGGTCGGGACGTTCAACTGTTGGCCGAGCAGGAACATTATGACCTCTGTGTGTTGGATCTGGGCTTGCCGGGTCGTGGTGGATTGGAAGTATTGCAGGCCTGGCGTGCCCAGGGGCTGACTATCCCGGTGTTGGTACTGACCGCCCGCGGCAGTTGGTCTGAGCGGGTAGAGGGGCTGCGCGCCGGCGCTGATGACTATCTCGGCAAGCCGTTCCATCCCGAGGAACTGCTGTTGCGTATTCAAGCGCTGTTGCGGCGCAGCCATGGCCGCGAACCCCAGCAACTGTTGCGGGCTGCCGGTCTGGTTCTGGATGAGGTCAGCCAGCAGGTATCCGGTCCGGGACTGGATGCGGTGCAATTATCCGCCAGTGAATTCCGTATGTTGCGTTGCTTCATGCTGCACGCCGGGCAATTGGTCTCCAAGGCGCGTCTGGCGGAGCATCTCTATGATCAGGAAGCAGAACGCGACTCCAACGTGATTGAAGTGCAAATCAACCATCTGCGTCGCAAACTTGGCAAACAGGCCATAGAAACCCGCCGTGGTCAGGGCTACGTACTGGTGGGCCTGCCAACATGACATCGATCAACCGCCAGCTCGGCGGTGGTCTGCTGATAGTGTTGCTGGCCACTGTGGTGCTGGTTGGGCAGGGCGCCGTGTGGCTGTTTGACCGTGCGTTGCGGGATTATCTGAGCAGTGATCTGCAACGTGAGGCCGACGCGCTGTTGGCTGCCCTTACCCCTGGGCCGGATGGCCTTTATCTGGATTCCGCGCGGCTCGGAGGCGATTATATGCGGTCTTTTTCCGGGCGCTATTTTGTCGTTCAAGCCGGCGAGGATCGCTGGCGCTCCCGCTCCCTGTGGGATCAGCGCTTGCCGTCACAGTCGGTGGAGCAACCCAACGCGCTGGTGCCTGGGCCAGGGGGGCAGCAGTTGTTGGTGCGCTCGGATCGTTTTCAGAAGCTGGGGCAGGCAGTGAATATCAGCGTCGCACTGGATTATCAGCCGCTGCTATTGGCATTCGAGCGGGCGCGGAACTGGATCTGGGGATTGGGGGCCATTGCCGTTCTGATCAGTCTGCTTATCCAGCAATGGCTCTTGCGCCGCGCGCTGCATCCGCTTCGGCATGCCCGCCAGGAGTTGGCTGAGTGGCAAGCTGGAGAACGCCTGATATTGAATGATGCTGTGCCGACGGAGTTGCTGCCACTGGTACGGGAGATCAATCATCTTGGCGCCCAGATCGATCAAACCATCCAACGCTCACGAAAGGGGGTAGGGGATCTCAGCCACGGACTGAAAACCCCCCTTGCGGTGGTTGAAAGTCTGCTGGCCAGAGAAGAATTTGGGCCAGCCGACAGACCCGTCATTGAGACGCAGCTCAGAGAGATGCGTGGACAACTTGAGCGCGCATTGCAGCGAGCGAGGCTGGCGCCGGAAAGCCATTCCGGTAACCGCTTTCATCCTGCTCAGGATCTGCCCTGGTTGATTGGTTCGCTGCAGCAGATTCATGGCGAACAGGTGAAAATCGTGCATCCGCCGCTGATACCCGACCAGCAATGGCCGTTTGAGCGGGAAGATATGCTTGAGCTACTGGGTAATCTGCTGGATAACGCCTGCAAATGGGCGGTCAGTCAGGTTCAGCTGGATTGGACGGTAACGCCTGAAACGGTGCAGTTACGTATCCAGGATGACGGCCCCGGTATCCCGGAGCAGAAGCGTAAACAGGCATTGATGCGCGGTACTCGGCTGGACGAAAGCGTAACAGGCCACGGCCTTGGCTTGGCCATTGTCGGTGATCTGGTGGAGGTTTACGGTGGCGAGCTGACGCTGGAGAAGAGCGAGCTGGGGGGGCTGGCAGTGGTGGTCAGCCTGCCGGTGACACGCAGAGCTTGAAACGGCCGCGTCCATGCAGCCATTCATCACAGGGCTTCTAGAGAATCATCGCAGCAACCCAGCCGAATGCAATCAACGGCAGGTTGTAATGCAGGAAGGTGGGTACCACGGTATCCCAGATATGGCTGTGCTGCCCATCCACATTCAAACCGGCGGTTGGCCCCAGGGTGGAGTCGGAGGCAGGCGAGCCCGCATCACCCAGCGCGGCGGCGGTACCGACCAGTGACATAATTGCCAGCGGGCTGAAGCCCAGTTGCATGGCCAGCGGTACATAAATCGCGGCGATAATGGGCACGGTAGAGAACGATGAGCCAATCCCCAGGGTAATCAGCAGACCAACGATCAGCATCAGCAGCGCCGCCAGCGCCTTGTTGTCGCCGATGTATTCAGCTGATGTCAGTACCATGCTTTCGATATGGCCGGTGGCCTGCATTACCGCGGCAAAACCGTTGGCGGCGATCATGATGAAACCGATCATCGCCATCATCTTCATGCCTTCGGTGAACAGGTCATCCGCTTCACGCCAGCGCACCACGCCGGATAAGGAGAATACGATGAAACCGGCCAGCGCGCCCATGATCATCGAATCCAACCACAGCTGGATGCCGAAAGCGGTGATGACCGCGACCAGCGCAACCAGCAGGGTCTTGGGTGTGTAAGCGGCTTTTTCCGGTGCATGCCCGCTGGCGCCGATCTCCACACCGACATAATTACGCGGTTTGCGATAGTTGAAAAAAGCTACACCCAGGCCAAACGCCATACCCAGCGCCGGTAGCGCCATGGCATGCATGACGCTGATGCCGCTGGTATCCAGCCCGCCGTCCTGCACATTGGCCAGCAGGATGTCATTGAGGAAGATGACACCGAAGCCCACCGGCAAGAACATGTAGGGGGTAATCAGGCCGAAGGTCAGGACACAGGCCGCCAGCCGGCGATCCAGTTGCAGCTTGTTCATGACGAACAGCAGCGGCGGTATCAGCAGCGGGATGAAGGCGATATGGATGGGCAGAATGTTCTGCGAGGCCATAGCGGCCGCCAACAACATCATCAACAACATGAAGCGTAACTTGCCGCCGCTGCCCTGACGCTGACCATCAATCATGCGCAAGGCGCGGTCCGCCAGCGCATGGGCTGTTCCGGACTTGGCGATGGCTACCGCGAAGGCGCCCAGCAGCGCGTAACTCAGGGCAACAGTTGCACCCTTACCCAAGCCACCCTGAAATGCCGCTAAGGTGGCGTCCAGACTCAGCCCGCCAACCAGGCCACCGGTAACTGCACCTACAATCAGCGCGACGACCACGTGCACGCGACACAGGCTGAGAACCAGCATTACTGCAACTGCAATGACGACTGCATTCATGGTTGCTTCCCGTTAGAAAAATGATGGTATCGCACCGAATGATGAGAAGGACGGATGTGGGATCGATGATCCTGAACCGCTGTCAAACATCCCACAATTGCTGGCGTAATAATACGCGGAAAAAAACGGCTGCAAGGATACCTGAGCTGACGGTAGTGATCCATCAGCGGGATCGTCTGATGCGGATCAGTATCTTTCTGGCGACAATCTTGCATAATCTGTGCAGCCATCTGACCTGGAGACTCTGTTGTGATCGAAGGACAACCGCTGCCGTACTACCAACCGCTGATCGATACCGCGACCGGGCGGATCGCCGGATATGAAGCGCTTGCGCGTTTGCGCGATGATGATGGCAACGTTGTCAGTGCCGGGCCGCTATTCAGCGATCCGCAGGTGGATCAAGCCGAGCTGTTACAACTGGACCGGACTGTCCGGCGCATGGCGCTGGAGCACTTCCAGGCCACACCCACGGGCTTCATAACCCTGAATATTTCGCCCAAGTGGCTGGCCAATGTCAGCCTGGATGCGCCATTGCCCAGTCTGGTGTTATTGGAAGAAGTGGGTTTGCCGCCGGAGAAAGTGGTATTTGAAATCTCCGGATTGCAGGATGATCCAGAGCGCCTGCAGGAGGTGGTAGCGCGGTATCGCGCTGCCGGTATCCGTGTGGCCGTGGATGATTTCGGTACGGGTTACTCGATGCTCGATCAGGTCATCGCGCTGGAGCCGGACTTTCTCAAGCTGGATATCCAGTTGTTGCACCGCGCCACCCGGGACAACAGCAGTAGCTCGGACTTCGTCAAATCATTAGCCCTGGTGGCCGAAAAGAGTGGCTGTTGGATCATCGCTGAAGGGGTTGAAACTGAAGAGCATCTGCACTTTGCGCTGGATTGTGGCGCTCGGTATGTGCAGGGTTACCTTTTTGGTGCAGCGGAAGAGAATTTCCTGCAGGAAGATATGGTGCAACCCCTGTTCTCGCATCTGCGTGATCAGTACGTGCAGAGCAAACTTGCCGAGCGCGGTCGCCTGTTGGCCTTGCGCAAATCGCTTGCGGGGCTGTTTACTGAGTTGCGTGAGTGGCTGGAGCAGGGCGGCAAGCCAAGTGCATTACCTGCGCCGGATAAATACCCGTGGTTGTTACGGTTCTTCCTCTGTGATGCCTACGGTACGCAGATATCGCCCAACTACCAATGGACAGGAAAGCAATGGCAGCAGGATCCCCGTTACCTGGATCACAACTGGTCATGGCGTCCCTATTTCTATCGCATTCTGGCGGCTTCTGACGAAGACAGTCGGGTGATTCTGTCCAATCGCTACCGTGACGCCAGCAGCGATAGCTATTGCATGACCTCAGGACTGTTCATCGACGGCGGGCGCCATCTGCTGCTGGTGGATATTGATGTGGATCGCTTGCAGGCAGCCGGAGTTGCTCCCTGATTTCCTGATGTGAATCCGGTGCCTGGCGAGCTGACCCGCCAGGCACCGGATCCGTTACCTCAGATCTTGAAACGTCCCAGCAGTCCGCTGATCTGTTCTCCAACGCGGGCCAGATGCTGACTGGCCTGGGCAGTCTGTTGCGCACCGTCGGTGGTGTCCCGCGCCAGTTGGGCCGCTTCGGTAACGTTGCGGTTGACGTCCTCGACCACGGTTGATTGTTGCGTGGTAGCGCTGGCGATGGAGGCATTCAGCGCGACCAGTTGCTGCATCGACTGGCTGATTTGCTCCAGTGCTTTGCCCGCTTCGTTGACCTGACCCACGCTCTGCTCCGAGTAACGGCTGCTTTCATGAATAACCTGAACCGCAGACTGCGTATTGGTCTGCAGGCGCGTGATCATGCCGTGAATCTCTTCGGTGGATTTCTGCGTGCGTTGGGCAAGGTTACGCACCTCATCGGCCACCACGGCAAAACCACGACCCATTTCTCCCGCCCGGGCAGCCTCAATAGCAGCGTTCAACGCCAGCAGGTTGGTCTGCTCGGCAATCGAGCGGATGACATCCAGTACGGTGGCGATTTCGTCGGCGTCGGTGGACAGGGTTTCCATATGCCCGACGGCGGTACCGATGCTGGCAGACAGACGATTGATCTGGTCAATGGTCTTCTCCACCTGCACTCGACCAACTTCGGAGCCTTCATTGGCGCTTTCCACTTCCTGCGCAGCGGCGTTGGCGTTCTGCGCTACGTCCTGAACGCCATAGGTGATTTCGTTGATAGCGGTGGCCACCAGCTCCATACGCTCTGATTGACGATTCATTCCGGCAAGCGAGGAGTTGCTGATCTGATCCAATTGTTGGCTTGCGCTGATCATCTGGTTTGCGCCGTCGCCCAGTTGCCCGACCAGTTTACGCAGGGTACCGGTAAAGGTATTGAAGTGCCGGGCCAGCAGCGAGAGTTCGTCCCGCGCGTTGGCATCCAGTGTGCGAGTCAGATCACCTTCACCATTGGCAATGTCGCCCATGGCCTGTACTACCAGATTCAACGGTTGGGTAATGCTGCGGCCAATGATATAGATGATCACAACCATGAACAGCACAATCACCGCGACCACCGAGAGCGCCCAGATCAGCTGGGTGCGGAAGCGATCCTCCATCTCCGTGAGGTAGATGCCGGTACCGATCATGTAGTCCCAGGGCTTGAAATGAGTAAAGGCAGCGAGGCGGCGCATCGGATCGTCCTCTCCGACTTTTCCGCCGGGTTTGACCCAGTTGTACTCATGATGGCCCGCACCCTCGATGCGGGCCTTGTCGACCATCTCCTTGATCACGTTGACTGATCCAGGGCGCCCCAGCGTGCTCAGGTCGACGCCTTCTGTTTCCGGAGCAAAAGGGTGCATGAGCATGATGTAATTCATGTCATTGACCCAGAAGTACTCATTGCCGTCATAGCGCATGCCTCGCAGGGCGGCCAGCGCTTCGCTTCGGGCCTGCTCTGGGCTGAGCTCGCCGCTGAGTTCCTTGGCGTGGTAGACCCCCATCAGGCTATGGGCAGTTTCTGCCAGATGAGTGGCCTTGGTTATTTCTGCTGCGTGGACTTCCTTGCGCAGGTGGTCAAGAGAAATGAACAGCAACACCAGAAGGCTGATGAGGGATACCAGCAGAATCAGCCATAGGCGCTGGGTTATCTGCATTCTGCGTAAAAAGTCCATTTTGATCTCCGCGATCTTGTTCTTTTGATAACTGCGATCCGCTTGTCGGCGATCCACCTTGAAGTTTATCGGCCGGCCAGCACGATACTGGAGTGTCATTTCGCTACGATAGACCGTAAAGGCCACTATTTGTCCGGTGAATCGGGCCGGTGCCTTGAGGGTTATAGCCCGCCGTGCAGAGCGTTGTCGGAGCACCTTTCGCCCGCCTGGAGGGCGTGCTACATTGCCGCCGCCAGAGCAGGGATGGCACTTTCCGCTGTCGGCTCGGTCTATCCGTTTGTTTCACATGGGATATTTTATGCAGTTATCTATCAAAAGCCTCTCTTTCGCTGCGCTGTTGGGTGTTGCTGCGGTATCGGCCTCGGTTTTCGCTGGCGAGCCACAGCCGGTCGAGCCGCCACCTGAAGCGACGTTGGCCGAGGATGTGGCTGGCAAGGTGATTGTTGGCTGGATTGAAAAGGGGCTGATTCTTCCGGAGCAAACTGCAGTCAAGGTCAAGGTCGATTCCGGCGCGCTGACCTCATCCATGCATGCGGTCAATCTGGAACGCTTCAAGCGCGATGGCAAGCGTTGGGTGCGTTATGACGTGGAAGTGAAAGATGCTGACACCGGTGAGGCTGTAACGCTGAAATTTGAGCGCCCGGTATTCCGTCAGATTACCGTGCGTGGCGCGGGCGGCGAAGATTATCGGCCGGTGGTAAAAATGCGCATGTGCATCGGTAACCGGATCTACGAAGAGCAGTTTTCGTTGCGCGATCGCAGCGACATGACCTACCCGGTATTGCTCGGACGCCGCACCATCGAGCATATCGGCTTGATCGACGTGTCCAGTACCTTTCTGTTGCCGCTGGAATGTCCGGAACAGGCCAGCGAAGACGAGCGCAAACGTCAGCAGCAAATGAAGAGTGATGCCACCCTGGTCGACGACAGCCAGATCGACCAGCCGTTCGACATGGAAGAAGACGAGCAGGAAGGCCGCGAATAATCAGCCCTGTAGGGCCCAGCCGATACCCGCCGTGGCAGCAACTACCAGCCACGGCGGCAGCTTCCAGAATGTCAGTGCCACCAGCGCCGCCAGTGCCAGCGCAAAATCCCCCGGTCCGCGGATGGCGGTTGTCCACATCGGCTGATACAGCGCCGCCAGCAGCAGTCCCACCACAGCCGCATTGATTCCGGCCAGCGCCGCCTGCATCTTCAGGTTATGCCGTAATTGTTCCCAGAACGGCAGGATGCCGATCACCATCAGGAACGACGGCAGAAAGATCACCACTAGGCACAGCAGACCGTTGACCCAACCGGGCAACCCGCTATCCATCGCCGCGCCGAGAAAGGCCGCAAAGGTGAACAGCGGTCCCGGAACCGCCTGCGTCGCGCCATAACCGGCCAGGAACATATCCACATTCACCAGCCCAGTGTCGACGGTTTCCGTCTGCAGCAGGGGTAACACCACGTGTCCACCACCGAACACCAGCGAGCCCACCCGATAGAAGCTGTCAACCAACGCCAGCAGCTGGCCGGGCATCAGTGCGACCAGCAGCGGCAGACCAATCAACAGTGCAAAAAACAGGCTCAGTGCCAGCGCACCGGTACGGCGGCTGACCGGTACCGAGAGTACGTCCTGCTCCAGTCCGATAGCGGGTTTGAGCAGCGCTACGCCCACCAGCCCGGCTACCACCAGTACCAGCAACGGACTCCAGATGCTGGCCAGCAGCAGGACGGTGATCGCGGAAAATGTCATGATGGTCACCCGCAGCCGATCCGGACACAGACTGCGAGCCATGCCCCATACTGCTTGGGCAACCACCGCCACCGCGGCGATCTTCAGCCCCTGAAGCATGCCGGGAGAGAGATTGCTCTGATGTAGCAGCAGGCTGGCAAACAGGATCAGGGCAATAGCCGAGGGCAGGGTAAAGCCAAGCCAGGCGGCCAGCGCGCCACCGTAGCCGGCACGTGTGAGCCCCAGCGCGATACCTACCTGACTGCTGCTTGGCCCCGGCAGAAACTGGCACAGGGCGACCAGATCCGCATAGCCTCGTTCGGACAGCCAGCGCCGGCGCACCACAAACTCGTCACGGAAATAGCCAAGGTGAGCAATAGGACCACCAAAGGAAGTCAGGCCCAGCCGCAGGAAGACCAGAAAGACCGACCAGGTGTTGCGGTCGGTCATAACCGGTTGAGTGGGCGTCTTGCCCATCAGTGCCGGCCTGCTACCACATCAGGTCATCGGGGATTTTGAAATCGGCGTAGGGATCATCTTCATCCGGCTGCTCCGCTTCGACCTTGGCAATGACCACCGGCCAGTGAGGCGCGCGCTCCATTACCTTCTCGGCGGCATCCAGCGGAATAAGCTGATACTGGCCAGACAGGCGCACGATACCCAGCTTGCCACGGCTGAGCATGTTGAACTGCTCATCAGTGACATGGATTTTCTTGATCTTGTTCTTCATCACGAACTGATAGGCGGTTTCTCCGCCGGCGCGATCAATCTTGGCCTGATCAATGATCTGCTTGGCCTGGGCTTCGCGCTCCTTGCGAGCCGCTTCTTCCTGGCGTTGCAGGTTCAGCTGGCGATCACGTTCGGCCTTCTCGGTACGCGCCTTCTCAACGGCCGCAGCGGTATCGTGCACCTTTTCAGGGGCGTTCTTGACCGCTTTCTTCTTGGCGCGCTGGGCCTGTTTGATTTTCTTTTCATCGACCAGACCAGCCTTGAGCAACTGGGCTTGCAGCGAATTGATCATGCGTTGGGCTACCTGTGACAGCGTGAAAGTGAGGAGCGCATTCTAGGGGTTTCAAGGTTACAGGGACAACCTCAATGCTCCACTGAGCGCATCAACGATCCTGTTCGCGCTCCTGCGCCTCCAGTTCCGCCTGCCGCTCCTTGATTTTCTTCATCTGCTCCTCGCCGATAGGCATCCTGTTGGCCGTCTTGCGAAGCATATAAAGGCCTCCGATAACGGTGGCGACAATGATCAATACAAATATCCAGCCGAAAGTGGACATGGCAATACTCCCTGTTGGTGGGCTTCATTATCAAGGATGGCCCAAGTCGCCAGACATGGCGAGCAATCCGCCAAAAGGCTGCTTTATTCAACCGTGCTGGCGATCTGACTCTGAAAATGGAGTGAAAGCGGCACTTGCGGCTTGACTTGATCCCCCGAGCGTTTACAATGCGCGCCTGCTTCGATGATCAGTCGTCGGACAGATGCGCAGTGGTAGTTCAGTTGGTTAGAATACCGGCCTGTCACGCCGGGGGTCGC
>CAYYUQ010000046.1:0-27523 GCA_964474945.1 uncultured Halopseudomonas sp. | reverse complement strand
GAAACAGCTGGCACATCACTATGGAAGGTCGATCGCGACCCGGTCGACTTCCATCCCGGCCAGCGGTGTCTCCTGCCACGCTGCTGGTCGAGATGGAACTCGACCCTCCGCAGACCTTCAGCCGGCCTGGTTGTATGGTGGCGCACTGATGGGCGATGATCAGGCGTTGTCTGCTCACAAGGTGCTTCGCATGTCTGATGACTCCCGCCCCGGCTCCGTGCCGGTGGCACCGGCGATCATCGCCTCACCGGCCAAGCGCATCGATGCCTTGACCGGCGACCCCGACTTCATGACCTCGCTGGCGCGCGGACTGGCGGTGATCCATGCCTTTCAGGAGCGCAAACGGCATCTGACCATCGCCCAGATCAGCCATCGTACCGAGATCCCCCGCGCCTCGGTGCGTCGCTGCCTGCACACATTGATCAAGCTCGGCTACGCCACCACCGACGGGCGCACCTTTTCGCTGCTGCCCAAGGTACTGACGCTGGGGCATGCCTATCTGTCCTCCACGCCGCTGGCGGTCACGGCGCAACCGATTCTCGACCGGCTCAGCGACCAACTCAATGAAGCCTGTTCCATGGCCACCCTGGAAGGTGACGAGATCCTCTATGTCGCGCGCTCGTCGATACCGCTGCGGCTGATCTCGATCGACCTCAGCGTCGGCAGCCGCCTGCCGGCGTACTGCACGTCCATGGGCCAGATTCTGCTGGCCGCACTGGATGATGCGGCGCTGGAAGACTATCTGGAACACACCACCCTGCAGATCAAGACCAGCCGTACCCTGCATACACCTCAGGCGATCCGCGAGGTGGTGGCGCAGATTCGCCAGCGTGGCTGGGTGATCAGTGATCAGGAACTGGAAATGGGCCTGCGTTCGCTGGCAGTACCGCTGCGCGACCCCGCCGGCCAGGTGCTGGCTGCGCTCAACGTCGGTACCCCGGTCAGCCGGGTGACCCGTCAGGAGCTGGAGACCCGCTTCCTCCCGGTGCTACTGGAGGCCAGCAAGGAGCTGAGCCGGCGGTTGTTTTTCTAGGGCTCCGACTGCACCACGCATGATGGACGGCCGGGTTCCATCCCGGCCTGCGGTGTCTGCCGCCAGGCTGCTGGTCGAGATGGAACTCGACCCTCCAAAAGCCGACTCCACGGCATGGAGCGTCCTGGTCCGCGTGCGGGCGATACGCCTAATTTGTGCTCCGGGTCATGAGGCAGCGCTTCGTTGCGCTTGCCTTGATTTTCGTCAAATATAAAAAACATCTAATTAAAAGTAAGTTATTACTGTTTTGATTTTACTTAATGTGAGGCGCAAACTGTCCCGCGTTATTGCTCGTCCTGCCTGGCTTCACGGAGTTTTCATGAATATCCCCTCTGCTTCAGCGGGCTCATCGGAGCCCGGCTATAACTACGATGTGGTCCGCAAGTTCACCATCATGACCCTGGTCTGGGGTGTGCTCGGCATGGCCATGGGCGTGGTCCTCGCCGCCCAACTGGTATGGCCGGCACTGAACTTCGATCTGCCCTGGTTCAGTTTCGGTCGCCTCCGGCCGATCCATACCAACCTGGTGATCTTCGCTTTCGGTGGCGGCGCGCTGTTTGCCACCTCGTTGTATGTGGTGCAGCGCACCAGCCGGGTGCGGCTGGTATCCGACCGGATGGCGAATTTCGTGTTCTGGGCCTGGCAGGCCATCGTCGTGGCGATCATCCTCAGCTACGCCAGCGGGCATACCACCAGCAAGGAATACGCCGAGATGATCTGGCCGATCGCCACGCTGGTCACCGTCGTCTGGGCGGCCTATGCCTACTTGTTCTTCGGCACCATTGCCCGGCGCAAGGTCAAGCATATCTATGTCGGCAACTGGTTCTATGGGGCCTTCATCATCGTCACTGGCCTGGTGCATGTGGTGAACCATATCGATGTGCCGGTCTCGCTGTTCAAATCCTATCCGGTGTATGCCGGTGCTACGGACGCGATGATCCAGTGGTGGTATGGGCACAGTGTGGTTGGCTTCATCCTGTCGGTCGGCTTTCTCGGGCTGATGTACTACTACGTGCCCAAGCAGGCGGATCGGCCGATCTATTCCTACCGGCTGTCGATCGTGCATTTCTGGGCAGTGATCGCGCTGTATATCTGGGCCGGCCCGCACCACTTGCACTACACAGCACTGCCGGACTGGGCGCAGACGCTGGGCATGGTGATGTCGATCATCCTGCTGGCGCCCAGCTGGGGCGGCATGATCAACGGCATGATGACTCTCTCCGGTGCCTGGCATAAGTTGCGCAGCGATCCGGTGTTGCGCTTCCTGGTGGTGGCCCTGGCGTTCTACGGTATGTCTACCTTCGAAGGCCCGATGATGGCGATCAAGACCGTCAATGCCTTGTCCCATTACACCGACTGGACCATCGGCCATGTGCATGCCGGTGCCCTGGGCTGGGTGGCGATGATCAGTATCGGTGCGCTCTACCACATGGTGCCGAGGCTCTGGGGCCGGGACGGCATGTACAGCATCCGGCTGATCAACCTGCACTTCTGGATGGCTACCATGGGTACCGTGCTGTACATCGTCGCGATGTGGGTCAATGGCATCACCCAGGGACTGATGTGGCGTGCGGTCAACGTCGACGGCACCCTGACCTATGCCTTCGTCGAAGCGCTGGAAGCCAGCCACCCTGGCTATATCGTGCGGATGATCGGCGGAGGCATCTTTGCTGCCGGCATGCTGCTGATGGCCTTCAACTGCGCGATGACCATTCGTGGTGCGAGAGTGCAGGAGCAGTCTGCTGATCTGGTTCAGGCTGGGCGTTGAGCTGATGTCATGGCCGGGGGGCGCACCTGCGGTCCCCCCATTAGCTCGGCCCCGCTGTCGTCGAGCGGGTGCTCGACAACCCTGGCACGGCTCCTGGGTGTAGCGCCCCGTCCACGTTCGGGTGCGACGCCTGCGGTCTAGCAGATTACTCCAACCCCTTGTCGCCGAGCGGGTGCTCGACAACCCTGGCACTGCCCCTGGGGTGTAGCGCCCCCGCGCTACGCCTGCGGCCTCGCCAGCGCGTCGGTTTGGTGTTCATCATATAAAAATTGTTGTTCTATTCGTCAATTATTATTGAATTGTCTGTATTCATGCCGGCGGGCAGAATAGCGACTCTTTTATTTCCCCCTGGCAAAGTTCCGGTTTCTGATGTGCTCCACTGCCGTCACTAATCACCGGCAGGAGTAGGCATGATATCCGGTCAGTTGCTGACCCTTTCCCGTCGTTTATTCGGTTGGTTGCCGCGCACCGTGCAGACTCGCCCCGGCGAGTGGTTGCGTGCCGCTACTGGCGTGGCGGTGGCAGTGGCCTGCACTTTCTGGATTTCCGGCCTGCTGTACGGGCCGACCACGGCGATGGTCCTGCTGGGGCCGGCAGGTGCCTCGGCGGTGCTGCTGTTCGTGGTCTCGTCTGGAGCACTGGCCCAGCCATGGCCGGTGCTGGGCAGCTATCTGCTGGCGGGTGTGGTCGGGGTGGCGGCGCTGCATCTGCCGTTACCGGAGATGACCACCAGCTGGCTGCTGATCATCGCTGTGGTTGTCGTGGTGTTGGGTATGTCGCTGCTGCGCTGCCTGCATCCGCCGGGCAGCGCCATGGTGCTGGTGATCGTGCTCGCCGGTGATCTGCTGGCGCCGCTGGGTGGCTGGCTGCTGTTGCCGATCATGCTTAACGCCTGCTGCCTGTTGTTCTGCGCCACGCTGTACAACAACCTCACCGGCATCCGCTATCCCAAGCAGGCACCGCGGGCCGATCTGCACCACACCCGCGATATCCTGCCGGAGCAACGCGTCGGCTTCACCGAAGAGGATCTGGACCGCGCACTGGACAAGTTCGGCGCCTTTATCGATATCACCCGGGACGATCTGGAGCAGATCATCCGTGATACCGAAAGCTCGGCGCTGCGGCGCAAGATGGGCAATATCCGCGCCGAGCAGATCATGTCGCGGGATATCCGCACGGTCGGCCCGGACACCACGGTGATGCAGGCCATCCGTCTGTTCCGTCATCACCACGTCAAGACCCTGCCGGTAGTGGACAGTGAAGGCGTGGTGCAGGGCATTATCAGTCTGAGCGATCTACTGGCGCAGCTGGATCTGCCAATGGGCCGGATCCTGCCGACGCGCATCAACCTGTGGCGTGACCAGCCGCTGCACAAGGTGATGACCGCGCCAGTGGTCACCGTGGACGGTCAGACCCATGTGGTCGACATGATTCCGCTGATGTCGAGTCAGGGACTGCACTGCCTGCCGGTGCTGGACCATGGCCGACTGGTCGGCCTGGTGACCCAGACCGATGTGATCGCTGCGCTGCATCGTGACCTGGTCAACCATATGGCCTGAGCGACTCAGATCATCGGGTCCCAGCGTTGGGACCAGTCCTGGCTGGTATGGGTCAGTTCGCGCAACAGCGTTAGCGCCTGGTCCAATACTTCGGACTCGCGTTGCCGGGAATACACCAGGTAGGTCGGAAAGCTGAACTCCGGCGCCATGCTTACCGGTTCCAGTAGGCCATTGTCCAGATAGCTCTGCACTACCCGACTGCGGAAGTACCCCGAACCGCCCGACTCCAGTATGTATTGCAGCGCCAGCGGCCCCAGGTTGAAGGTCACCGGCGCACGGGCCTTGTCGGGCAGGGCGGCATCATGCTGCCGCCGGAAATGCTCGCCCCAGTCGATATACACATAGGGTTCCGGCTGGCCAGGCAGGCTGACCTGGATCAGCTTCTCCTCCAGCAATTCCTCCACCTGCAGACCGGGCAGATATTCGGGCTGATAGACCAGCGCCGCATCCAGCGAACCCTGCTCCACGCGCTGCATCAGCACCCCACTATCACCTATCTCGGCACGTACCGAACGCTCGGGGATCTCCCGGCGCAGGGCCCGTACCCAGTGCAGCAGCAACGGCGTACTCAAACTGGCCTCGCCGCCGATATGCAGCACATCACTGAAGCCCTTGAGCAACGGCAGGTCGCGCTGGGCCATATCCCAGGCCTGGGTCATCTGCGTGGCATGGGTGATGAACGCCTCGCCATCCGCGGTCAGGCGGGCACCGGAGCGGTTGCGGATGAACAGCGTGCAATTGAGCTGGCTTTCCAGGCTCTGGATGCGCGAGGTGATGGCCGCCTGGGTGACATGCAGCCGATCGGCCGCAGCGACAAAACTGCCGCAGCGCACGATCTCCAGAAAGGTGCGGGCCAGGCTGATATCCATGTGACCGATTCCCGAGGTGAAAGGGGCATTCTAGCAAGCGTGGCCGGTGTCTGGTTGCAATGGCGGCGCTTTATATTCTCTCTGATCAGCGGTGAGGAATGAGACTTTAGTCATGGAGCTGGGAGTTGCGTCTCGCATTTAATATTTTTCCTGATAGATTTAACGAGAATCGAAATCAATATTAATAAGAGCAAGGGATGTCTGATTTTTCAAGGAGCAAAACTGCGCTATTCCGCGCTGAAGCGCTCGCCACAAAGGGGGAGCAACGGTTCGGTAGTGTGCTCATTCACCAGCCTTGGGGTTATCGGGTCGCGGCTATTCTTGCTGGTGTGCTTATCCTGCTGGTCGGGGTCTTCGCTTACTTTGGTACCTATACCCGCAAAGCGTCTGTCACGGGCTTGCTGATGCCTGAGCAGGGCATGTTGCGCCTGACGTCCGTTGCCGCGGGATTGCTTGCCGATGTCAGGGTAACCGAGGGGCAATACGTCGAAGCCGGGCAGGTACTATTCGTTGTATCGGGTGAGCGTTTCAGCATTACTGGGGGTACTCAGCAACTGATCGCCGAGCAGCTGGTACAGCGTTCATTGCTGTTGCAACGCAATCGGGCACTGGCAAGTGAGCGTACCGCCGGCCAGCTGCGCATGCTCGATAGCCGCTTGACTACGATTGACGGAGAGTTGCAACAGTTTCGGGAGGAGGTGCGGTTGTTGGGGCGGCGGGTGGAGTTGGCGGACATACACTTGCAACGCCAACAAGAACTGGTCGAGGCGGGTTTCCTTTCCATCGCCCAGTTGCAACAGGCCGAGGCAGAGCTGCTGACGCTGCAGGGGCAACAGCAAAGTATCCAGCGGGCCCGTGCGAACCTGGATCGTGAGCGCACAGAGTTGCTCGCGCAGCGCCAGGAGCTGGAGTTGCGGCACGATACGGAATTGACCGACATTGACAACGCGATCGCCCAGGTCAGGCAGGAACAGGCGGAGAATGACGTTCGTACCGAACAGGTCAGCGTTGCGCCCTTCGCAGGCCATGTGACGGGGGTGAATGTGCAGATCGGCCAGCAGGTTGCGGCGGGTACCCTGTTGGCCAGCCTTATCCCGTACGACAGCACCCTGTCGGCACATCTGTATGTGGCACCACGTCAGGCTGGATTCGTCGAGCCAGGCCAGGCGGTCCTGATGCGCTACGCTGCATACCCCTACCAGAAGTTCGGCATGGCTCGTGGGAGAGTAACAGACGTAGCCAGGAGCCCTTATGCAGCTCAGGAATTGCCGCCCCATATTGCCAGTGCATTGCAAGACGTAAGTATGCCAGCGGAGCTGTTCTACCGGGTAACAGTGGCCCTCGACTCCCAGACTGTCCAGGCATATGGAAATTCACAGCCCTTGCAGGCTGGCATGTTGCTGGAAGGCGACATCATTCAGGACAAGCGTCGCTTGTACGAATGGGCATTGGAGCCGCTCTATTCAGTGACTGGAAAAATGCCCAGATAATTAGAAGATATGGAAAGGTTATGACGCAGAGAGAAAAAGAGGTTTTTAAACTTTTGTTACAGGGTATGTCAAATAAGCAGATTGCGATGGAGTTGGATATCAGTGAGTTCACTGCAAGAGACCATGTTTGTTCTGTTTTGCGGAAGAATGGGGTGAGGAGAAGAGGCGAGTTGTTGGCTGCGGTAGTGAGTAGGTCTGTTATTTGATTTTACCCTACATTTGTAGGGTTATATAAAGACGAAGCTTTGTGTACCTTGCCCTCGATAGATATTGATGCCACTTTAGGAGGGATTATGCGGGAGCTGAATATTAGTGATATAGACAAAGTGGGTGGTGGTGCTGTTCCTGTCATGGTTGGTGGAGCTGTAGTCGGCGCCGTGGGCTATGCCGGTGCGGTAATTGGTGGGCAAGAGTTTTCTTGGACGGACTTGGGTCTCAGTGTTGCTTCAGGCGCTATAGCTCCGATCGGTGGAGGAGCTGTGGTGGCGCGGGTAGTAACCAATGAGTTATTGCACTCGATGAATTTTGCTTTCGCAAGTGGGGTGTTGTTTGGATCGTTGGGGAATCAAGACCAGGCAGGTACTAATTACGGGGCACCGGGTGATGCATCTGGCACGGGTTATCAATAATTTTGTGAGCTGAAATATGCTGAGCGACTGGGGTGTTTTTATAATAATTAACTCGTTAGTGGTTTTTAGTGCGGTTGGGGTATATAGAAAATGCACGGGGAGGAGATTGCCGTTAATTGCTTATTACTTGCAGATTCCTATAATAATTGCTTTGACTGGATTGTGTTCGGCAGTTTGGCGAGTTGTGTGCTAGCTGACACTCGCTATTGTTTTTTTTGATGTGCTGCTTTGGTGTGGCTAGCTATAAAGTTATCCGGCTGTGCTCGGGAGTGCAGTTTTGCAAGTGTTGAAGAGTGTTTTATGAGAATTGATCTAGGCATTTCCTCCTCCAGTTTTATCGAGCAATATCAAGAGAAAAAACCTTTGCTGCTGAGGAAGGTGGTTTGTTTGGATGAGTTCTCTTGGTCTCATATTAATGAGATATTTGAGCGAAGCGATGTGGCTTCCGACGATTTTAAATTGTCTTTTGATGGAATTAGACCCAAGCATGAGTATGTGGAAGGGTATTACGATATTGGTAACTTACGCCATCGACTGATCAAGCCGATTGTCTATGAATACCTGAAAAAGGGAGCTACGTTAATCGCTAATAAGATCAAAAACGAGCCCTGGGTTAGCCAATTCTCGCGCCAGATCGCCGATTTTACCGGGCGGCAAGTGGTCAGCAGCGCCTACGTCGCTTTTGGCCAGAAGGATTCCTTCCGCTGTCATTGGGATACGCGGGATGTATTTGCGATCCAGTTGATTGGACGCAAGCGCTGGATAGTTTACGAGCCATCCCTGGAATCACCGCTCTACACTCAGCAGAGCAAAGATTGTGAACACCTTTACCCCTGTCCAGCAGAGCCCTTTATGGACTTTGTTCTGGAGCCGGGAGATGTGTTCTATCTGCCCAGGGGATGGTGGCATAACCCATTGCCTTTGGGGGAGCCGACATTTCATCTGGCACTGGGTACTTTTCCCGCCTACACCATGGATTATCTGGGCTGGGCGATGAAACACATGCAGGAGTTTCTCGGGGCGCGGCAATCATTGGCTAACTGGGAAAAGGATCGGGATACGCTGGCTTCCGTAGGACAGCATCTGGATGCCTTTATCAATGACCGGGAAAACTACAGCCGTTTCATGGATGAGTTTACTGGCGCAATACGTGTCGAGTCTCCGCTGGCACTGGAGATGTTTGGTGATCCGAATGCTGCCCCAATCCCAGATCATGCCAGCATTCGCTTGAGTGCAAACCAACCCCATGGCCTTGCCGACGGCTATGTTATTGCCAATGGTACCAAGCTGAAGCTGGATGAGCAGGGCATACGGTTGATCCGCTGCATTTCGGATTGTCCCGGTATCAGCTTGTCTGATCTATCGTCTCGCTTTCCCGCTGTAGCGACTGAAAAGTTACATCAATTAGTTACTGAATTATGCCGCCAGGATATTTTGGAGTTGCATTGTCTGTAATGCTTTTAGAAATTATGTTGAGGGGTAGAGTATGAACTTTTTTGGCGTGCATATCACGACAGGTTATTTTTCTGAAATGCTGATGACGATTTTGCTAGTTTTGGGTTTCTACGTCATCTTGTATGCAGCGTATAGATTGTTTCTATTTAAGACTGGGCGCCCATACAGTCAGAGCAGGAAAAGTGCTCAGTTGATTGTTCTTGTTGTGATTTCCTGTGTGTTGTCTGGTATTGCAAAGTCATTTATTTAATGGTTGTGATTATTAATAAAAGGAGAAGAAAAGTGCGTGAGCTGTCAATGCAGGATATGGAAATGGTTTCTGGGGCGTTTGGGCCGGTCGGTGCGGCTATTGGCGCAGTGTCGGGTGCGGCAACCTATGTTGGCTATGCCGCTGGTTCGGGAGAAGGGAGCTTTGCTGGGCTTGTTGGCAATACTCTGGCTGGTGCGGCTATAGGTTTTGCCACTGGGCCTGCGGGACTTAGTGCCATGCAGACAGGAGCGTATGTTGTTATTGGTAGTCAGGTTGGCTTTTATGGAGGGATGGCTGGGGGGCTGACTGAAAGAGCTATTGATGCGGCTGGCACTGATTATAACGTTGCTGGAACGAATTATAACTAGGGTACGTTGGATACCCTGGTGGGGTTCGGCTCACTAGGGTACCACCCTGTTGCTCATAGATATGAAGATAATACGTAAGATTGTTTCGTCTCGCTGATTATAATCAACCCCCCTCCTGATAAGTACAATACATGAAAGTGATATTGCAAACAGAAAGCCAGGAGTGCGGCCTGGCATGTCTGGTCATGGTTGCCGGATTCCATGGACTGCATCTGGACCTGATTAGTTTGCGCCGACGTTTTTCGATTTCGCTGAAGGGAACCAACCTAGCCCAACTGATTCGCTATGCACAGGCGCTGGAGTTTTCCTGCCGACCACTACGCTTGGAGCTGGAGGAAATCAGCAGGTTGCGTATGCCCTGCCTTCTGCACTGGAACATGAACCACTTCGTGGTGCTGGAGAAGGTGCGTGGCAAACGCATTCATATTCTGGACCCGGCGGTTGGTCGCCGGGTGTTGACCCTGGCTGAGGCTTCACCACATTTCACTGGAGTAGCGCTTGAGCTGACACCCAATGCCAGCTTCCGTCCGGCTCAGCAGAAGGCTCGAATCCGGTTGCGAGACCTGACCGGGAAGGTTTTCGGGCTGAAACGAGCGCTGGGCAATATTTTTGTGCTCGCCCTCGCGTTGGAAGTGGTTGCGCTGCTGTCTCCCCAGGTGACGCAGTGGGTGGTCGATGGTGCGCTGGTGTCGGCGGACCAGGATTTGCTGTTGCTGGCAGTGCTGGGCGGTTGCCTGCTGATGCTGATCGATTTTGTGCTGCGCATGGCCCAGGGCTGGATGGGGCTGCGCCTGAATCAGCAACTGGCCATACAGTGGTCCGGCAATTTGTTCAGCCATCTGCTGCGTCTGCCCTGGCCGTTCTTCGAAAAACGTCAGCTTGGGGATATCACTGCCCGTTTTCATTCGCTGAATGCCATCCGCAATGTGTTTACCAACGGTGCGATTACGGTGGTACTCGACGGGCTGGTAACCCTGATCACTCTGGGCATGATGTTGCTCTACAGCACCGCCCTGACCGCCATCGTGGCAGTCGCCTTGCTGTTGTATGTGATATTGCGGGTGGTGTTCTACCAGCCGCTGCGCAATGCGTCGGAGGAGCGCATCGTGCTGGCCGCTAAAGAGAACTCCTATTTTCTGGAAACGATACGGGCGGCGCTGCCACTGAAACTGTTCAATGTTACCCCGTTGCGGCTGGCAACCTGGCAGAACCTGATCGCCGATGTGCAGAACCGCGATGTGACTACCCAGAAGTTGCTGTTGGTGTTCGCCAGTTTCAATACTCTGATTTTTGGTCTGGAAGGCATGTTCCTGTTGTATGTCGGCGGGTTGGCGGTGTTGGAGGGGAAGCTGTCGCTGGGCATGCTCCTGGCATTCATTGCCTACAAGAGCCAGTTCACCGGCCGAGCAAGCAAGCTGATCGACCTGGGGGTGGAAATCCGCATGCTGTCCTTGCATGCCGAGCGGCTGGCTGATATCGCCCTTGAAACACCAGAGCCGGAAAGCAGTATGGAAACTGATCTGGACAGGATAGAGCTGCGCATTGAGCTCAGGGATGTATCGTACCGCTATGCGGAAGGTGAGCCCTGGGTGCTGCGCAATCTGTCTCTGGTTATCGAGGCCGGTGATTCGGTTGCCATTGTCGGTCGTTCGGGATGCGGCAAGACGACCCTGTTCAAGCTGATGCTCGGGCTGCTCACTCCAACCGAAGGTGAGATCCTGTTCGGCGGTATACCGGTGCGGCAGTTGGGGCCGCAGGCGCTGCGTAGCCTGGTCGGTGCGGTGATGCAGGAAGATCAATTGCTGGCTGGCTCTCTGGCCGAGAATATTGCCTGTTTCGACCCTCAGGCAAGCCAGGAACGTGTGGAGGAGGCGGCGAAATTGGCCCACATCCACAAAGCCATCATCAATATGCCCATGGGCTACCAGACATTGGTGGCGGAGATGGGCAGCGGCTTGTCTGGTGGGCAGAAGCAGCGGGTACTGCTGGCGCGTGCCTTATACAAGCAGCCGAGAATCCTTGCTCTGGATGAGGCAACCAGCCACCTTGATCTGCACAGCGAGCAACATGTAGTGCAGTCCCTGCACCGGATGCCGGTGACGCGCATTACCATCGCCCATCGGCGTGAAACCATCGCTTTTGCTAAACGGCTGATCGCCTTGGACAAGGGAGCTGTGGTGGAAGACGTGCGGCTCGATGAGGCTTCGGTCAGCGCATGATTTCATTCAGAAAGGGCTGGCTGATGTGGGCATGGCTGCTGGGGTGTGCGGCTGTGCAGGGTGACGACCTGCTGGGAGTATATCAACGGGCACTGTTGCATGATCCTCAATATGCCGCTGCGCAGGCGCAGCGGCGTGCCGATGACGAGCGTCGGATACAGGGGCGTGCGGGCTTGTTACCGCAGGTGTCGGTTGATGCCCAGAACAGCTGGAGCGAGACCGAATACGATCTGGCGGGCGGTCGTATCGAACAGCGGCGTCAGAATCGCAGTTACGGCATCCAACTGGTACAGCCGCTGTTCCGTTGGCAGAACTGGATTCAGTATGAACAGGGTAATCTGCAGCAGACCCTCGCGATAGCTCGTTTGAGCAGTGCCGAGCAGACCCTGATTCTGCGTGTTGCCGAAGCCTACTTCGAGGCTCTGAATGCTGACGAAGTATTGAATGCGGTTCAGGGGCTGAGTTTGGCCAGTGGGGAGCAGTTGGCCAGTGCGAAGAAGAACTTTGAACTGGGAAATGTGAGTGTGGCTGATGTGCATGAAGCTCAGGCAAGTTTCGACAGGGCTGGTGCACAACTGATCAAGGCCAGAAGCGAACGTGAACTGGCTCGCCATGCGCTGGCTAGAATCATGGGGCGCCAGCCGGGAGCTCTGAAAAGCCTGCGCAGTGACATGGCTCTGACACTGCCCTATCCGCAGGATCTTGATCAATGGGTCGCCGCCGCAGAAAGAAGCAACCTTGAAGTACAGGTGCAGGAGCTGTTGTTGGCTGTGGCGGCCAATGATGTCCGCAGTCGCAAGGCCGAGTACCTTCCCACGGTTGATCTGCTGATAAGCCAGACCATGCAGCAGAGTCCCAATGCCAGCACCGAACGCACCGAGTCAGGCAGTATCGGACTGCGTTTGAGCGCTCCGCTCTACAGTGGTGGCCGACTCAGTTCCGCTACGCGAGAAGCTCAGGCGTTACGCATGCAGGCCGAGTACGAGCTGGAGGACGCCCGTCGTTCAGCTGCCTTCGCGACCCGACAGGCATGGTCGGGTGTAATGGATGGCATGGCACAGGTAAAAGCGTTGGAGGCGGCACGCCTGTCCACCCAATCCGCGGTGGAATCCAATCGACTGGGTTATCGGATAGGAATGAGAACCGGCATCGAGGTACTGGAAGCCCAGAGTCAGTTCAGCGATACCCTGCAGCAGCTTACCCGTGCCCGCTATGACACTCTGCTGGCCCAGCTGCAGCTCAAGGCTGCGGTGGGCGTGCTGGAGCCGAACAGTCTGGTGGAGGTTAACGCCCTTCTGGTCAACAACGACGAACCTGCAGCGATCACCATGAATGACTTGGGCGGATCCACCGAACTCACTCTTTAACTCTTGAAAACAAGGAAAACGCATGTCAAAGACATTCATGCCAGTGTTGATCTGGCTGTTGCTATTCATCCAGGCAGCGGTAGCGCAGGCTGATGGTCTGCAGCCAGTGGCAGAGCAGGATGGTGTGCTCGAGTACCGACTGGACAATGGCTTGCGGGTGATCCTGGCCGAGGATCAGGCGGCCAATACGCTGTTTTTCGATATGGTCTATCTGACCGGCTCACTGGCTGACCCGTCGGGCAAGGGGGGAACGGCGCATCTGCTGGAGCACCTGATGTACAAGGGTACTGCGCAGCGTTCGGGGGAGCAGTTGATCAGCGGCCTGCACCAGCGTGGTATCCGCTTCAATGCCACTACCAGCCACGATCGTACCCGCTACAGTGCGGTGCTGGATGCTGAACCGGCGCATCTGGATTATCTGCTGGAGCTGGAGGCTGAGCGCATGGCCGGCCTGGCGTTCGATCAGGTGGCTCTGCAGGCCGAACTGGAAGTGGTGCTGCGGGAGATGGAGCTGGCGCAGGATAACCCCTTCGCAGCGTTGGGGCAGCACATGCTGGCGGCAGCCACGGTGGGGCAGGGTTATGGGCGTCCGGTGCTGGGCTCCCGGGCGGAGCTGGGCAATATCACGCTGGCTGACCTGCAAGCCTTCCATGCCACGTATTACCAGCCGGACAATGCCGTCATTGTACTGGCGGGCAAGTTTGATACGAGTCGTGCTCTGGAGGTGGTCCAGCGGCATTTTGCGGGTATGGCCCCCCCTTCCTCAAAGCCGCGTAGCGCCGCCATGTCGGTGGTCATGCCCGACAAGCCGGTCAGCGTTGACCTCACCCAGGGCGATATGGATATGGTCACGCTGGCTTATCCACTGCCGCCAGCCCTTGATCAGAGCAATGTGGCGCTGATGGTGCTCGCCGACATCTTTGCCGGTGAGCCGCACGGTCGCCTGTATCAGGCACTGGTAGTGCCTGGTGAGGCGGCTGGAGTGGTGGCGTTGCAGCAGAACTTCCGGCATGGCGGCTACTTCATGTTCAGCGCGCCGCTGGCCGAGGGGCAGTCCCGGCAGCAGGTACAGCAACTGCTGATCGAGCAGATCGAGTCGCTCGCCGGGCGACCTGTCAGTAAGGAAGAGCTGCAGCGGGTACAGACCGCCAATCGCCAGGCGAAGCAGCGGCTGTTGCGCGAGCCCGGTACGCTGATCCACCTGCTGGCCGAGTCGGTTGCACTGGGTGACTGGGGGCTGTTGTTGCGGCGTCAGGATCAGCTGCTGGCGCTGGATGTCGACACCGTTCAACGTGAGGCCCAGGCCTGGTTGCTGGCCCAGCGCCGCCTGGTCGGTCACTTGCATGCCGGCGGCGAGCCTGCTGGCGCGGCTGCGTTCCTGCCAACGGCGGTATCCAGCAACACTGGTGGCCAATCGGGCGTGGCGACACCGGTTGTCGATGCGGTAGACATTGCAGCCTTCAACCAGCATATCCTGTCGGTGGAACAGGGCATCCAGCGTAGCCGTCTGGACAATGGGCTGAAACTGGCATTGCGCCCGTTGCCGGGGAGCGCTGGGCCGGTAGAGGGCATCATGACCTTGCGTTTTGGTGATGCGCGTAGCCTGTTCGGCAAGGCGGCACTGGCTGACCTGACCGGTACCCTTCTGGTACGTGGCACACAGAACCTCGGTCATCAGCAGGTGGTCGATCGTGCCAATCAGCTGGGCGCGGGTTTTTCCATTGTGCCGGGTGGCAGTGCGTTGACGGTGCGTTTTGCAAGCCCGGCAGAGAACCTGTCTGCCCTGCTGGAGCTGATGGCCGAAGTGCTGCGACGCCCAGCCCTTGCTCGTCAGGACTTCGACTTGATGAAGCGCCAGCAGTTGCTCACGTATGGCCGTGCCGACAACCGACCAGGCAGCGTGGCCAGCCTGCAGCTCCGGCGTTATGAAGAGGATTACCCCGTCGGTGATATCCGTCGCCATATCGAGCGTGAGGAACGGCAGGCAGCGTTGAAGGCGATCGGTCACCAGGATGTGATTGATTTCCATGCAGCCTTTTATGGTGCCAGCCAGGGTGAGTTTGCCCTGGCCGGGGATTTTGATCCGCAACAGGTGCACAGCCAGCTGGAGGTGTTGTTCGGCGACTGGCAGACGCAGCATCCCAGCACCCGGAGCAGCAAACCCTTTGCGGATATCGCGCCATCGCGCATGCACGTCAAGGCCGGCGCGGGGCGGACCGGGCACTATATCGGACGGCTGAATTTCGCTGCCAACAGTCAATCGGAAGACACCGCAGCGCTGTTCATTGCCGAGCATGTGCTGGGGCGTCATCCGACGGCGTCACGCCTCGGCAAGCGCCTGCGTGAGGAGGAGGGGTTGAGCTACGAGATCCGCTCGTCGTTGAAGGTGGCTACCTTCGACGATGCCAGCTGGCTGACTATTCAGGGTAGCTATCCCCGGGGGCAGGGCATGCGGCTGGCGAATATCGTGCGCGAAGAGGTGGCCCGGCTGGTAGCGGACGGCATTACCCAGCAGGAACTGGAGCAGGCCAGAAATACCATTCTCAATGAACGTCGCCAGTCGTTCGGTCAGGATCGCAATATCCTGTCCTGGCTACCGCGGCAGTTATATGAAGACAGCACCATGCAATCCTGGGTGGAGCGTAACAATGCCTTTGCGGCGGTGACGCTGGAGCAGGTCAATCGTGTGGTAGGGAAATACTTCGACGCCGCGAAAATGGTTGAGATTCTGGCCGATGGGGATGGGCAATAAGCCATGGCAGGATGCCGTAGTTACGACTAAGGAACCTCTGGAAATAAGTCAGAACATTGTCATTGCGAGCGCAGCGAAGCAATCCAGCCGCTTGATGCTGGTGCGGTTTCTGGATTGCGCTCTTTGCCATCCGTCAGGACATCAGAACCTGAAGAACGCCACTCGCTGTTTCAGTTGCTCCGCCAGTTGGGTCAGTTCCCGGCTCGAGGCTGCCACCTGGTTCGAGCGTGGCATCACGGATGCGCAGGATGTTCTGGTGCAGGTTGCCTTCGGCCAGCGCATGGATGGCCTGGACCGCCTCCCGGGGCTCGGCCCCGAGCAGGCCCTGGGCGACGAGCCTGTTCAGCGGTGTCGCGGAATCCTGGTAGAAGCCATCCAGCCGGGTGATTTCCGCCGGGTGTTCGTTCAGTTCGCGCGGATTCTCGGCCAGCACCGCATCGCGTGCGGAAATGGCCCGGTCATGTACGCTGCCACGGAAGTTGATGGCGTAGCGTTGCTTGATGGCTGACTGATTGCTCTGGGTCAGCAGGTTGTCCATGAAACCGACACGCAGGATGCCGAGGGTGGTGACCAGCATCATCATGGCCAGGACCAGACCGAAACCGAGGCCGAGGCGCTGGGCAATGCTGAGCCTGAAAATGGGAGTACGCATGATGATACCTGTCTGGCTGAGTGGATCTAACGGTTGGTTGTCGTTGTTGCTGAAGCCTGTTCACAGCCCGGTTGGCTCGGGGACGAGTCCTCCAGTCCCGGGTAGTCGTCGCTGACGATGTAGCGGTTCTTGCCGGCTCGCTTTGCCTCGTACATGGCCGCGTCGGCCTTGCTGATCAGCAATTCCGTCTGGTCGCCATGCTGCGGGGCGAGGGCCACGCCTATGCTGGCCGACAGCTGGATCAAGCTGCCGTCCTTCACTCTGACTGGCTCGGCGATGGCCCGCAGGAGGCGTTCGAGGACGGGGTGGTAGGCCTGCTGATGCTGCAGGTCGTCGATGATGGCGATGAACTCATCCCCGCCGAGCCGTACCAGGGTATCGCTGTCCCTGAGCGTTGCCTGCATACACTGGGCGACTGTCTGTAGCAGTTCGTCGCCCTGCATGTGGCCATACTGGTCGTTGACTGCCTTGAAGCCGTCCAGATCGATGAAGGCCACCGCCAGTGAAGTACCGCGCCGTTGCAGATGGCGTAGGGACTGCTGCATGCGTTCGGCCAGCAGCCACCGGTTCGGCAGCCGGGTCAGCGGGTCATAATGCGCAGTGTATTCGAGCAGTTTCTGGCGTTCGTTGAGCAGGACCAGGCGTTTCACCAGAACCGTCTGCTGGCGCAGCCTGAGCAGTGCCCAGACGAGACAGGCGGCCAGCAGACCGGTGAAAGCAAGTAGCAGATTGACCAGGTTCATGCCCGGGCGCCCCAGCGGTGGGCGGAGCGGGAGGGGGGCGGTCGACAGTCTGAGCATTGCCTGTCTCCGCTGCTCATGAGCGGTTACCGAGGGGCAACTCGACGGTGAAGACATCGATGTTGCGGGAGGGCCATTTGCCCGTGGGCTCGCGGGCAAGGATTCGGTCGTTGCTGCCGGGCCGGGCCAGGTCGACGATCTCCACGGGGATCGGCTGCCTCAGCAGGTGGTAAAAGAACACCTTCACCCTGTTTTTCCAGCAGAGATGCTGCAACCAGGAGCCAGACGGGCTGTGGATATACGCGCCGCGGATGAGATCGGAAACAGCGATACGTTTAAGCACTGGACAGGGGTTCCGAAATACTGGAGCTGATGAAGGCTTCGAGGAAGATGCCGATAATGACTGCAGAGTGTTCTATCAGGACTTGTGTCTCCAATAGTTTTTAGCGATTGCAAATTGCAATGATAGCAATGACGAACCACGCCAGACTTTGCCAGGTGGTCCTATGCCTTTGGACGAAGGGAATAAATGCTGTGGGTGCTCTACGACAGGCTTGTAACGTGATACACCGCATCCATGACGACAGGAATCACGTTCAAACTGGATACATTGCGGGGTAGTCGCATTCTGATCGTGGACGATAGCGAAGATGAACGCATGTTATTGGCCACTTATCTGCAGGGCCAAGGGTGTCGTATCTATCTGGCCAAGGATGGCTTTGATGGCATGCATAAGTCTTTGATGATTCAGCCTGATGTGGTGCTGATGGATGTTCGCATGCCGGTATGCGATGGGGTGACCGCCTGCCGCGCCATGCACAATGATCCGCGTACGCAGGATATTCCCGTGATCTTTCTCTCGGCCGCGATCATGCCTGGCGAGCGGGTCCAGGGGTTGCTGGCCGGGGCAGTGGATTATGTAAGCAAGCCGTTCGATTTCGAGGAAGTGCGGCTGCGCCTGGCGGTGCATCTGCGCGAACGTTCGGTCGTCGAGCTGGGGCTGGCCAGTTCCCGCGGAGCTGCGGCTGAGGTCTCGAATCTTGACAGCATCCTGTTCCAATCGGCACGCCTGCATCTGCTCGGGTCGCTGGCAGATACACCAGACCTGCAACGACTGGCCTGGGCTGTGGGTACCAACAGACGCCGACTCAATGCAGCTTTCAGAAATTGTGTCGGTATCACGGTATTCGAGTATCTGCGTGAAGAGCGCATGAAGGAAGCTCGACGTCTACTGGCCAATACCCAATTGGAGATTCAGGTTATTGCGATGGAGGTCGGCTATACCAGTGGAGCTAATTTCGCCACGGCTTTCAAGGACAGGTTCGGTATTTCACCCAGTCACTTTCGCCAGGTTCGTGTTGTTCGAGGGGAAGCATGAGGTGGTTCGACTGGGCAGCTCCTGAACGTACGTTCACCATGTGCGCAGCCGTGCTGGGTAGCGGCGTCATGCTTGCCATCGTCGGCATTCTTACCGCGCATCTGACGGGTGGACGTCGACAGCGCCTGCGTCTGGAAGAAGAAGTAGCACAGCGCACCGAAGAGTTGCGCCAGGCCCTGCTGTCGGCGAATGAAGCCAGTCGAGCGAAGACCGACTTCATCGCCCGGATTGGTCATGACTTGCGCTCACCACTGACTTCCATCATCGGCTACAGTCAACTCCTGTCTGACGCAGGGGGCCCGCAGGCTCGCCAGGCACGAACCATCCGGCGCAGTGCCAGGCATATGCTCAATCTGATCAATGATCTGATCGCGTATACCCATGGGGGAGGCGACAAGCTGAACGAGGTCCCAGTACGCATCCATATATTGCTTGAAACCATAGTCGAAGAAGCCTGGATCCTGGCCAGAAAGAATAACAATCAGTTCATGTCTTCAATCCAGAGCAATCTGCCCAGCATGCTCGTGGTGGATGGCACGCGTCTGCGGCAGATACTGACCAACCTATTGGACAATGCTGCCAAATTCACCCATAACGGCGTGATCGAACTGGTGGCTGGCATGGAGCCAGCCGGACGCGTTGACCAGGCATGGCTGTGGTTCTCGATCAGGGACACGGGTTGCGGCATAGAGCCGGATGACCAGGCGAAAATATTCGAGCCGTTCTATCGATCCGCTGGCCTGTCCGAAGGTATCGGGCTGGGTCTGCCAATCGTTGCTGAGTGGACCAGGCGTATGAATGGAATGCTGACGCTGCGTAGCACACCGGGTGAAGGAACCGAGATCGATGTGCGCTTGTTGGTTCGGCTCGATATTGAAGTGCATATTCCCCCTGCGCAGTCATCGAGTGCTGACGATCACTTGTCCTGGGCAGATGTCGCTGATGGTGAGTTGACCATCCGGGAGCTGCCAGCTGCCGTTGCGAAGGTCCGCGTTGGCTGCTCGAATGACGCTGGCTGTGATGATATCGCTCCACCTTCCGAGATGTTGGAGCAGGCGGAGCGATTGCTGGCCATGGGGGCACTGACGGATCTACATGATTGGGTGAAGACGCTATACCAGGCACATCCACAATGCCGGACCTTTGCATTGCTTTCGCAGACGCTGGTCGAGGCGGGTGATCTGGATACCCTGCGCTGGCTTGTCGGGCGCAATCGCGATATGCCAATAGCAGCTGGATTTGACGAAGTAGAGTAATTGCTCTATAAAATCAGGGAGACATCAATCGACAATAACAACGACAAACCGGATTGCTTACCATGTTCAGATTCGCTTCCCTGACCCCGCTGCTGGGCGCTCTCGTATTACTTGCACCCTTGTCTGGCCAGGCTGACACCCGCCCCAATATCCTGCTGATCGTCGCTGATGACATGGGCTTTTCCGACGCTGGTGTCTATGGCGGAGAGATCAGTACGCCGAATATCGACGCGCTGGCTGCCGAAGGCCTGCAATTCAGCAACTTCAATGTGGCCGCCACCTGTTCTCCGACTCGGGCGATGCTGATGACCGGCGTTACCAGCCACAAGGTCGGCATGGGCAATATGAAAGAGATCATGGCCAACAACCAGAAGGGCCAGCCCGGCTACGAGACCTGGCTCAACGACCAGGCCGTTACCCTGCCGACCCTGCTGCGCGATGCCGGCTACCGCACCTACATGGCCGGCAAGTGGCATCTGGGCGCTCGCCCCGAGAGCCTGCCCAATGCCCGGGGTTTCGAGCGCTCGGTGGCCCTGCTGGAAAGTGGCGCCGACAACTGGGAAGCCAAGCACTACCTGCCTGCCGGGACCGCTACCTGGGTCGAGGATGGTCAGCCGATCAGCCTGCCGGATGACTTCTACTCGTCGTTCTACTATGCCGACAAGCTGATCGAATACCTGGACAGCGGGCAGGGCAGTGACCAGCCGTTTTTCGCCTACCTGGCATTCCAGGCGGTGCATGCGCCGCACCATGCGCCTGAGGCCTATGTGGAAAAGTACGCCGAGACCTACCAGGAAGGCTGGGACGCGATTCGCCAGCAGCGCTACGAGCGGCTGACCGCCATGGGGCTGCTGCCGCGCACCGCAGAGTCGGTGATCAGCAGCGACTGGGGCACTTTCTATGACACTTCGCCCATCGACTGGGACAGCCTCAGCGATCAGGAGCGCGACTACCGGGCCCGCCAGATGGCGGTCTATGCGGGCATGGCCGAGGCCATGGATGAAAGCATCGGGCGGGTCATCAGCCACCTCAAGGCCAGTGGCGAGTATGACAATACCCTGGTCATCTTCATGAGTGACAACGGTGCTGAGTCCACGGTCCTGACCGAGATCGCGCCGCTGTTCTATCGTCTGCGCTACGATCGGGACTATGCGGAGCTGGGCCGCCGCGGTAGCTGGAGTGAGTACGGCCCAGGCTGGGCCTATGCGTCCAACTCGCCGTTCTACTCGTACAAGGGGTCACCATTCAACGGTGGCATGAGGGTGCCGATGATCATGCGTTACCCCGCTGTGATCGAGCCCGGCTCGCGCACCTCGGCGTTTGGCTATGTGACCGATATTGCTCCCACCCTGCTGGAGCTGAGCAACACCCCGGCACCGGACGGTGAATATCAGGGGCGCAAGGTACATCGCATCATGGGCACCAGCATGACGCCGCTGCTACGGGGCGAGAGCGAACGTATCCATGCTGCCGAGGAGGTGATTGTCTATGAGCTGGCCGGTGGCATCGCCATCTGGCAGGGCGATTACAAACTGGTGGCATCACGCTCCGGCGCGATTGCGGCGCGTCCCGACGCGCTGCTGTTCAATCTGCGCGATGACCCTCTGGAGCGCCATGATCTGTCGGTACAGCAGCCGGAGAAAGTGGCCGAGCTGATGCAGGCCTATCACCGTTTCGTGAACGAGCATGGACTGGTCGAAGTGCCGGATGACTACAACGCCTGGCAACAACTGAATCGCAACGCCCGGGAGCAGTTGCTTGACCGCCACGGCGGCAAGTTGCTGCTGGGCGCTGGCATCCTGTCGCTGCTTATCGGCTGGTGGCTGTATGCCCGCTTCAGTCGCCGACGGCGCCGAGCGGAATCTTGAGTCGCAGGGGGTATCAACAGGCGCTGATACCCTCCAAGGGCACATATAACTGGTCACACAGGGCCTTTACCGCCTCTTGATAGGCCGGTGCGACATAACCTTCTTCCAGAATGAGTATCTGATAGATGCCGCGTCGCAATAACTGCTCGCTCAGGTTCAGCTGGACCCCCTGGGTAGTGGCCAGAAAGCGCATCCAGGAACTCAGAACGATCCATACGTTGATGCTCAGGGTTTCCGCCTGCTGGGGGCTGAGCTGCAGGATGCCGGCGTCGGCAAACGCCTGATATATCCTTTGCGTGCTGCATAGGCTGTGCTGGGAAAACTGCCGATAGCGTGCGGCCAGTTCGGGATCAGACTCCAGCAGGTATTCCAGGCCCTGATGCAGAAAGCGAAACTGCCAGATGATTTCCAACAGGCTTTCCAGGTAACGGGTCTTGTCCTGCAGGGTGACGGTGGTGCCTTCGGGCAGGATGAAAAAGATCTCCATCCTCTGCTCGAACTCGCTGAAGAGTTCGGCAACGATCATGGATTTGTTGCGGAAGTGGTAATAGAGGTTGCCTGGGGAGATACCCAGGTGGCTGGCGATGTGGTTGGTGGTCACGTTACGTTCGCCCTGGGTGTTGAACAGCTCCAGGCTGGCCTGGAGGATGCGTTCACGGGTGTTGGATTTGCTGGCCATGCGGGCTCTCATGTGGTGACTCAGGTCGGACGCGGCCCGCAACCGGCATGCCGCCGGCTGCGGGTGGTGATGCATTATTCCCCGAGAGGCTCGATCAGTGCAAAGTCCGGAGAGAATTCGTCCATCAGCCCCAGCAGCCCGAAGAAGGCCTGCGGGTTACCCTCGATGCGGATGTCGCCGGCCTTCACGGCGGCGGGGAAGCTGCTCTGCTGGGTCAGGATGCGATCCAGTGTCGCCCGGGTCAGGCTGATACTGGCATCGGCCTGTTGCGCCTGGCGGTCCGGTAGCCAGGTCAGGGTGGCGTTCTGCAGGGTGACCCGATAGCGCTCATCGAGATCGGTGAAGTGCCAGTTCAGCACCAGGTCCATGCCCTCGGCTTTGGGGCCGTTCAGGCGCACGCCGAGCAGATCGAAGAACATGCCGGTATCCAGCGCCTGCAGCATATCGGTGGCAATGGCGGCGGCATCGCGCTGCGCCGCACCGCTACGCAGCTCCATGGCTCCGGACAGATAGGCGTTGCGCCAGGGACCGGACTCGGCCTGGTAGCCCATTTGCTCCAGCACGGCGGCGTTCAGCTCGCGGGCGGCCTGGTTGTCCGGTTCGGCGAAGACCGCCTGACTCATGATCGAAGCCACCCAGCGGTACTCACCACGCTCGAAGTCCTTCCGGGCGCGATCGATCACCTGGTCGATCCCGCCCATGTATTCCAGGGTTCTGCGTGCCGCTTCCCGGCCCGGCAACGGGTTGAGGTTGGCCGGGTTGGCATCATACCAGCCGAGGTACTTCTGATAGATGGCGCGGGCATTGTGGCGCAGGGTGCCGTAATAGTCGCGGGCGCTCCATTCTCTGGCCAGGCTGGCCGGCAGGCGGATCCGTTCGGCAATCTCATCCGGTCGATGGCCATGGTTCATCAGCCGCACGCTCTGGTCGTGGATGTACTTGTACAGATCCCGTTGCACGCTGAGAAAATGCTTCACCCCGTCCTGATTCCATACCGGCCAGTGGTGCTGGGCAATCAGGATATCGGTGCGCGGGCCGTACTCCTCCAGCACCTCGTCGATATAGCGCGACCAGCGGCTGGCGTCGCGCACTTCGGCGCCGCGCAGAGTGTAGATATTGTGCAACTGGTGGGAGGTGACCTCGGCGGTATTCAGTACCCGCGTTGCCGGAAAGTACAGCATGAGCTCGGCCTGGGCCTCGCTGTCATGGGCCAGGTGGAAGTCGATCTCCACACCGTCGATCACCTGGCGACCATTGGTCGTGATGATGTCAGTAGGCGGGATCAGTGTCAGTGCGCCGACGCTCAGCGCCTTGCCCAGGCCATTGTCGATATGCCCGTCGGGGCTGACCGGCAGGTTGGTGCCATACATGTACATGGCGCGACGGGTCATGGCGTTGCCGGCGATCACGTTCTCGCTCACCGCATGTTCCATGAAGCCCTCCGGGGCGTAGATCCGCACCCGGCCCTGCTTGACGTCCTCGTCACTGACGACGCCGCGCACCCCACCGAAGTGGTCCACATGGTTATGGGTGTAGATGACGGCGACTACCGGCTTGGCCGGACGATGTTCGAGGTAGAGGTCCAGTGCCGCCCGGGCGGTGGTGGTCGTGAGCAGCGGGTCGATGATGATCAGGCCGCTGTTGCCTTCGACCACTGTCATGTTGGCCAGATCCATGCCGCGCACCTGGTATATCCCTTCGGCCACTTCGAACAGGCCGTGGATGCTGTTCAGCTGGGCCTGGCGCCACAGACTGGGGTTGGCGGTGTCAGGAGCTGCCTGCTCGTCGAGGAAGGCATAGGCGGCCATGTTCCAGGCGGTGCTGCCGTCAGGATTGAGCAGGGGGCCGTCTTCCACGGCGGCGATGAGACCGCGGCGGGCATCCTCGAAGGCCTGGCGGTCACTGAAGTCCAGTTGCTGCAGGACGGCGGCATTGGCCTCGATGGTGGACGGCTCGGCGGGCTGGTTGTGGGCTGCGGCCATGAGGGGCAGGCACAGGGTGGCGGTCAGTGCCGCCGTCAGATAGAGAGTTCTGGTCATCTCGTCACTCCGGTCCAGGTGGTTGTTCTTGATTGTGTACTGTCATCCCGCCAGCCGTTCAGCCAGCAGGCTGGACAGCTTCGCGGTCAGGGCATAGATGGACAATTGCGGGTTGGCACCGACACTGGTGGGGAACAGCGAGCCATCATGGATGGACAGGTTCTCCAGTTGATGGTGGCGGCCCAGACTGTCGGTCACGGCCTGGCGGGGATCTTCGCCCATGGCGCAGCCGCCCATCACGTGGGCGCTGCCCAGGCGGGTCTTGTAGCGACGCTGGTCCAGCCCATCGATCATGCGTCGGGCGGCCTCCAGGCTGGTGACCAGTTGGGCATCGTTGTGAACCGGTGCTGCTGCCCTGGCGCCGGCAGCGAACTGCAGCTCGACCATGTTCAGGTGGGTTCGGCGTACCGCTTCCCAGGTATAGTCGGTCAACTGGTAGTCCAGCACGGGCGAGCCATCGTCCCGCAGTTGCACGGTGCCTTCGGCGCTGTCCGGATGGAAGCCGTCGCGTAGCAGGGCGATCATCATGTTGCTGTGGGGCAACTGCTCCATCAACGCGGCATGGGCCTTGCCGAAGTCGCCGAGCAGCGAGGCGGTGAAGCCCGGTTGCAGAGGGGGGACTTCCAGTTTGTAGCCCATGCTGCCGGTGGCGCTGTCGTCGGGCCAGAGAAAGTGATCCGAGTAGATCGATTGGGGCGCGCCATAGAACGGATTGACCGTTTGCTCGAACTGGGCCCAGGCCGAGGTCGTCGGGTGCAGATAGGTGCGTTTGCCGGCTCGCTGGTGCGGGTCGGGTGCATCGGAGCGCAGCAGGATCGCGGGGGTATTGATGCCGCCGCCGGCCAGAATGTAGTGCCTGGCGCGTACCATGATCCGGTGTCCGGTGGGCGCCACGCAACGCTCATCCATGGCCAGACATTCGATACCCGATACCCGGTCGCCTTCCAGCAACAGGCGCTGGGCGCGGGCCAGGTACAAGAGCTCTCCGTCCTGTTCCAGCAGGGCGGGGATGCAGGTGACCAGCATCGACTGCTTGGCGTTGGTCGGGCAGCCCAGGCCGCAGTAACCGAGGTTCCAGCAGCCACGTACGTTGCGTGGAATGACCGCCCAATGCAGGCCGAGCTGTTCGCAACCCTTGCGCAGAATGTCATTGTTGGCATTGGGTGGCAGCCCCCAGCGTGCGATGCCCAGGCGCTGTTCCATGCGTGCGAACCAGGGAGCCATTTGCTCCTTGCTGTGGCCGACCACGGCGTGTTCGCTGGCCCAGTGCTGGAGAGTGGGTTCGGGAGTGCGGAAACTGGATGTCCAGTTGACCAGGGTGGTGCCACCCACGGCGCGCCCCTGCAGGATCATCACGGCCCCGTCCTTGGTGGCACGTGCGGCGGACTCCTGGTACAGGGTGGGGTAAGCGTCGCTCTCCTGCATCTTGAAATCGGTGCTGGTGAACAGGCCGCCTTCCTCTATCAGCAGCACCTTGTAGCCTGCTGCGCTCAATATCTCCGCGCTGGTGGCACCACCTGCGCCGCTGCCGACGATGGCTATGTCGGCTTCCAGGGTCAGGTCCTCGGTCAGCAGCGAGGCATTATGGGCCTTCCAGCCCCGGGCCAGGCCTTCGGCAAAGGGATCGTTTATCGACATGCTTGGGCTCCTCGTCATGCCTCAGATGGTGGGCGGGCCGGGGTAGCCGCAGCTGTCCCAGGACTGGGGCGCGGCGTACCAGGCGATCTGTATGGGTTTGGTCAGGGCGTTGTAACCCTGCTGGAACAGATCGAAGGAACTGTTTTCCCAGCGCCGCAGGAAGGCTTGCACGGTCTGGTCGTCGGCCTTGTCCCAACTACGCCAGACACCGGTGGTGGGGCCGCGGGTGATGCTGCTGGTCAGCAGGTCGAACAGTTGCCTGAACTGCTCGAGCATGTGCGGCGGCATATGATTCAGAGCGTCATCCATGGACTGTAGGACGGTGTCGACAGCCTGCTGCCGGTCGGTTTCCGGTAGCGTGCCGGCGAGCACCACCGGGATCAACCGGCGTAGCATAGGCAGATCGCTGTCACGCAGTTGCACGAAGGTATCGGCGGGTTTATCCGCCGCACAGCCGGACAGGGTGGCGATACCGCCAGCGGTGGCCAGCAGTGCGGTACCGGCCAGGCCGATCTTGAGTAGTTGGCGACGGCCGATATGGCTGTCACCCTGGATGGAGGTTGTCATTGTTGTTGCTCTCACCTCGGGTTACGGAATGACCGGCAACGCTGATACCGGGTGCGCCTATGGCGCCGCGGCGGCGACCTGTCAGCGAATCAGCAGTTTGCGCAGCCACTTCTGCAACGCTGTACCATAGGGTGGGTAGAGCACCCGGGTAGCGTTGTATCGCGGTTTGCGCAGTACCGCCTTGGCCTTGCTGAAGGTCAGAAAACCCTCATGGCCGTGATAATGACCCATGCCGGAAGGCCCGATGCCCCCGAACGGCAGATCGCAGACCGCGACATGCAGCAAGGTCTCGTTGATGCCAACGCCGCCGGAATGGGTCTGCTCCACCACCCGTTGCTGCTCGGCCTGTTCATGACCGAAGTAGTAGAGTGCCAGGGGGCGGGGGCGGGCATTGATGTAGCGGATGGCGTCCTCGATCTGCCGGTAGGGAATGATCGGTAGCAAGGGGCCAAAGATTTCCTCCTGCATCACCTGCATGTCATCGCTGACATCCAGCAGCAGGGTATGCGGCAGGCGCCGGTCCTGGGCGCCATCGAACAGTGGCAGCAACTGAGCGCCCTTGGCCTGGGCATCCTCCAGATAGCTGTTCAGGCGGGCCAACTGGCGTGGGTTGATGATGCTGGTGTAATCCGGGTTGTCCTTCAACTGCGGATAGAAGCGGCCAACGGCCGCGCGATAGGCGCTGACGAACTCCTGCAGCCGCGCCTCCGGCACCAGCACGTAATCCGGGGCAACGCAGGTCTGCCCGGCATTCATGGTCTTGCCGAAGGCGATGCGTTCGGCGGCATCGGCCAATGGCACTGTGCTGGAAACGATCGCCGGCGACTTGCCGCCCAGCTCCAGGGTCACCGGAGTCAGGTTGTCCGCTGCGGCATGCAGGATGTGCCGGGCAATGCTGGTGGCCCCGGTGAACAGCAGATGATCGAAGGGCAGCGCGGAAAAGGCCG
>CAYYUQ010000045.1:0-27669 GCA_964474945.1 uncultured Halopseudomonas sp. | reverse complement strand
GCATGCCGCGCAACCCTTCTGAAAGCGTGCTGTAGATGACCACCCTGCCTTTTTATACTGCAGTCACTAATGACTTCGAAGCAGTCAATCAGCTGATTATGCGCCAGCTGCATTCTCGTGTCCCGCTGGTCGAGAAAATCGGTAGTTACATTATCAGCGCCGGCGGCAAACGCCTGCGTCCATTGGTGGTGCTGCTCGGCGCTCGCGCCTGCGGCCTGACCGATGATCGCCCGCATACACTGGCCGCCATCATCGAGTTCATGCATACCTCTACCCTGCTGCATGATGACGTGGTCGACACGTCTGACCTGCGCCGCGGCCGCTCTACGGCCAATGCCCTGTGGGGCAACGCTGCCAGCGTGCTGGTAGGCGATTTTCTGTATTCGCGGTCGTTTGAAATGATGGTCGAACTGGACGACATGCGCATCATGCGTGTGCTGGCCGGCGCCACCAATGTGATTGCAGAAGGCGAAGTATTGCAGCTGTCCAAGGTACGCGACGCCAGCACCGACGAAGCCACTTATATGGAAGTCATCCGCAGCAAGACCGCGATGCTGTTCGAAGCCTCCACCCATACTGCCGCCATCCTCGCTGACGCACCAGCCGAGCAGGCTGAAGCGCTGCGTTGTTACGGCGACTCACTGGGTATCGCTTTCCAGTTGATTGATGATCTGCTGGATTACACTGGCGATGCCGAAGCCATGGGCAAGAATGTGGGTGATGACCTGGCCGAGGGTAAAGCTACCCTGCCGCTGATTTACACCATGCGTGAAGGCTCCGACGAACAGGCTGCACTGGTGCGCAAGGCTATTCAGAAAGGTGGCGTGGAAGATATCGGTCCGATCCGCGAAGCGGTGGAAAGCAGCGGCGCACTGGCGTACACCGCCAACCTCGCCCGACAACATGCCGACCAGGCCTGCGACCTGCTGCAAAGCCTGCCCCCGTCGATTTACCGCGACTCGCTGGAACAACTGGCACGCTTTGCGGTAGACCGCGAGTTTTAAGTTAGCCGGACGATGGATCCCCGGCGTGCGCCGAGGATGACGAGGGTGGATAACCTGACGCGCTACAGGTCAGGTTCCACCATCTCGCGAATTCAACCCCGCATGCCCGCGAACCCCGCCCAACCATTCAGAGCCGATCCCATCATCCTCGCGAACCTGACACGTCATCCTCGTGAACCCGACACGTCATCCTCGTGAACCCGACACGTCATCCTCGCGAAACCGACACGTCATCCTCGGCGCACGCCGGGGATCCATGGGGCCGGATCCGCTTAAAGCTCCTTACAGAACGTTCAACAGCTCGATATCAAAAATCAGCGTGCTGTGCGGCGGGATGCTGCCAGCAGCGCGTTCGCCGTAAGCCAGGTTGGACGGGATGTACAACCGCCATTTGGCGCCTTCCTGCATCAATTGCAGCGCTTCAGTCCAGCCAGCGATGACACCACCTACCGGGAACTCCGCCGGCTGGCCACGCTTGTAGGAGCTATCGAAGACTTCACCACTGATCAGCGTGCCTTCGTAGTGGGTACGGACAGTGGAGCTGGCGCTTGGGGTAGCACCGGTGCCGTCATTGACCACTTCGTATTGCAGACCGGAAGGCAGGGTGATGACGCCTTCACGCGCAGCGTTGCGTTCTAGGAACTCAATACCGGCCTTGCCTGCAGCACGGGCCGACTCTTCAGCCAGCGCCTGCATTTTCCCCTGCAGCGTCTGGAAGGCAGCCTGCATGGCGGCATCTTCTACCTGACTCGGCTGCTGGGTGTAGGCATCACGCAGACCGGCCAGCACCAGATCAACAGTCAGGTCAGGGATGTTGCTCGACAGCAACTGATCGCCCATCTGACGGCCAATGCCGTAGCTGACGCGCTGTTCGTCGGTTTCGAAAGTGTGGCTCATGTCTGATCTCCAGAAAAATAAGGCGCCAAGCCTGACACAAGAGGGATGAAAATTCATCCTGCAAGTGACTGCGGGCGGGGTTGCATGTGCCCAGGACTGAGTACGATATCGCCTGAAAGATGGATCCCCCGGCGTGCGCCGAGGATGACGGGGCTGGAGCGTACGTCATCCTCCACCACCCTCGTCATCCTCGCGAACGCGGGGATCCAGGGGGCGGGCTCGCCATTCCAGGCAGACGATTTGCGGCTTCACCCCATACAGCAGCTCCTCCGGTCGCCGATGATGCTGCGCCGCGCCGGCAAATACGCTAGAATGCCACGCTTTTCGGCCATCCTACCGAGACTCCCACCATGCTGGAAAAGCTATTCCAACTCAAAGTCCATGACACCAACGTTCGCACCGAGGTTCTGGCCGGTGTAACTACTTTCCTGACCATGGCATACATCATTTTCGTTAACCCGATGATGATGGCGGATGCGGGTATTGATCCTGGTGCAGCCTTTGTCGCCACCTGTCTGGCCGCCGCGCTGGGCTCGCTGATCATGGGCGTCTGGGCCAACTACCCGATCGCGTTGGCACCCGGCATGGGCTTGAACGCCTTTTTCAGCTACACCGTGGTCGGCTCCATGGGGTATAGCTGGCAGGTAGCGCTGGGGGCGGTGTTCATCTCCGGCTTCCTGTTCTTCCTGCTGAGCATCTTCAAGGTTCGTGAGTGGGTGATCAACAGTATTCCCATGCCACTGCGCTCTGCCATTGCCGCTGGTATTGGTCTGTTCCTGGCGTTGGTTGCCTTGAAAAGTGCTGGCATCGTCGTGGATAACCCCGCCACTCTGGTTGGCGCCGGCGATTTAACCCAGCCCGGCCCACTGCTGGCCGCCCTGGGCTTTTTCCTTATCGTCGCTCTGACCTGTCGCCGGGTGACCGGTGCTGTGATGATCGGCATTCTGGTGATTACCGGCATCAGCCTGGTGCTCGGCCTGAGTCAGACAGATGGCATCATGTCGGCCCCGCCGAGCCTCGCACCCACTTTCCTTGAACTGGATATCCGCGGCGCACTGGATATCGGACTGGTCAGCGTGATTTTTGCCTTCCTGTTTGTGGATCTGTTCGATACCTCGGGAACGCTGATTGGTGTAGCCCAGAAGGCCGATCTGGTAGACAAGGACGGCAAGCTGCCACGCCTGGGTCGCGCTCTGATGGCCGATAGCACCGCAACCATGTTCGGCTCATTGCTGGGCACCTCAACCACTACCAGCTACGTCGAATCCGCTGCCGGCACCTCGGTGGGTGGGCGCACCGGTCTGACTGCCTGCGTGGTCGCCGTGCTGTTCCTGTTGAGTCTGTTTCTGTCGCCATTGGCCGGTACTGTGCCCGCGTTCGCTACTGCCCCAGCGCTGTTCTTTGTCGCGGTATTGATGACCAGCGGACTGGTGCAGGTGAATTGGGAAGACCTGACCGAGGCTGCTCCGGTAGTCGTGACCGCCCTGCTCATGCCGCTGACGTTTTCGATTGCCAACGGCATCGCTCTGGGCTTTATCAGCTGGACCGCCATCAAGCTGCTCTCAGGCCGCTGGCGTGATCTGAACCCCAGCCTGTACCTCCTGTCTGCCCTGTTCATCGTCAAGCTCGGGTTCTTCAGCTGATGGCCGTTGCATTCGATCCGACCGGTTATGATCAGCAACTGCAAGCCAAGCGCCAGCGCCTGGTTGAATTGCTCGAACCCTTCGCAGCCCCGACTCCTGACGTGTTCGCGTCGCCAGTGCAGCACTTCCGTCTGCGAGCCGAGTTTCGTCTGTGGTACGAGGAGGGTCAGCCGCATTACGCCATGTTCGAGCCAGGCAATAACCGCCAGCCGATTCTGATCCAACAGCTGCCCATCGCCAGCCAGCGCATCAATGAGCTGATGCAGCCGCTACTGGAAGCCTGCAAGGCTGATCCGGTGCTGGGGCGTAAGCTCTTCCAGGTGGAGTTTCTGACCACCCTGTCCGGCGAGGCATTGGTTACCCTGTGCTATCACCGTCCTATTGATGAGCAATGGGACAACGCCGCGCGACGCCTGGCCGAGGAGCTGAATATTCTGCTGATTGGCCGCAGCCGTGGTCGCCGCCGCGTATTGCAGCGCGACTATGTGGTCGAGCAGTTGCAAGTCGATGGGCGCACCTGGCGCTACCAGCAGGTCGAAGGCGGCTTCACCCAACCCAATGGCAGCGTCAACCAGCATATGCTGAGCTGGGCGCTGGACGCAGCCGGACACAATACCGATGATTTGCTTGAGCTGTATTGCGGCAATGGCAACTTTACCCTGCCACTGTCCACCCGCTTTCGCCGGGTATTGGCCACCGAGTTGTCCAAGAGCTCGGTACGTTCTGCGCTGGAAAATATTGCCGACAATAAGGTGGAGAATGTGACTCTGGTTCGGCTGGCCAGCGAGGAAGTGACTCAGGCTCTGACCGGAGTGCGTGAATTCCGCCGCCTGCAGGGCATTGATCTGAGCGGCTTTGAATTTGGCACCGTATTCGTTGATCCGCCGCGAGCGGGTCTGGATCCGGCCACGCTGGAACTGGTCAAACAGTACCCACGGATTCTGTATATCTCCTGCAATCCGGAGACGCTGGCGGCCAACATCGCCGAATTACAGGATACCCATCGCATCACCCGCTGCGCCCTGTTCGACCAATTCCCCTATACCCATCATATGGAATCAGGCGTATTGCTGGAACGGCGTTGAGTTATTCTCCAATACGCCGCAACAAGGAGTGGTAAGTGTCGTGGGTGACCGGCACGACACGCTCCGCACGCTGGTTACGCAGAAATTCGCTCAGTTCTGGAGAGGGTGTCGTCATCAGTTGGCGGATGCGTTGTTTGAGTTCCTCACAAACGACGCCACTGAACACCAGCGGGTCGTAATGAATAGGTTCTGAACGCCAAAGTACCCGCAGGGAATTCTCGGTAATCAACCCCTGCGCCAGGTACTCGTCCGCCCGCTCGCTTGAGACAAACGCAGCCTCCACCCGGCCTTTGAGCAGCGCATCCAGCGCTCGATCATGTGAGCCCGCGTAAATCAGGCCGGAAAAATAATTGACCAGCGGCTCGCCCACCAGCGCGGCAAATTCATGTCTCGGTATCAGCGCACCGGACGTGCTGGCCGGGTCATTCAAGGCTACAAGCTGACCACGCAGGTCTTCTATGCTTCGCCTGGCGCCATCACCGCGTGCCAGCAACAGCGAACTGTAATAGCTGCCACCTGTCGAGAAATAGCCGGGTTCCGGTGCCAGGGAGGCAAAAGGTTCGATGGCAGGATTCGATTTCCACGCCTGCAGATAGGATGCAGGGCCGAGGCGGGCGACGTCCGTACCGCCCGAAATAACCGCATCCATGACACCCTGATAGGAGCTGGCATGCAGAATGCGCACCGGCATCCGCAGCCCTGTGCTGAGCAGATCAGCCAGAGGCCTGTAGTCCTCGGTAAGCCGGCCCATGTTCTTTACCGGGATGAGACTGATGCGCAGGCTATCGTGACGGCATTCAACAGCTTCCGTTGCCAGCACCTCACTCCACAACAGCGCGGCTAACAGGCCAACAACCCAGCCAGTCAAACGCATTCTCTGCTCCTCGCAACGAACGCATCTTCAAAATCAGCCAGCTGTTCGGCACGCAGCGGTCTGCTGAAATGATAGCCCTGAACCAGATCACATCCAGCCAACCGCAGATAGACGACTTGCTCTGGTGTTTCAACACCCTCTCCGACCACCTGCAATCCCAACCGTCTGGCCAGAATAATGGTTGAGCCGACAATGGGACTGTCGTCGTGACTGTTCGCCAGCTCCGCAATCAGGCTACGATCGATTTTCAGCTTGCTGATCGGCAGCGCGTTAAGATGGGCGAAGCCCGCATAGCCCTTACCGAAATCATCCAGGCTGATACAGAGCCCCGCATCGCGCAGCCGCTCCAGGCTGGCGATCGCCAATTCTTCCTGTTCAAGGACTGCGGTTTCCGTTATCTCCAACTCCAGCTGGTCGGCATCCAGATCATGTCGTGCGAGTGCATCCAGAACAAAATCACTGAAATCCGGCTCACCCAGTTGCAAGGCTGACACATTCACCGCCAGTCTGGCTTGCTTATCGCATCGTGCCCACACCGCCAACTGGGCACAAGCCAGCTCAATAACTTCTTTACCGAGCGGGATGATGAAACCACTGCGCTCTGCAATCGGTATAAATCGATCAGGATAGATCAGACCAAACGAAGGATGTTGCCAGCGAACCAGCGCCTCGTAACCGACAATAGCCATATCATCCAGAGCAATCTGTGGCTGGTAATGCAGTACGAATTGATGCTGAGAGAGCGCCTCCTTGAGGCTCTGCTCCAAATGGAACTCCTCTACATCCACCTTGTTCAGTGAGGGGTCATAGAAGCGATACGCGCCCCGCCCTGATCGTTTTGCGGAGTACATCGCAACATCAGCCTGGCGGACCAGGGTATCGATATCCTGACTGTCCCTTGGACAAATGGCTATCCCGATACTCGGACTGGTGTTTACCTCATTATTTTCAAGCTGGTACAGCGCCGACAGGTGCTGAGTGAGAACGGCTACCCAGTTGATGATGTCCTGCTCGGAGCGGTTTCCGGCCAGCAACACGACAAATTCATCACCACCAAAACGTGCTGCCAGATCACCCTGTTCCAGCAACCGATTGATACGTCCAGCGACGGCCTGCAACAACAGGTCGCCGATACGATGCCCAAGGGTATCGTTGATCGATTTGAAGCGATCCAGGTCGATGAATAATATCGCCAACAGGCGGCGCCGGCTGCGTTGCTCAAGCAGACTTCTACCGGCCACTTCAAGGAACTGACGACGGTTATACAAACCACTGAGGTGATCTGTAGAGGCCGCACGGCTGCTGCGCTCATGCTCTTCCTCCAGCCGGGCTATCAACAGCTCATTCTCGCGTTGTGAGCGTTGAAGATCCTCCAGGGCAGCTTGCTGGCGTCCGACCATTTTCAACATCCCCAGTATGCAGAGGATGACAACCAGACTGACCAGCATATTGATCACATACTGTCTTGACCTGCCTGCGTGATACGGGGAGAGGATTTCTGCAAGCTGCTTGCTTACCACCACTGTCAGCCCATGGGGCGGAACCCGATAATAGGCGCTCTGATACTCACCTCCTGCGCCAGTTGCACGGAACTGGCCCGATACATCGTCTGTCGGAGGGGTGGTCAATTGATTGCGATCCATTACCACACCATTGGAATTGGCCCGCAAATATTCCTGATTGTGCGCATCCAGCAGTTGAATCAGCCCGGTTTGCCCCAGGTCCATATGCTGATAAAGACCAAGCAGGTAGCCGACGTCCAGTTCAACCAGCATGATTCCGGGAGCAACTTGTTCAGTCTCGCCCAGCGGCACCAGAAAGGGTAACTGCCATCGGGGCGAAGCCTCTTGTTTGCCCTCTTGTTCCAGGGCAACCGGGATAATGACTTCATTGCCTCCTGCGGCGTTAAATTGCTCAATCCAGGCAGCGGGAAGGCGCTCGATGCGTGGAGCTGCACTGGCAAAACGCAACTCACCGGCACGGTCATAGATACTCATGCGATTGAACACCGGATCCCCAGCCAGCAATCGGAGCAACTCTTCGCTGGCGTCACCTCCGGGCCGGGCTTCAGCGCGGTAAATGCTGCTCAGCGCCCTGGCCCGGTCGGCAATCTGCCGGATGTTCTGAGCGATGATGACCGATAGGTTGAGATACTCCGCGCCCTCCGTTCGCAGCCGTTCGCTGTATACCTCGCGGTTATGGAAGTGATGCATTGCCCAGATAAACACCAATACCATAAGGCCCAACAACACCATGGCACCGCGCACGCGCCCGAGGGAAACAGAATGATCGGGATTAGTCACCAAGGGATACCTGCAGAGGGAGCCGCAATGGCGATATGATATCTAACGAGCATTGCACAAACATGACAGCGCACGCATCCGGTTAACTCCTTCAAGAAAGTGGCGACCATGCTCCCGAGCACTGTGAGCCCCCTCGCAGTTCCGCCATTCATGCATTGGGGGCCTGACGCTGCGACGATAGACTGGATGGCACAAGCAACCGGGCCGCACAGGCAGTAGCCCTTCATTGAGGACTACGCCATGCACTGCCGTGGATTCACTCTGGTAGAAATGATGGTCGCTGTCGCTGTACTGGCGATTATGCTGGCAATAGGTTTACCCGCTTTTGCCGGGCTGATTGATAATCAGCGACTGGACAGCAGCGCAGACGCCTTGATGCGCAGCGTGCAGTTCACTCGGGGCGAAGCGGCACGGCGCAATCAGCATGTCACCATGGCGCCGCTGGATAGCGCCTGGCACAGCGGCTGGGTGATATTTCTGGATACGAACAATAACGGCGCGTTCGATCCCGGCGAGACCATACTGCGCGAAGACAAGCCGCCCAGCGCCATTCACATACACGCCAATGCCAATATCGCCGCTTACCTACGCTACAACGCGCAGGGCGAATCGGAGCTGCTCAACGGCGGCTTCCAATCCGGCACCTTCTCCTTCTGCCCCACCCGACCCGACGCTCAGGGCCGACAACTGATCATCAACCGCGTCGGCCGGCCACGGCTCCAGCAGGCGATGATAGCGCCAACCCGCTGTCTTGGCTGATGCAAGACACCCGCAGAATGCATTGTTATAAGTACAACAGACCTCTACTGTGCTACCAACGCAGATCCGTTATACTCCTGTGAGAGGCATATAAAAGCATCCAATAACCTCGACGGAGACTGCTCATCCTTGATGGATCAGGATCTTTATTTATACGAAAGCATCAGCTTGCAGCTTCGCCGTCATATCGAAAGCGGAAGCTATCAGCCCGGCCAACGCCTTCCATCCGTGCGCCGCCTCAGTCGACTATTCAACACCAGCGTCAATACCATCATTCAGTGCCTGCGCCAACTCGAGCAGGAAAATTACATTGAGATTAAAGATCGCTCTGGCACGTTCGTCGCCGCCTGCCCGCCTATAAATACCATCGGTGTTGCAGACTTTGAACTGCTGCCGGTGGAGGTGTCGTTAAGTGATGACATTCTGCATTACATGGAGCCCCATCATCAGTCCGAGATCGTTCATCTGGGAATTGCACTTCCTGACCCTCGTTTGATGCCCATAGAGCGCGTCATGACGACCTTACGTGACATCACCCGTAAGCAGCCGCTCGAGGTCTGGGACTATAGTCATCCGCATGGTCACCAGCGCTTCACCCTCCAACTCGCCCGGCGCAGCCTTCATTATCCCAACCCATTTTCCCAGGATGACCTGATCGTTACCAATGGGTGCATGGAGGCCATTGATCTTGCCCTGCGCACAGTCACTCGCCCTGGTGACACCGTTGCCGTTGAGTCCCCTACTTATTACGGCACGCTACTGGCGCTGGAGGTGCTACGCCGAAAGGTGCTGGAAATCCCCACCTGCCCGAGCGAGGGTATTTGCTTGAAAACGCTAGAGCAGGCATTCAAGTATCGCCGAGTAAATGCCTGCCTGGTGTCTCCCAATGCGCAGAATCCCCTTGGTTTCACCATGTCGGAGGAGAACAAGCAAAGGATGGTAGAACTGGCTACCCGCTACGAAATCCCCATTATCGAAAATGATGTCTGGGGCGACACACTCTATGCGGAAGGAGCCATGCCGGCCAAAGCCCATGACCATGCAGGCATGGTGTTGTATTGCCACTCGTTTTCCAAATCATTGATGCCTGGCCTGCGCCTCGGCTGGATAGCGCCTGGCCGATTTCATCACCGGTTGCGTGAATTGAAGCTGGTCAGCAGCATTACCACAGCCTCTACCCCACAGCTACTGATGGCTCGGCTGATGGAAAGTGGCTCCTATGCCCAGCATCTGCTTTCCCTGCGTCAGCAGTTGGCTACCCAGGCTGCACAGATACGCAATGCAGTACTCGCACACTTTCCTCAGGGAACCACCGTCATGCAACCGAGCGGTGGATGTGTGCTATGGATTTCACTCCCACAGCATATGGACGCCAGCGGGTTGTTTGACGAGGCGTTGCAGAGCGGGATTCATATCTTTCCCGGGCGGGTCTTTTCACCCAGACAACAATACGCCCACTGCCTGCGCTTAAATGTGGGCAGCCCAGTAGATGCTGATATTCTCGGCGCGGTACGCCAACTGGGAGATATAGCGAAAGCCAGGGAAATCAGCCCTCCACACCGGAGGGCTGATGAGCTTACCGGTTAATCAAGCCGCGAATGACCAGTGTAGTCATCGCTATAGCAGGGCTGATCGCCACAGACATTGATCACCGCGCCATCCATTTTCATGAAAGCAGATTTCTGCTGCCGCGCAGCGACAGTGTTACGCGGCGAGCTATGCGGGTCGTTACCGTAATCCGCTGCCGGACCAGTATTGTTGGTCGGCGGGAATGCGTTGCCCTTGAAGCCACCACTCAGCTGTTCCGTCTTGTCACCGGAATCCCAGATCATGATCGCATGCCCCCGATGGGGATACTGCTCAAGACGCTGAATACCAAACAAGGGATTGGAATCCGGACTTTCACCCAGCCGAGCAGTTGGCTCATGCACCGCCGCACCTATAGTGCGGGCGATGATTTCAGCACTCCATTGGGTTACCTGAAAATCACCAAGCGCGACATGCAGCAGCACATGCTTGTCGGTGGGAGTGCCCGGCAGATGCCGCCCGGCGAGGTGGCTGAGGTAGCCATTATTCTCGGCTCGATCCCAAAGCATCTGCAGCAGTGCGAAGTTCAGCGACTGATCCAGGCCGTCTGGATAGGCCGCATACAACACCGGCCCAAAGCGCTGATTGAACGGACCGTAACGTCTGAGCAGAAGGCTGTAATTACTACCCGGTACGCCGAGCACCCCACGGTGAATGTTCGGTGCGGTGGCTACCAGCGCCCCACCGAGAATGCCTCCCTGACTGTTCCCGTCATAAAAGACCTCGGTCGGGTCGTATACCAGTTGCCCTTGATCCCTGAACTCATCAGCAGTTGCAAACCCTTGGGGATGGCTCATGAGCTCCGCCAGGTACATGAAGTTCAATAGTCCCTGTTGGCTACGATCCAGTTGACGCGGCAGCCCGCTGAGATCGGCAAGGATCTTGTGTATATTACCGGCGACAATATCGTCCTGAGCCATACCTATCCAGTCGGTGGCGCAGAACATGATGTTGTGCTCACTCTGCATATCGCGAATGGCGCTACCTCCAAACTCACCACCCTTGAGCGCATAGGTACTCTGGCCGAACAAGCCATGACCGTATAGCGCAGCCCTGGCGGGGATTACCGTTGCTCCGGCAAAATCGGTCGCCCGGGTTGGAATCTGACAGCGAAAGGCTGCTTTCATGACAGCGTTTCCGTCAAGCACCTGAGGCAAGGCATCCGGATCATCGCTGGCGTAATTGAAGGAAGCGCCCACGCCTGCACCAGACTGATTCAGGTAATTGGGAACGTCGAAGGTGCCACGGATGTTGCGGCTCAAGCCACCAGCGGGGTTATTTTCCACCTCGGTGATCTCAAATACCGGCGAGCCGCCACCCAGCCGAGCGAAAGCGTCATCACGTATGGCCAGTAGACGCTCGGTAAGGGACTGCTGACTGGCAATAGTAAAATCCCACGCAAGGGTGAGCTCGTCCCGCTCCACGCCAGCCTCTTCCAGCAAATCAAATATCTCTTCCATCGCCTCACGCCGAGCTTCGAAAGCCGGCTCATCGGTATCTATGCCATCACGATAGGCCCGGAATAATTCATTTACAGCCAGTAGCTCCCCATCGGCGTCACGTGCATTGCGGATAACAGCAATGTAACGCTGACCTTCCTCGAAGTTGACCGCAGGCCGGATGATCAACGCCTGTTCAGCCGGATCGGGATTATTCGCATCCAGCTCCGCCCAAATCAAATGCGGCTCCAAGGTGGCGGCGTTGATTACCATGATCGGCGTATCCGCAGCCAGAGAGGGTTCAATATCCGTCAGTTGCACCGCGCCGGTCTGCTGCAGGTCAATCCCCGGCAAATGTGCCAGCAACATGGAACCAGGCGAGAAGCCATCATTGCGATTCCACTGAGTCGGATCCATGGGCGCTGCAACTGTCGTCTTGATCGGCACATACCGGTAATTTTCAGCCGACGCGGGAAGATCCACTGGTTGCGCAACCGGCATTCCCCTCACATCGAAGTCGATCCTCAAGCCTGTCGGCGTGCCACTATCCGGGCGGGTAAAAAAGTTACTGGGAAAGGGATACATGCAGTGAGTCTGCTCGGTGTGGTCACAGTAACCGGCTGACTCCACATCGAACCCGGCCAGATCCACAGTTTCGACAGGAGTGGGATTGGGGCGGGAGCTGGACGAACCTGAGCTCCAGCAACCTTGCAGCATCAATAGACCACAGGCCGTTGCCAGAGCGATTCTCTTGTGATGCATGGTGCTAACTCCTTTCATTATTGTTGTCTGTTCAGACTAGAGAAAGTCAGAAAAACAAAACAGGCACAGTTATCCCCAATAGCACTCAAACAGCCGCCGGCAGCGGCTCTGAGCCGTCTGTATCACCCAGAATCTGCAATCTGTACCTGTTTTACCTTACACCGGCCACCTACCATCGAGAATCCATAACAACAATAGAGCGATCCATCATGAAATCTACAAAACACTACTGGTTGCCCTTCACAGCCAGCGTATTGGCTTTGGGATTGACTGGATGTCTGAGTAGCTCAGGCGGGAGCAGCAGCTCCAACTCCTCCAAACCGGATCTGAGTCTGGCGGTACTATCCAGCGCTCCCGACCAGGTAAGTGGCGGTGATGTACTGATTTCCATCCAGGGCACTCCAGAGACACTCGAACGGGAGATGGATCAGTTGGAGTTCTGGATCAATGACCAGACAGTAACGCCTTCAAGAGTGAATGTGCGCAACGATCAACTTGAGATCCTGCTCAATGGACTGGAGATCGGCGAAAACCTGCTTGAGCTGCAACACAAGAAACATGGCCGGTTGGATCAACTGGATCTGATCAATTATCCAATTGACGGCCCTATTTTCTCCGGGCCACAGCAATATCCTTTCGTCTGTTCAGTGGTGCAGGAGCTGGGCAAACAGCCCCTTGTGGATACCGATGGGGATATGGGTTATCCCGTATTGGATGAGGGCGGTAATCAGATCGGCCGGAGCAAGGACTGCGCGATAGAAAGCTTTGTGGAGTTCAAATACTTCTCCTCCGAGACCGAAAATTATAAGCCCTTACCCACTGATGGCAGCCGTCCGACAGACCTGGCTACGACTACTCTGACTGACGGCCGCACCGTAGACTTCGTCGTTCGTCAGGAGCGCGGAACAATCAACCGATTCATCTACAGCTTTGCCACTCTGGCAAACATCGGTGATCAACATGACACCGCTTCCACAGCCAACTGGAACGGCCGCCTGCTCTATCATTTTCTCGGCGGCGTAGCAATCGGGCATAGTCAAGGGCGCATGGACGACCGCTCTCTGGTTCCAGAGGTGTTGGGTAAAGGTTACGCAGTGATCTATTCGACGGCCAACCGAACCAGCACCCACTACAACTTACAACTGGCCGGTGAGACAGCGCTCATGGTGAAAGAACACTTTATCAAGAGGTTCGGCGTACCTGACTATACCGTTTCCATAGGCGGCTCCGGCGGCGGCATCCAGCAATATGTCTTTGCCCAGAATCATCCCGGCCTGCTGGACGCCGGCGTGCCACAGTACTCCTATCCCGACATGGTCACCCAGATCATTCATGTGGGTGACTGCGAACTCCTAGAGCACTACATGGATGTGACCGACAGGAATAATCCAAAATGGCGCACCACCGAGAACCGCAGCCTGTTGGTTGGATTCAATGCCGAGGATGATTATCCCGATCCGCTGGCAGAGGCGAAGGATATGCTCGGCTACAGTACTGCCCACGGCAGTACCGAATGCCTGCCGGCCTGGCGAGGTCTGACTCCGCTGGTAATGAACCCTCATTACGGCCAAGTGCGCAACCAGGAACACATGCAACCACCGGGCATCATGGATACAGTGGAGTGGTCGCACTTCGATGATCTGCGCAATATTTATGGCACCACTGAAGATGGCAAGCTGCGCCCCATGTTCGATAATATCGGCGTACAGTACGGTCTGCGCGCGTTTGTGGATGGAGAAATCAGCTCCGAGGAGTTTCTCACGCTGAATGAGGAAATTGGCGGCTGGAAAGATCCAAGCGATATGCAACAGGAGGGCTTTCCATTTCTGGGTGAAGTTGAAGACGTACTGGCGGGACGTATCGCCTTCGATCCCTGGAGCCGCGCCAATATGAACCTGCGTACCGGATCAGCCCCTGCGCCACGCACCGAAGGTGACATGATTGCCTTCAACGCAGCCTACTCTTCCGGGATGGTCTTTGACGGACAACTCGATATTCCCATGATCGATTGGCGGCATTATCTGGAAGAGGTTCTGGATATGCACAATAGTCATCAATCGTTCTCCGGACGCCAGCGCATTCGCAACAAGATGGGGCACTCAGACAATCAGATAATCTGGTTTACTGATGCCAGGCCAACCATTCCTAGAGTGGACACTCCGAAGCAGGATCGTCCACGCCCGCGCGACGATTTTGATCAAACCTGGATGGCGCTGGATGTATTGCATGATTGGGTTATGAATATCAAAGCCAACCCGCAGGCCAGTGTCGCCGAGAACAAACCAGCGCTGGCGGTAGACAGTTGCTTTGATCATGAAGGTCAGTTGATCGAACGTGGTGATGATGTCTGGAATGGCATTATCGATGATCAGCCTATGGGCGGTTGTGCAGAGCTGTTCCCCACCTATACAACTTCACGCATGGAGGCCGGCGGGCCGATTGAAGGCAGCATATTCAAATGTACTCTCAAACCGCTATCGACTGCCCTTGCAGACGGCACTTATGGCAACTGGGAACCCAGTCCTGTTCAGGTTCAGCGCCTGGAAGCCATACACCCCAACGGTGTGTGTGATTACAGTCAACCAGACCAAGGCAGGCCACGTGGCTAGCCTATAAGAAATGCAACAAAGATGGCGGATGGCGTGCTCAGCACGCCATCCGCTCCCTCAGGTACGGTATTCAGCGTTGATCCGTACATACTCATGGGACAGGTCGGTGGTCCAGATGGTCTCGCTGACACTGCCACGACCGAGCTCGATGCGGATGGTAATTTCCGCCTGGGCCATTACCCGCGCGCCCTGCTCTTCCGTGTATTCTGCCGCGCGACCGCCCTGGCGGGTGATACAGACATCATCCAGATAGACGTCTATCAATTCCACGTTCAGATCCGGTACGCCAGCGTAACCGACCGCTGCGAGTATGCGGCCCCAGTTGGGATCGGAGGCGAACAGGGCCGTCTTGATCAGTGGTGAATGAGCCACAGCGTAAGCCACATCCAGACATTCATCACGATTACCGCCACCATTGACCTGCACGGTGACGAACTTGGTCGCCCCTTCGCCGTCGCGGACGATCGCCTGCGCCAGCTCCAGCATGACGTCATTCACTGCGCTGGCCAGTTGCGTGTATTCCTCACTGGCCGCGTCATTGATTTCTGCCATTTTTGCCTGGCCGGTAGCAATCAGGATGCAGGAATCATTGGTGCTGGTATCACCATCGATAGTGATGCGGTTGAACGACAGGTCCGCCGCTTTGCGCAACAATTGCTGCAACACGGGCTGAGCGACCCGCGCATCGGTAGCAACATAACCCAGCATGGTGGCCATGTTCGGACGGATCATGCCGGCGCCCTTGGAGATACCGGTTATGGTTACCGTCTGACCGGCCAGATTGATCTGTCGGCTCGCTCCCTTGGGCAGGGTATCGGTGGTCATGATGCCTTCGGCAGCAACCGCCCAGTTATCGGCAGACAGGTTGTCCAGAGCTTGCGGCAGCACAGCAATGATCTTGTCCGCTGGGAGAACCTCACCAATCACGCCTGTGCTGAACGGCAGCACCTGCTCCGGCCCGACCTTGACCAGACCGGCCAACGCCTCACAGGTAGCGAGTACAGCCTGCATACCCGGCTTGCCCGATCCCGCGTTGGCGTTGCCGGTGTTGACCAACAGATAACGTGGCGAATTGCCCATGTATTGCTTGCACAGGGTAACTGGCGCAGCGCAAAAGGCATTGGTGGTAAACACACCGGCCATCTGTGCGCCTGGCGCGGCCTCCATCACAACAACATCCTTGCGCCCCGGTTTCTTGATACCGGCAGAGGCAATACCCAGGCGAAAGCCGGGAACCGGGTACAGAGTCGGGAGTGGGCCAAGTCCGACGGGCATGATGTTGAATCTCCAATCAGTGGATTACAGCACTAATAAATGAGCCGGCATGCTCCCTGAGGAGCGAATGCCGGCTATCCTGGTTCGATCGGCGCTGGGCGCCGTGCCCATCGGTGATTATCCGTGGGCGTGCCCTTTACAGGCGGATCAGCTGATCTGACCGTGGCACTGCTTGTATTTCTTGCCGGAACCGCAGGGGCAGGGATCGTTACGACCAATCTTGCGTCCTTCACGGGTTACCGGTGTAGCTGGCCCCTGTGCAACCGGCTCTTCGCCCTCGGTCTCCGGCTCATCCACGCCCGGTGCGGCTTCATGCTTGAATTGCATGCGCTTGGCCAACTCTTCAGCTTGCTGGCGCAAACGTGCCTCTTCTTCAGCGGGATCTTCACGACGCACCTGGACATGACTGAGCACGCGCACAGTGTCGTGCTTGATGGTGTCGAGCATCTGTTCGAACAGCTCGAAAGCCTCGCGTTTGTATTCCTGCTTGGGGTTCTTCTGCGCATAGCCGCGCAGATGGATACCCTGGCGCAGGTGATCCATGGTCGCCAGGTGTTCCTTCCACAGGTCGTCCAGCACACGCAACAGCATTTGCTTCTCGAAGCTGCGTAACGCATCCGAGCCAGCCAGAGCTTCTTTCTCGGCATAGTCTGCCGCCAGTGCCGCGCTCACTCGCTCACGCACGCCCTCTTCATGCAGAGACGGGTCTTCATCCAGCCACTGCTGAACCGGCAGATCCAACGCCAGCTCGGTGCGCAGGTGCTGTTCCAGACCCGGAATATCCCACTGTTCGGCAACGCTTTCCGGGGGCATGTATTGACTGACAGCGCTATGCACCACGTCTTCGCGGATGGCCTTGATGGTCTCTTCCACGGATTCGGCAGCGAGAATCTCATTGCGCTGGGTGTAGATTACCTTACGCTGCTCATTGGCAACGTCATCGTATTCCAGCAACTGCTTACGAATATCAAAGTTACGCCCTTCAACCTTGCGCTGGGCCTTTTCAATGGCGTTGGTGACCATGCGGTGTTCGATGGCCTCACCTTTCTCCATGCCCAGCGCTTTCATGAAGTTCTTCACCCGGTCAGAGGCGAAGATACGCATGAGGTTATCTTCCAGCGACAGGTAGAAGCGGCTGGAACCCGGGTCACCCTGGCGACCGGAGCGACCACGGAGCTGGTTATCGATACGGCGGGACTCGTGGCGTTCGCAGGCAATGATATGCAGACCGCCCGCATTCAGTACCTGCTGATGACGCTCCTGCCATTCTGCCTTGATCTGGTCGATCTGCTCCGGGCTGGGGTTATCCAGACCGGCAATTTCTGCCTCCCAGCTACCACCGAGGATGATGTCGGTACCACGACCAGCCATGTTGGTGGCGATGGTGACGGCACCCGGACGACCGGCCTGAGCGATGATTTCTGCTTCCCGTTCGTGGTACTTGGCATTCAATACTTCATGGGCAATGCCTTCCTGCTTCAGCAGGCGAGATACCACTTCAGAGGATTCAATGGACGCAGTACCTACCAGTACCGGTCGGCCACTTTCCATACATCCCTTGATGTCTGCGGCGATGGCAGCAAACTTCTCGTCGATGGTCAGGTATACCAGGTCGTTATAGTCCTTACGGATCATCGGCTTGTTGGTGGGAATAACCACCACATCCAGACCGTAAATCTGACGGAATTCGAAGGCTTCCGTATCCGCAGTACCCGTCATGCCGGAGAGCTTGTTGTACAGACGGAAGTAGTTCTGGAAGGTTGTCGAGGCGAGCGTCTGGCTTTCGGCCTGAATCTTCAGCCCTTCCTTGGCTTCGATAGCCTGGTGCAGCCCTTCAGAGAGGCGACGACCCGGCATGGTGCGCCCGGTATGCTCGTCTACCAGCAGAATCTCGCCATTCTGTACGATGTATTCCACATCCCGATGGAACAGGGTGTGGGCCCGCAGCGCAGAGTGCACGTGATGCAGCAGGTTGAGGTTCTGCGCCTGATACAGGCTATCGCCCTCAGCCAGCAGGCCTTCGGCGCTCAGCAATTCTTCGACGTACTGGTGACCGTCTTCGTTAAGCTCGACCTGACGGGTCTTCTCATCGATGTAGTAATGACCATCGACGCCCTCTTCGCCTTCCTCGGGACGCACGCCGCGCTTGAGGCGCGGAATCAGCTTATTGATTGCGGCATAGAGCTGGGAGCTATCCTGGGACGGGCCGGAAATGATCAGCGGGGTACGTGCTTCGTCAATGAGGATGGAGTCCACCTCGTCGACAATGGCGAAGTTCAGCTCGCGCTGGAACTTGTCTTCCAGGCGGAACGCCATGTTATCGCGCAGGTAATCGAAGCCCAATTCGTTGTTGGTACCGTAGGTGATGTCGCAGCGGTAGGCGGCACGCTTTTCTTCCGGATCCTGGAAGGGAACCACAACACCAACGGAAAGCCCGAGAAACTCATGCAGGGGCCGCATCAAATTGGCGTCCCGGCGGGCCAGATAATCGTTCACTGTGACCACGTGCACGCCCTTACCGGACAGCGCATTCAGATAGGCCGGCAGGGTCGAGACCAGGGTTTTACCTTCACCGGTCTTCATTTCGGCAATCTTGCCTTCATGGAGTACCAGACCACCGATGAGCTGCACATCAAAGTGGCGCATGCCCATGACCCGTTTGCTCGCCTCACGTACCAGGGCAAAGGCCTCCGGCAGAATGGCGTCCAGGCTTTCGCCTTTGCTTACGCGCTCCTTGTACTCGGCGGTTCGTGCCTTCAGTTGTTCGTCACTCAGTCCATTCAAGCCTTCCTCGAGGGCGTTGATCGCATGCACTACCTTCTGCATGCGCTTCAACTCGCGATCGTTCTTGCTTCCAAACATTTTCTTCAATAGAGGCGCAAACATAGTCGACTTCAGTATCCGTTTGATGAGGGTGACGCTGTTCCGTACTAAGGCGGTTCACCGAAAAAAACCATTCTACTCTGAAACTCTCGCGACAATAAACCGTGGAACCGGCGAAGGCTGGACGGCTTGCTTGCGCATATCACCTGCGATGCTCTGTGGGCGCGCACAGACGGGCAGGCTGGACGGTAAATTCAGGATGGTATGCCGAAGGTAAAACGCTGCGAGAGTCGCAGCGTTCTGATCAGTTCAGAGCGAGAAATCGGGCCGGATCAATGGCCATACCGTTGCGGTAGACTTCGAGGTGCAGATGCGGGCCGGTTGAGCGCCCTGTGGAACCCACAGTCGCAATCTGTTCGCCCTTCTTCACCAGATCCCCCTTCTTCACTTGCAGTTCGTGGGCATGAGCGTAGCGGGTCTTATACCCACCGGCATGGCTGATTTCCACCATATTACCGTAGGCACCGCGACGACCCGAGAAGGTGACGACCCCCGCTCCAACTGCGTGAATCGCCGTGCCGCGTGGCGCTGCAAAGTCCAATCCGGAATGCACGGCGATGCGTCGGGTAATAGGATCGGCGCGACGGCCAAAACCCGACGAGATATAGCCGGTGAGCACCGGAGTGAAGTCCAGCGCAGCATTGGCGTCGGTCTTGCGGTTGAGCATCAATTCTTCCAGCAGACGCAACTGCTGGGTGCGATCTTCAACCCGCGCGCTGAGACGATCCAGCACAGCCTGCACATTGTCACCCTCGTGGGCGCGGCTGATACTGGGTACTTCCGGGCCACCCATGCCGGGGTCGGCATTGAAGTCAAATTCACCGTCGGACAAATCAGCCAGCTCGGTCAAACGCTCGCCCAGGGCATCCAGACGAGAAAGACGGGTCTGCAACCGGCCCAGCTGCTGGGTCATGTGCTCCAATTGCACCCGCGACTCTTCCTTTATATAGTCAGCACCCAGTTCGTATTCCTGGGCCGACTGCTGCCACAGCGCTTCATAATCCAGCGCGGCAAGGTTATCGTCGATGTGCTGTTGTGATCCACCCAGATGCCAGGTCAGAACTGCTGCTATAACCGGCATCAGTAAAATACTGATCAGGCCGGCGATTAACCAGGGCGATGAAAGATTCACTGCCTTGCGGGTGCCGCCGCGCTCGGTAACGATGATGATGTTCAAGTTTAAAGTCCCCAAAAATATCCCTGCGGTTCTGCTACGATGACCGCTGTACAGTCACTCCGAGGTTGCCATGTCGTTTTACCCCTTGGACGCACGTCGCCCGGGTGACCTGTTACGAACCCACTCCACCCTGAAGGGTCTGTTCCGCCAGGCTCGGGCTGTCGAACGCATGCAGGTTCTGATCGACTCCGTATTGGAGCCGGCAGCCCGCGAGCACTGCCGCGCAGCTTCTTACCAGGACGGGGTATTGAGGCTGCTTGTGGCCGATAGCCATTGGGCTACCCGCATCCGTTATCAGCAAAAACGCCTCATCCGCCAGTTGCAAGCCTACGCAGAGTTCACAACCTTAACGAAAATACACTGCAAGGTACAACCGCCACTGGTCAAAAAATCCCCACCAGTTCGCAAAATGCGACGGTCAATTGTCGCAGCTGAGAGCCTGTTCGAAACGTCGCAACATATTGAAGACCCCAACCTGCGTGCGGCACTGGAACGACTGGCACGCCACCATCGCGGCGACGCCTGAACCGGAACGTTCAATCCTGCTGCAGAAAAGCCAGATCTTCGGGGCGAGTGATCTTGATGTTGTCAGCGCGACCTTCCACCAGACGGGGAGCCTGGCCAGCCCATTCCATGGCTGAAGCTTCGTCGGTAATAGTGACACCCGCGGCCAGCGCATCAGCCAATGCGTTGCGCAGTGCGCCCAGACGAAACATCTGCGGGGTGTAGGCCTGCCAGAATAATGAACGATCCGGTGTGCTGCTGACGCGACCGTCCGCGCCGGCGAGTTTCAGCGTATCGCGTACCGGTACTGCCAGCAGCCCACCAACAGGATCATCACGCAAGGTATGCAAGAGGTTCTGCAGATCAGATCCGCTCAGATTGGGTCTGGCAGCATCGTGCACCAATACCCAGTCCTGATCCGCAGCACCCAGTTCTGCCAGCTTACGCAGGCCATTGAGCACAGAGTCGGCCCGCTCCCTGCCACCATCAGCCCGGGTAATACGACGATCCTTGGCGCAAGGCAACTGCGGCCACCAGCAGTCATCCGCCGAGAGGCAGACCACCAAACCCTGCAGACCGGGGTGAGACAGAAAACAATCGAGGGTGTGTTCGATCAGGCTGCGTCCGCCCAGCGCCAGATACTGTTTGGGACGATCAGCCTGCATGCGCGAGCCGACACCCGCAGCGGGGATCACCACCCAGAAGGAAGGAGAGCGATCAGTCATCGCCGCTCAACTGAAACAGGGTTTCGCCTTCCTTGACCATACCCAGCTCATGCCGGGCACGTTCCTCGATGGTTTCCAGCCCCTGCTTGAGTTCGATGACCTCTGCGGTGAGCACGCGATTGCGCTCAAGCAGTTTTTCGTTTTCGCTCTTCTGGCTGGCGATGTCCTGTTTGAGCTGGGTGACATGCGCCAGACTGCCCTCGCCCACCCACAGTCGGTACTGTAGGACAGCGAACAGCGCCAGCGATATTACCCAGAGCCATTTCAAGCGACGATTCTCCCGTGGGGCGGGACGCAGCCCGCCCGGCGCCAGCTATCAACCGCGAAACTCGGCGCGGCCTTTGTAGGGTGCCTTACCAGCCAGTTGCTCTTCAATACGCAGCAGCTGATTGTACTTGGACACACGGTCAGAACGGCAGAGCGAGCCAGTCTTGATCTGACCGGCAGCGGTACCCACGGCCAGATCGGCGATGGTGTGATCCTCGGTTTCACCGGAGCGATGCGAAATCACTGCGGTGAAACCAGCCGCCTTGGCCATCTGGATGGCTTCCAGGGTTTCAGTCAGCGAACCGATCTGGTTGAACTTGATCAGGATGGAGTTGCCGATCTGCTCATCGATACCGCGCTTGAGGATTCTGGTGTTGGTCACAAACAGATCGTCGCCGACCAGCTGTACCTTCTCGCCAATCTTGTCGGTCAGCACTTTCCAGCCAGCCCAGTCGGACTCATCCATGCCGTCTTCAATGGAGATGATCGGGTAGCGCTGGGTCAGACCGGCCAGGTAGTCGGCGAAACCGGCTGCGTCGAATACCTTGCCTTCACCGGCCAGGTCGTACTTGCCGTCCTTGTAGAATTCGCTGGAAGCGCAGTCCAGCGCCAGGGTAACGTCCTCACCCAGTTTGTAACCGGCATTGGCTACGGCCTCGGCAATGGCGGCCAGTGCATCTTCGTTGGACGCCAGGTTCGGCGCGAAGCCACCCTCGTCACCTACCGAAGTGCTCAGACCACGGCCCTGCAGCACCGCCTTGAGGTGATGGAAGATCTCGGTACCCATGCGCAGCGCATCGGCGAAGGTCTTGGCGCCAACCGGCTGCACCATGAACTCCTGGATATCGACGTTGTTATCCGCGTGCTCACCACCGTTGATGATGTTCATCATCGGGACCGGCATGCTGTACTGACCGGGAGTACCGTTCAGGTCAGCGATGTGCGCGTACAGCGGCACGCCTTTGGCCTGGGCAGCAGCCTTGGCCGCAGCCAGGGACACGGCGAGGATGGCGTTGGCGCCCAGCTTTGCCTTGTTCTCGGTACCGTCCAGCTCGATCATGGCACGGTCCAGACCAACCTGGTCCAGCGCATCACGGCCCATCAGCAGGTCACGGATCGGGCCATTGATATTGCCAACGGCCTTGAGCACGCCCTTGCCCATGTAGCGGCTCTTGTCACCGTCACGCAGTTCAAGCGCTTCGCGCGAACCGGTGGAGGCACCGGAGGGGGCGCAGGCGCTACCGGTGATACCGCCTTCCAGAATCACATCCGCTTCAACGGTCGGGTTACCGCGTGAGTCCAGTACTTCACGACCCTTGATTTCAATGATCTTCGCCATGACTGCTGCTTTCTCCATCTGAAACGTGCTTGTAATTAATGAAAACCAGTGTGTGTTTTATCGATCAGGCCGTATCGAGCCGGGGGAAACTTTTCACCAGATCGTCCAGTGCCTTGAGCTGACCGAGGAAAGGTTCCAGCTGATCCAGACGCAGGGCACAGGGGCCATCGCACCTGGCGTTGTCCGGATCGGGGTGCGCTTCAAGGAACAGACCCGCCAGCCCCTGACTCATACCGGCCTTGGCCAGATCGGTGACCTGCGCACGCCGGCCACCGGCCGAATCACTGCGCCCGCCGGGCATCTGCAACGAGTGGGTGACATCAAAGAACACCGGGTACTCGAACTCCTTCATGATGCCAAAGCCGAGCATGTCCACCACCAGGTTGTTGTAACCGAAGCTGGAACCACGTTCGCAGAGGATCAGACGGTCGTTGCCGGCCTCTTCACATTTGGCAAGGATGTGGCGCATTTCCTGGGGGGCCAGAAACTGTGCCTTCTTGATATTGATCACCGCATCGGTCTTGGCCATGGCCACCACCAGATCCGTCTGCCGCGACAGGAAGGCCGGCAGCTGGATGATGTCACAGACCTCGGCCACCGGAGCGGCCTGATGGGGTTCGTGCACGTCGGTGATCAGCGGCACCTTGAAGGTCTGCTTGATCTCCTCGAAGATCCGCAGCCCCTCTTCCAGGCCCGGGCCACGGAAGGAATTGATCGACGAGCGGTTGGCCTTGTCGAAGCTGGCCTTGAATACGTAGGGAATACCGAGCCTTTCGGTCACCGCTAGGTATTGCTCGCAGATGCGCATGGCCAGATCGCGGGACTCCAGTACGTTCATGCCGCCGAACAGCACGAAGGGCTTATCGTTGGCGATCTCGATATCGGCAACCCGCACAATCTTCTGCGCCATGTTATGTCTCCTCAGGCCTTGCGGCTGTTGCGCTTGGTCAGCGCTGCGTCAACGAAGCCACTGAACAGCGGGTGGCCGTCACGCGGGGTAGAGGTGAACTCGGGATGGAACTGACAGGCGACGAACCAGGGATGTCCCGGCACTTCGACCATTTCCACCAGGGCGCCATCCAGCGAACGTCCGGAGACGCGCAGACCGGCCGCTTCCAGTTCCGGCAACAGGTTGTTGTTGACCTCGTAGCGGTGACGGTGGCGTTCGGTGATAACATCCTGACCGTATGCTTCACGGGCCTTGCTACCCGCTACCAGCGCGCACTCCTGGCCGCCCAGGCGCATGGTGCCGCCCAGATCGGAGGCTTCGTCGCGGGTCTGTTTTTCACCGGTGGCGGTCTGCCATTCGGTGATCAGGCCAACAACCGGATGTTCGGTAGTCTTGTCGAACTCGGTGGAGTTGGCATCTTTCCAGCCCAGCACGTTGCGAGCAAACTCGATGACCGCGACCTGCATACCCAGGCAGATACCCAGGTAGGGAATGTTGTTTTCGCGGGCGTATTGCGCGGCGGCAATCTTGCCTTCCACGCCGCGCAGACCGAAGCCGCCGGGCACCAGGATGGCATCCACGTCTTCCAGCTGGCCGGTGCCGTTCTCCTCGATGGTTTCCGAGTCGATATAGCGCAGGTTGACCTTGGTACGGCTCTGGATACCGGCGTGGCTCATGGCCTCGATCAGCGATTTGTAGGCGTCCAGCAGCTCCATGTACTTGCCGACCATGGCCACGGTCACTTCTTTCTCCGGATGCAGCTTGGCATCCACCACCCGTTCCCATTCGGACAGGTCGGCGCTGCCGCATTCCAGACCAAAACGCTCAACCACGTAGTCGTCCAGCCCTTGGGCATGCAGGATGCCGGGGATGCGGTAAATGGTATCGGCGTCGGGCAGGCTGATCACCGCACGCTCTTCGACGTTGGTGAACAGGGCGATCTTGCGCCGCGAGCTCAGATCGATGGTGTGATCGGAGCGGCATACCAGCACGTCAGGCTGCAGACCAATGGAACGCAGTTCCTTGACCGAGTGTTGAGTCGGCTTGGTCTTGGTTTCACCAGCAGTGGCGATGTAGGGCACCAGCGTCAGGTGCATCAGCATGGCACGCTTGGCGCCCACTTCCAGACGCAACTGGCGGATGGCTTCCAGAAAAGGTTGCGACTCGATATCACCGACGGTACCGCCGATCTCGACCATGGCCACGTCGGCATCGCCGGCGCCACGGATGATGCGGGTCTTGATCTCGTCGGTAATGTGCGGGATCACCTGGATGGTGGCGCCCAGGTAGTCGCCGCGGCGCTCCTTGCGCAGCACGTCTTCATAGACGCGACCGGTGGTGAAGTTGTTGTTCTGGGTCATGCGGGTGCGGATAAAACGCTCGTAATGCCCCAGATCAAGGTCGGTTTCGGCGCCATCGTCGGTGACGAAGACTTCGCCGTGCTGGAACGGGCTCATGGTGCCCGGATCCACGTTGATGTAGGGATCCAGTTTGAGCATGGTGACCTTGAGGCCACGTGCTTCGAGAATCGCCGCCAGGGATGCCGAGGCGATGCCCTTGCCCAAAGAAGATACAACACCACCCGTGACGAAGATGTAGCGCGTCATGAAAAACCCGTAATTTGAAGTTAAGCGGTCGCAACCGCAGGAATACGAAGGGAGACGAAAGTCTCGTCAAGATGGGAAGTCAGGATACCAGACAGCCCCATTTTGCTCAATCCGGAATCGGCTCCCAACGCACACTGAATCCGGCCTGCCCCGCACCCGCCAACATGGCTTCCGCATTCCAGCGGCCGGCTACGGAAACCAGTTGATCGTCGCAGTATAGCAAGGGCACCGCCGGCCGCAGCCAGGCGGGTATTGCTGCTTCCTGAAACAGCTTTTTCAGGCTCTGTGTCGGCCTGCCGGGCAGCTTGATCTGCTCGCCGCCACGCCGGTAGGCGATGCGCCAACCGGCGTGGCGCTGGGCTTCAGTACCTGCACCCGCAAAGCGCAGCCAACCGTTGCCGGCCGTCAGTCGGGTATCGCAGAGCCGCTCGAGCGGCTGATCAATACCTGCCGGGACACCGGTCGGGGGCAGCAACCACAATCGGCCCGACGAACGGTAGAGCTGAGCATGGTCAACGCGCAGCGCCGGCTGGCTGTCTTCGGCAGCGGCCAGTTGCTCGATCAGCGTCTGCAAATGCCGCTGATCCGGCAGGCGGATACCCTGCTGATGCAACCAGAAGCGCAACAGATTCCGTTGTCGAGCCGGACTGAGGCAATTCAGACCATCCAGCGCCAGACTCGGCCAGTTGCGTAACCAGATATCTGTTACTGGCGCAGCGGCAGCCTGCAGGTCGTCACTGGCACGTTCATCCAGCAGCTCGTTCGCCTCCCGGGCGTGCTCGGCCAGCCGCAGCAGATTGCCGGGCAGACCGGGCCAGCGCTGCCGCAATTGCGGCAGCAGTTCATGACGCAACTCGGTGCGGGCATATCGCGGATCGGCATTGGCTGGATCTTCGATCCAGCTCAACTGCTGAGCAGTTGCCCAGCTTGCCAACTCTGCACGCGTCCAGCCCAATAACGGACGCAGCAGCTTGCCCTGCCCCAGCGGCCGACTTACCGGCATGCCCGATAGGCCGCGCACACCCGTGCCCCGTATCAAACGAAACAACAGCGTTTCCAGTTGATCATCGGCGTGATGGGCCAACAGCAGCCAGTGCTCAGGCTCCAACAGACTTTCGAATACGGCGTAACGGGCGTCCCGTGCGAGCTCTTCGATGTTGCCGCCGGCGGGTAATTGCACACGCTGAATATGCAGTTCGATATCGCGACGAGCACATTCCCGTTGACAGTGTTCAGTCCAGCGATCTGCGTCAGGATGCAGGCCGTGGTGAATATGGATCGCCTTGATGGGAGGAAGCGGATACTGATGACGGAGTTGATCCGTCATCTCGAGCAGAACCATGGAGTCCAGTCCGCCGGATAACCCCAGCCAGCAGACCGGGGCATCCTTACAGGGTGCCAGGCGTTCCAGCACACCCTGCAGCGTGAGCACTTACTTGAGTCCGAACGCCATCAGCCGCTCGTAACGGCTCTCCAGCAGCTCATCGGCCGATTGGCTATCCAGCTTCTCCAGTTCGGCGAGCAGCTGTGCCTTGATCCGTTGCGCGGTTTCTTCCACGTCCCGGTGAGCACCACCCAGCGGCTCATTGATCAGATTATCGACCAATCCCAGTTCCTGCAGGCGGGGGGCGGTAACGCCCATGGCTTCAGCTGCATCACTGGCCTTCTCGGCCTTTTTCCACAGAATGGATGCGCAACCTTCCGGCGAGATGACCGAGTAGATGGAATACTGCAGCATCATCAGGCGGTCGCACACACCGATGGCCAAGGCCCCGCCGGAACCACCTTCACCGATGACGGTGGAGATGATCGGGGTTTTCAGGCGCGACATGACCTGCAGGTTCCAGGCAATCGCCTCGCTCTGACCGCGTTCCTCGGCATCAATGCCGGGATAGGCACCGGGGGTATCGATGAAGGTGATGATCGGCATCTTGAAGCGCTCGGCCATCTGCATCAGGCGGCAGGCCTTGCGGTAGCCTTC
>CAYYUQ010000044.1:0-28047 GCA_964474945.1 uncultured Halopseudomonas sp. | reverse complement strand
TACGTACGGTTCTGTGAGAGGGATGAGGCGGCGACGCCTCACCCTACTCGATGTTCATGCCGGAAATAGCGGCCAGATCAACGGGATAATCAGCGTCGCTGCGGCCCACATGATCAGGTTCAGTGGCACACCGATGCGGACAAAGTCCATGAACCGATAGCCGCCGGCACTGTAGACGAAAGTGTTGGTCTGGTAGCCGATCGGCGTAGCAAAGCTGGCGCTGGCGGCGAACATTACCGCGACCACGAAGGGCCGTGGATCGGCGCCCAGTTGGTAGGCGACGCCAATGGCGATTGGCGTCAGCAGTACGCCAACCGCATTATTGCTGACGATCTCGGTGAGTATCGAGGTCAGCAGATAGATGAACGACAGCATGAACAGTGGCCCAAGCCACGGCGACAGGGTCATGACCTGGCCGACGATCCCGTCCACCAGGCCTACCTTGTTCATGGCGATGCTGATGGCCAGCATGCCGAAGATCAGCGCCAGAATCTTCCATTCGATGGATTTGTAAGCCTCTTCGACTTCCAGGCAGCCGGTGCCGACCACGACGGCTGCGGCGATGATCGCAAGGCCTTCGATGGGCATGACGCCCAGCGCAGCCAGAACCATTACCGCGAGTACTGCAATGATCGCAATAGGCGCCTTGTTGCGCCGATAGGCGCGTTCCTGAACAGTATTGAGGCTGATCAGGTCGCCGTTATCAGCAAACTTGCGGATCTGTGCAGGCGAGCCTTCAACCAGCATCACATCGCCAAACTGCAGCTCGAAGCTATCGAGGTTGTCCTGGATGTGTTCATCCTGGCGATGCACAGCCAGCACGTGGATGCCGTAACGGGCGGTCAGGTTGAGATCGCGCATGGGCCGATTGATATAGCGTGAGCTGCGTGCTACTACCGCTTCGGCCAGCACGACATCGCGGGTGGAAATGGTGGCGAAGCTCTGGTCGCGGTTGAACTCAAGCACGCCGGCATGCCGTAACTCGACGAAATCGCGCATATTGGCATGCAGAATCAGACGGTCGCCGGCATTCAGCGTTGTGGTATTGAGCGGGGTAGTCAGTTCATCGTCACCGCGAAACAGCTTGAGTACCTGAATGCCGCTGTCGCCATTGAGCTGGGCTTCGGCAATGGTCTGGTTGATGACTGGAGAGCCTTGGGGCACCAGCAGCTCAGTCATGAAGGTGCGACTGCGGGTTGGACGCAGACGCTCGGACAGGCTGTCACGGTCGGGCAGCAGGCGGTTACCAAACAGCATGATAAAGGCCAAGCCGATGGCGGAGAAAATGGCACCGGCAAGGGTGATTTCGAACATGCCAAAGGGTGCCAGACCCTGCTGGCGTGCCACGCCGTCGACGAGGATATTGGTCGAGGTGCCGATCATGGTCATGGTGCCGCCGAGGATGGTGGCGTAGGACAGTGGGATCAGCATCTTCGATGCCTTGCTGCCGACCCGCGCCGCAAGCGTCACTGCCACCGGCGTGAGGATGGCCACTACCGGGGTGTTGTTGATGAAGGTTGATAACAACATCGCGGTAATCAGCAGGGCAAACAGCATGCGCGTGGGGCTGGAGCCGCCAATGCGTGCCAGCACACTGCCCAGCTTGTCGACGCAGCCGGTACGTTCCAGCGCCGCGGACAGGACAAACAAGCAGGCAATGGTAATGGGGGCGCTGTTGGATAACACGCTGAGTACTTCCGCGGGGGACAGCAGGGTGGTGGCCAGCAGGATAGCCACGGCGATACCGACCACTACATCGGGGCTGAGCTTTTCGCGGACAAAGGCATACATCACCCAGCACAGAAGGGCCGCCACGCCAAGCATGGAAAGAGTGTCCCAGTTCATCGGTAACCTGAATCTCATGTGAGGTATCGGTTCCGCACCGGGAACCAAGCTGGGAGCTAGCCTATCCGTCGACACTTAGTCTGTCCAAGACATGAAACTGATTTTGATATTCCATTAATGTATAAGATGGCTGCCTTCTGTTGCGCAGCCCAGCACATTGATGAGGCCGTGGTGAAGAGTCTGCTCAGGAAGAGCAGCTGATCTCCAATCGTCGCCCCCAATCCGGTGGGGGCGCGGCATAGTGTTCCATACCAGGCTGGCGGATAAAGGGCTGGCGCAGGATGTGATGCAAGCGCCGCACCGCGCTGAAATCATCCTGTTCTGCTGCACTGATAGCCTGTTGCGCCAGATAGTTGCGCAGCACATAAACCGGATTGCACAGCAGTCGGCCGGCCAGCGCGGAGGGATCAATAGCCTGTCGGGCCTGATGCCGGGCAAACCAGTCATCAAACGCCTCGCGATCAATGAAGTGATCGCGGATATCAGGGGCATCCTCTGCCAGCAGCCGCAGGGTGATGTGATAGTCGCTGGCGCTGCTTTGCATCAGCGTCAGCAGTTGATCCAGCAGGACGCCATCTTCAGCTTGCTCACCGGCCCAGCCCAGTCGGGCGTTCATCAATCGGCGATATTCGGCGTCGTATAGCGGCATGATCTGCCCGACCTCGGCTTTCAATATCTCTACATCGATAAAGGGCACCCATGCCTGGGCCAGGCAGGCCAGGTTCCAGTGGGCGATTACTGGTTGGCGGTTGAAGGCGTAGCGCCCATCGTGGTCGGAGTGGTTGCAGATATAACCGGCATCATACTCATCGAGAAACGCATAAGGGCCGAAATCGAAGGTGATGCCGAGTATCGACATGTTATCGGTGTTCATCACCCCATGGCAGAAACCATACGCCTGCCATCGAGCGACCATATGCATGGTTCGCTGGGCCACTTCACGGAACATGGCCAGCACCGGGTCGGCCTCCTGCTGGCAATGCGGATAGCAGGTCTGCAGGGTGAAATCGATCAGCTTACGAAGCTCGTCATGCTGGTCGGTATAGTAGAAGAACTCGAAGTGGCCGAAACGGATATGCGAACGAGCCAGCCGTAGCAGCATGGCCGCCTTTTCCATGCGTTCCCGGCGTACCGGGGTGTCACCCACCGTCACACAAAGCGCGCGGCTGCTGGGAATGCCCAGCGCCGCTAATGCCTCGGAAGCGAGGAACTCGCGGATCGATGAACGCAGCACAGCACGCCCGTCGCCCATACGGGAGTAGGGTGTGCTGCCCGCTCCCTTGAGATGCAGATCCCAGTGTTCACCCGTGGGGTTGATCACTTCGCCGAGTAGCAGGCCGCGGCCATCGCCCAGCTGAGGGTTGTACACCCCGAACTGATGACCGGAATAGACCATGGCCCTGGGTTCGGCATCCTTCCAGATCTTGTGGCCGGCAAACAGTTCGGTAAACAAGGGCGTGTCAAGCTCGGCAGGATCCAGCCCGAGCAGGGCTGCCGCATCGGTGCTGCTGACTACCAAGCGGGGGTTATCCAACGGATCAGGTACAACCCGGTTGGAGAAGGAGTCGCCCAGCCGGGCGAAGCGATTGTCGAATTGCAGGTCAGCCAGAGCGGTCATGGGATAGCCGGAAAGTAGCAGAGGGATGAACTCATGCTGCCTGTGTTATGCCGTCGTATCAAGCGATGTAATGGTCGATCGTTTTCGTTGACTGCCCAGTCAAGGGCACATTAGTGTCAAACGATTGTATGAATAGACACCCCGTCCTTTTCGGAGATGCTAATGCCAAGTTATACAGCCCCGCTGCGCGATATGCGCTTTGTCATGGATGAAGTTTTCAATTTCGCTGGCACGTATGCCACCCATGGCCTGACCGATGCCACTCCTGATCTGGTGGATGCGGTACTGGAAGAAAGCGCCAAATTCGCCAGCGAGGTTCTGGCTCCGCTGAACCGTACCGGGGATGAGGAAGGTTGCCATTTTGATAACGGCGTCGTGACCACGCCCAAGGGCTTCAAGGAAGCCTACCAGCAGTATGTAGACAACGGCTGGGCAGCCATGAGCGGCCCGGTTGAGTTCGGTGGTCAGGGCCTGCCGGCATCGCTGGGTCTGGTAGTCAATGAGATGACCGCCTCGGCCAACTACGCGTGGAACATGTACCCTGGTTTGACCCACGGTTGCGCCTCGGCGATACGTGCCCACGGTACCCAGGAACAGAAAGAGCTGTATCTGAACAAACTGGTTCCCGGCTACTGGACCGGTACCATGTGTCTGACCGAGCCCCACTGCGGCACCGATCTGGGCCTGATCAAGACCCGCGCCGTGCCTCAGGCTGATGGCAGCTACGCAGTGACCGGTACCAAGATTTTCATCTCCTCCGGCGAGCACGACATGGCCGAGAATATCATTCACCTTGTCCTGGCCAAACTGCCTGATGCGCCGGCCGGCACCAAGGGTATTTCGCTGTTTATCGTGCCCAAGTTCCTGCCCGATGCCAACGGTGAGAAGGGTGAGCGCAACGGTGTGGTCTGTGGCTCCATCGAGCACAAGATGGGCATCAAAGCGTCGGCCACCTGTGTGATGAACTTCGACGGTGCTACCGGCTTCCTGATCGGTGAGGTCAACAAGGGCCTGGCCTGCATGTTCACCATGATGAACGGCGCCCGCCTGGGTACCGGTATGCAGGGTCTGTGTCACGGTGAGGTGTCCTACCAGAACGCAGTAGCTTACGCCAAGGACCGCTTGCAGATGCGCTCGCTGTCCGGTCCGGCCGAGCCGGACAAGGCTGCCGACCCGATCATCGTGCACCCTGACGTGCGCCGCATGCTGCTGACCATGAAAGCCTTCAACGAAGGTAACCGGGCGCTGGCCTATTACACCGCTCAGCTGCTGGACAACGCCTATTATTCGCAGGACGAGGCGGTGCGAGCCGATGCCGAGGATCAACTGGCCTTTCTTACCCCGATCTGCAAGGCGTTCATGACCGACACCGGCCTGGAAGTCACCCTGCTGGGCATGCAGGTGTTCGGTGGCCACGGCTACATTCGCGAATGGGGTCAGGAGCAGCAGGTGCGTGATTGCCGTATCGCCCCGATCTACGAAGGTACCAATGGCATCCAAGCGCTGGACTTGTTGGGCCGCAAGGTATTGATGAGCCAGGGCAAGCTGCTGCGTGCTTTCTCCAAGCAGGTGCATCTGTTCTGTCAGGCTAACGAAGGTCATGCTCAATTGAGCGGCTATGTCGCCAGACTGGTTGAGCTGAACAAGCAGTGGGGCGAGTTGACCCAACAAATCGCCGTGCGCGCCATGCAGAACAAGGAAGAAGTAGGCGCTGCGGCGATGGACTTCCTGATGTTCTCCGGCTACGTGATCCATGCTTTCTTCTGGCTGAAGATGGCGGTGGTAGCGCAGCAGAAACTGGACGAGGGTTCCTCTGAAGCTGGGTTCTACCAAGCCAAGTTGGCAACTCAGGAGTTCTACTTCAAGCGCTTGTTACCCCGCGCTCAGGTACACGTTGCGGCGCTGGAGGCAGGTGCTGACACCTTGATGCAGATGGATGTTGAGCAGTTCTGAGTCTGGCTTCAACAGACCTGGCGGCAGCTTATCAGCTGCGGCCGGGGAGAAGTCGGGTTCCGCAGGATGCTGCCCCTCTTCCGAACGCGCACCTCACCATCCATGGCGCCCGTCTGCGGTCGCCCCTGGCCGCAGACGGTTCTCCAGAGGGGTAGTACCCTCCGGCCCGCTGGCCGTGCAGTGGCTGAGGTAAAGTAGCCGGCAGCATCATCCAACGCTGGGTCTATAGCAGCAATGGTTTCCGCAAGGCGCTCCTCGCCACAAATGATGCCTGTTTGTGACTAAGGAATAAGAAGAAGTCACAACAAGACGCTATCGTTTGAAAAGTTCTCGGTTTACAATCAGCTCCATTGACCCGGTTGAGCCGGCTTATTGATTGCTGCTGAGGAGTTCCCATGGCCGAGTACCAAGCCCCACTGCGTGACATCCGCTTTGTTCTGAATGAAGTATTTGAAGCCGACCAACTATGGCAGAGCCTCCCGGGTCTGGATGGTGCCATTGATGCGCAAACCGCTGACGCGATGCTGGAGGAAGCCGGCAAGATTACCTCGCAGACCATCGCCCCACTTAACCGCAATGGCGACGAAGAGGGTGCTGTGTGGAATAACGGTGTGGTGACCACTCCGGCTGGTTTCAGACAGGCTTATGCCACCTACGCCGAAGGCGGATGGGTAGGCTTGAGTGGCAACGCCGAGTATGGCGGGCTGGGCATGCCCAAGACGCTGGGCGTGCAGGTTGAAGAAATGCTCTATGGCGCCAACAGCAGTTTTGCCCTGTATGTTGCGCTGACCGCTGGCAGCACGCTGGCGCTGGACGCTCATGGCAGCGAAGAGCTGAAGCAGAAATACCTGCCAAACATGTACGCTGGCACCTGGACCGGCACCATGTGTCTGACCGAGCCCCATGCGGGTACTGACCTGGGCATCATTCGTACCAAGGCTGTGCCTGAAGCCGATGGCAGCTATGCGGTAACCGGCACCAAGATCTTCATCACTGGTGGTGAGCACGATCTGACTGAAAACATCATCCATCTGGTGCTGGCCAAGCTGCCTGATGCACCGGCTGGCCCCAAGGGAATCTCATTGTTCCTGGTGCCCAAGTTCCTGGTCAACGAAGACGGTAGCCTGGGCGAGCGTAACGCCGTGAGTTGCGGCTCCATTGAACACAAGATGGGCATCAAGGGCTCGGCCACCTGTGTGATGAATTTCGACGGGGCCAAGGGTTACCTGATCGGTGAACTGAACAAGGGCCTGAATGCCATGTTCACCATGATGAACTACGAGCGCCTGTCCATCGGTATTCAGGGTATTGGCTGCGCCGAAGCGTCCTATCAGAGCGCGGTGGCCTATGCCCGCGAGCGTATTCAGAGCCGTGCGCCGACCGGTGCGGTGCAGCCGGACAAGGCCGCCGATCCGATCATTGTGCATCCTGATGTGCGTCGCATGCTGCTGACCATGAAAGCGATGACTGAAGGCAGCCGTGCGTTCTCCACCTATGTCGGCATGCAGCTGGACACCAGCAAGTTTGCTGACGATCCGCAGATCAAGAAGAAGGGCGAAGACCTGGTTGCCCTGTTGACGCCAGTAGCCAAGGCATTCTTTACCGATGTCGGCTTTGAAAACTGTGTACATGGCCAACAGGTGTTCGGTGGTCATGGTTACATTCGTGAGTGGGGCCAGGAGCAGTTGGTGCGGGACGTGCGCATCGCGCAGATCTACGAAGGCACCAACGGTATCCAGGCACTGGATTTGATGGGGCGCAAGACGGTTGCCAATGGTGGCGCCTTCTTCAACGTGTTTGCTGAAGAGATCCAGAGCTTTATTGACGCCAGCAACGCGGGCGAGATGGTCGAGTTTGTGCAGCCGCTGAAGAGCGCACTGGAGAATCTGCAACAGCTCACCGCGCATGTTATTGAGCGGAGCAAGTCCAACCCCAACGAAGTGGGTGCGGCTTCCGTTGAGTACCTGCACACCTTCGGCTACACCGCCTATGCTTATATGTGGGCGCGCATGGCCAAGGTGGCGCTGGCTGCCCAGGCGTCTGGCGATGACAGCTTCTATCAGGCCAAGCTGGCGACCGCACGCTTCTATTTCAAGCGTCTGCTGCCGCGTATTCATTCCCTGAGTGAATCCGTTCGTGCGGGTAGTGACGTGCTGTTCGAACTGGATTCTGCTCAGTTCTGAGACACTTTATTTGGCAAGTAGGTAAAAGCCTACAAAGCGTGGCGGTAATCGCCTCTAGGTGGAACCACGCAACCCACCTAATATTGAAACCGCAAGGACGCATCGCAGGAAGCGAAGCAGTACAAGAGGGACATGGACGGGCTACAGGATGTAGCAGTCGTTAAGGATGACCAGGACGTTATTCTGCAAAACCCCTACAGGGGAGGTTGTGTTTACACGGCCTCCCTTGCGGGGGTTTCTTTATTGGCGGTCATGACCGCCCTCCCGAAATACCATCTCCTGCGTGATAGACTGATAACCTTCGAGCAGACCGCTGCTCTGGTTTCATGGCCGCCGGGGAGGGTTGCGATTGTTCTCACTCAAACGCAAGGGCGACTACCGACTCCAGCTCACGCGCACCCTGAAGAAACCGGGGCGCTATCAGATGGAGCTGTATCTCTTCACGCCCCACGAAAGTAATTTTGCTGCCTCGACCATGTCCGAGCAGCAATTCTATTTCAACTCTGTGCTGCACCGTTTTGGCCTGTTGGGTCTCCCTGCGCAGGAGCGGGCAAGCAAGGAAGACAGCTCCTTTGCGCTGCTGTCGCCACATTATGAAATCACCTACGGTTCCTGGCTCTTTCGCTACAAGGCCTCCATGGATCGTCTGCGCCAACAGCTGCAGAGCAGCGGAGTGGCGGCCGCAGAACCGATCGCGCGCGCGATACGGCTGAGCGAGACGTATGCCCAGCGCCTGCGCCGTACGGTGCCAGAGCAATCGGGCCAGCAGCGCTACTTCCGGCAAATGGATATTTACTTCTCTTGGTACGCCGAACAGTTTTTGCTCGAGTGTATGACACTGGAGGGTTATCAGCAGCTGGATAGCGAGTTGCGTGAGACGGTTGAGGAATTTCTACGCGAGGAGTATCGGATCCGCAAGGAGCGCGAATATCTGGCTGACTTTCATGGTAAGCCAACCCGGGTGTGGAACCGCATGAGTCTGTACCACCGGTTGTTGGAATACCCGGTATTGCTGCGCAGCAAACTCACCGAGCTGGGTTCGGGCACCCGCAAGCTGGTCAAGGCGGCAACCACTACCATGATCATGGGGCTGTTTACCTACGTCCTGTTCAATGCCCGTAGTGCCAGTCATCTCTCCGTTACCCTGCTGCTCGGTATAGCGGTGATTTACGGCATTCGGGATCTGCTGCGTGATGACCTTATCACCATGGTCACCCGCTGGCTGCGCAAGGGCAGGCCACGCTGGAGGAACAAGTTGCTGAAGCCCTACACCAAGCAGGTAATGGCGCAACAGAAGGTCTGGCTGGATTACTACAAGCTCAACGATCTGCCCAGGGATGTATTGGAGCATTCCGGCAAATGGGCCAGTGAGGAGCGTCACATCATCTGCTATCGCACCCATATGTATCTGGACAAGGCAGCGCTGGAGCAGAACGAAATTCAGGAACGCATGAACCTGGACTGTGAACAGTTATGCGAACTGATAGAGCCTACCCGCAACCGGTTGTTTACCCTGGCTGACGAGGCTGACCCTTTCTCCGCGATTGAAGCCCACGCAATTGAAAAGCAGCATGACTACAACCTGCTGCTGGTCTTCACCGAGCCGGATAAGGAACACTCTTCAGCGCAACGCTGGCGCTTACGATTGGGCGCCAACGGCATTGTCGAATGTGTCAGCAAGACAACGGGCTGGCCGACAGCTGAGGAGCAGCAAACACGGCGCTGGTATGAGCGTCTCGCCGATCGGTTATGGCGTAGCTGAGTTGGGAATTTTGTTGGCAGGGTGTTGTCTTGATTGTGTCCGTATGACGAAAGTTCGTGGCGGGATGACGAACCGAGGGGAATGAATGATTCATTCGGAAGCCAGAATAAGGACGGTGAATGAACGCCAGCTTTTATCGGTCGCTACCGGCTATTGTGATGCTGGGCTCGTCAGTGCTGGTCAGCGCCTGTAGCGTTGCGCCGCCTGCCGAGCCGGAACTGCCCTTTGTTCTTCCCGAGCGCTTCAACAGCGCCATTGCTGATGGCTACACACCGGTGGAGCGCTGGTGGGATGATTTCGCTGACCAACAACTGAACCAGTTTGTTGAAACGGCACTGGTGCGTAATCCGGGCGTCGCTCAGGCATTGGCGCGCGCCAGAGTGGCCGAGGCGCGCACTCGGCTGAATCGGGCTGATCAGTTACCGCAGGCCGGAATCGGACTCAATAGCGCTCGTCAACGGCAGAACATGGCCGCCATGGCCGGCCCTCTGGGAGAGATGGTCGGCGATGATCTGGCTTTCATCAGCAATAACCACAACGCCTCCCTGGATATCAGTTGGGAACTGGATTTGTGGGGACGCTTGTCCGCGCTCAGTTCCTCTGCCCGTGCCGAATTTCTTGCCAGTACCGAGCAATTGCGCGGCGCCCGGCAATCGATAGCCGCTCAGGTAGTGCAACTGTATTACGACATAGTACATGCACGTGCTCAGGTTGAACTATCCGAACGTACGGTGGAGGCGTTGGCGGAAATGTCCCGGCAGATTACCAACCGGATGAAAGCAGGTATTGCCTCCCCGGCAGACGCCATGCTCGCCGAGGCCAATCTCGGATCAGCCCGGGCCGGCCTGGAGCAGCGCAACGAGGCATTGGCGCGGACGCTGCGCCAGCTGGATATACTGCTGGGGCATTATCCATCAGGCGCACTGCGCACCGCTGATGCGCTACCTGGCGTACCTGCTGCGCCTGCGTCGGGAGTGCCAGCCGAGCTACTTGAACGCCGCCCCGATGTCCGAGCGGCGGAGCTGGGTCTGTTGGCCGCAGGCTATCAACTCGGTGCGGCAGAACGATCCTTCCTGCCATCCCTCTCGTTGAGCGGCTCAGCTGGCTATTCCAGCGGTGAGTTCTCTGGCCTGATTGACAGCAGCAATCTGGTCTGGTCGATCGCCGGACAGCTCATGCAGCCGATATTTCAGGGCGGGCGTCTGGTCGCTCAGGTGGACATCGCCGAGGGTCAGCAGAGCGAAGCACTGCACGGTTACGTCGAGACCGCACTGAATGCTCTGGCTGAGGTGGAGAGTCTGTTGGCTGTTGAAACGGTACTGGAGCGTCGCGAATCCAGCCTGGAAGCATCGGCCAATGCTGCCGAGGAGGCAGTACAGATGTCCTACAACCGCTACCTGCAAGGGATTGACCCCTTCCTGAATGTACTGGAAAGCCAGCAACGAGCACTGGATGGCCGCAGTGCTCACATCACTGCCCGCCACGCACGGATCGAAAATCGTATTGCCCTGCATCTGGCGCTGGGTGGAGGCTTTGAATCCGAGCCGGTCACCGAGCCGATTCCGACTGACCCTACCGCAAGGACTGCCCGCCAACCATGAGCAGAATCCCTTTCCATCACAGGTTTCTTTCCTTACTGTTCCTGTTGGCGCTCATGCTGGGCCTGGCTGGTTGCAGTGGTGACGAGTCGGGCGCCGCTAACGAGCAGCTCAGCGAGCCGCCAGCCACCTCTTCGGGGCAGGTAACCAGCGTCCGGGTGGTGGCGGTTGGGCCCCGGGCATTGCAGGCATGGGTCTACAGTCAGGGTACAGCCCGTTCCCGCCAACGGGAGTTTTTGACCTTCACCCAGCAGGGTACGGTTACCCATGTAGATGAGAATCTCAGGGTGGGTAGCCCGGTCAAGGCCGGGCAACTGATCGCTCATCAGGCACCCGACCGGGTTGACGCCGAGCTGCAAGCGGCCAGGGCCGGTGTGGCCGAGGCAGAAGCCAATCTGGCATTGGCTCAGGTAACCCAGCAGCGCTATGAGACGCTGATCGAACAGCGCTCCGCATCGCAACAGGAACTGGATCAGGCCGTGGTGCAGGTGGAGCAGGCCAAGGCCATACGCGACAGCAGCAAGGCGCAGCTGGCGCAGGCGCAACTGACGGTCAACGAGTCCCGGCTGGTCTCGCCCATTGATGGGGTGTTGGCGCGGCTGAACATCGAAAAGGGGCGTTACTTCATGCCCAGCGTAGTGCAGACCAATACCGAGCAGAACGCGCTGCGCACGGTGCCGGCGCTGGTGATTGATCCGCACCGCTTTGAAGTGCGGGTGGATTTGCCATCCTATAACTACCGCCAGATTGATGTCGGTGCCAGAGCGGTGATTGGCGATACGCCGCCGCTGGATGGCCAGGATCTGGATCCGCTGCAGATCACAGGGCATGTCGTGGGGAGAGTGCATGCAGTCAGTCCCTCGCTGGATCCGGAAACCCGCACTTTTGAAGTGCTGGTACATACCGAAAGGGAAAACCCCGGCCTGCAGGACGGTGAGTTTGTTGCCGTATGGATCGCCGAGCCGGAGATGGGTGAGGTGCTGGCCGTTCCCCAGGAAGCGCTGCGTTTTCGTAACGACCAATCGTTTGTTCATGTGGTAAACCCGCAGACCAATAGGGTCACCGAGCGGCGTGTGGAATTGGGCCAGTATGCGGGCGCCTACCGTGCCGTCACCCAAGGGCTGGAACAGGGCGAGCTGGTCGTCACCGACGGTCGCGCCGCGCTGAATGACGGCCAGCAGGTGCGCATCCTCGACGGGAGCCCGGCGCGTCCATGATCGATGCCAATCAGCGCGGGGATGTAGAGGACAGAAATGAGGCCACGCCGCTGGAGACGGACGAGGTACGCAACGCTCATCCGCTGGCGCGCTTCTTTTTCCTGAAGCCGATCTTCGGCATTCTATTGCTGATCACCTTGGTGCTGGGTGGCTTCATGGCTTACCTGCAACTGGTCAAGGAATCCCTGCCGGATCTCGATATACCTCAGGCCACCATCACGACGGCCTGGCCAGGCGCCGATCCGCGCACCATGGAAGAGCAGGTCACCGACATCATTGAGGACGAGGTGACCACGCTGGAAGGGGTGCGCCGGGTGGATAGTGCCTCCTACGACTCCTTCTCGGTCATCTCGGTAGAATTCGACGCATCGGCTGACCCGGCAGATGCCATGACGCGTCTGCGTGCCGCCGTGGCTGATGCGGAAGCGGAGCTGCCAGCCGATGTGGAACGCCCTGTCATCGAACAGGCGTCGGTAGATCAGTTGCCCATCCTTACCTTTACCCTGCACGGCGTCGCAGGGTCGGCCAGCATGAACCAGCAGGCCCGGCGTATTCGCGATACCCTGGAACGCTTGCCCGGAGTCAATGAAGTCAATATCGGTGGTGAGCGCGAGGAGATCGTGCAGATACTGCTGCGCCCGGAACGCATGTTGGCGCTGGGGCTGTCGCCGTCCTCTGTGCGTAATGCAGTGCAGCAGGCCAACGTTGAACAACCCTTTGGTGAGATCCGCAGTGACGATATCGGCGCGGTAGTCCGGCTTGAAGGGCGCTTCCGCGATATTGATGATCTGCGCGCCTTGCCGGTCGCTCGCCTCAGCGGTGTGGGTGCTGTCAGACCGGTGCGGCTGGATGAAGTCGCCACCGTTAGACGCATGCAGGAAACCGAAACCACGCGCGCCTTCTTCAGCTCTGAAGGCAATGCCTATGCCGAATCCCTTGAGCTCTCGGTACGCAAGACCCCTGGAGCTGATACCGTTAATCTGGTCGCCACTCTGCGCGATGCGTTGGAGGGCATGCGTAACGAAGGTGGTTGGCCGTCAGGCCTGGACTACAGTGTTACCCAGGATGAGGCAGAGCAGATCTGGGATTCGCTGTCGGACGTGTTCGTCAGTGCCATGCAGACCATGTTCATTGTCTTCATCATCCTGCTGCTGACTATCGCCTGGCGGGAAGCCATCATCGCGGGCTTGTCAGTGCCGGTGACTTTCGCCGGGGTATTGCTGGTCATTCTGTTGATGGGCTACTCATTGAACGAGCTGGTCGTCATCGGCATGGTGATCGCGCTGGTCATGATTGTGGATGTGTTCATCATTCTGTTGGAAGGACTGCACGACGAAATCTACAATGGCGGCAAGACCTTCGGTCAGGGTGTGCTGGCCACGGTTAAACGCTACGGCTTGCCAGCGTTTGCTGCGCAGATCACCACCATCCTCGCGCTGGCTCCGCTGATGTCCATCAGTGGCACCGTAGGGGAATTCATTCGCGTGCTGCCGACCACCACCGTGGTTTGTCTGGTACTGTCCTTTATCGTCGCCATGCTGTGCTCGTTACCGCTGTCCCGAGCGCTGCTGGGTAAACAGCGGCCCGCACAAGTCAGCAAGCAAGGCTATTCCGATCGAGTGACTGCCCGCGCTGTGACTGCCCTTGAGAGCTGGAACGCCCGGTGGGTCGTGCGCAGTCGGCGGTACGCCTGGCTATGGGTGTTCGGCGCCATCGGCCTGTTTGTGTTATCCATGCTCGCGTTCAGCCAGGCCCGGGTTGAGCTGTTTCCGCCCACCGATGGCCAGCGCCTGGGTATCAATATTGAGCTGCCGCCTACCGTTCAGCTGGCCAACTCGCAAATCATCGCTGATGAGGTGGGCGACATCCTGCGGGAAAAGCCCTACTTCGAAAGCGTAGTAAAACTGGTCGGGTTGAAAAGCCCGTTTGCCGCTGGCTCCATGGCTGCCAATCTGCAGCCCAGTGAAGCGGAAAACTTTATCGGCTTCTCCGCTATCTTCCGCCCGCTGGAAGACCGCGACGCCCAATCCTTTGAACTGGCCGACGACCTGCGCCGGGAGTTGTCCGCCTATCTGGAGGAGCGTGTTGCCGCTGCGCAATTGCTGGTCGTGCCTGAGTCCAGTAGCCCGACTACGGGTGATCCGATCGAGGTTCAGTTGATCGGTGCGGATATGGACGAGCTGCAACGTCTTTCTCGCCAGGTGCAAGCGCTGCTGTCTGGAACCGAAGGGGTGGTCGATGTCCGGGATAACATCGGGATGCTCAAGCCGCAGCTGGCGCTGCAACCGGATCGGGAGGCGGCCAGTTTCTTTGGTATTGATCATGGCGACCTTGCCTCGCAACTGCGCATTGCCTTCAGCTCCGATGAAGCTGGCCTGTTCGTTACCGATGATGCGGATGACGATATTGATATCCGCCTGGGCACCGAGTGGCCAAGCCGACCCGGTGAAGCGGGCGGGCCACGTAATACCGAAGAGCTGTCCCGGGTCAGAGTATTCACCCAGGATGGCCGCTCCATTGCCATGCGCCAACTGCTCAAGCCTACCCAGTCGGAAGCAGCCATCGCCATTTCCCACGTTAACGGCGAGCGCGCACTGACGGTCATGGGCAAGAATGAAGGGCGCACAGTGGGTGAGGTCATGGCCGAGGTGCAGCCCCGCTTGGATGAGCTGCAGCAGGACTGGCCGGCCGGCTACCGTACCGTCATCGGTGGTGAAGCTGCCGATACCAGCGAAACCTTCGACTCCGCACTTATCGCGCTGGTGATTGCCATTGTGCTGGTAGTCGGCGTGCTGGTCATCCTGTTCAGCAGTTTTCGTCAGGCCTTCATCATCTTCGCCACCATGCCGCTGGCCATCATCGGCACCGGGCTGGGCTTCTGGGCGTTCGGCATCACCTTCTCCTTCTTCGCCATGATCGGTTTGGTATCGCTGATCGGCATTGCCATCAACAATGGCATCATCATGGTCGACACCATGAACAGCTTCATCAAGGAAGGTATGAATATTCCCGACGCTGCCGCCGCCGGATCGGCCCGTCGTCTGCGCCCACTGCTCACCACGGCCATTACCACCATTGTGGGGCTGGTGCCGCTGGCCATCAGCAGCGCCTTCTACCGGCCGCTGACATTGGTCATCATCTTCGGCCTGATTTCAGTGTCAGTGCTGGCGCTGTTCGTTGTACCGGCGTTGTACCTTTTGCTGACACCGAAGGATGCGGGAGAGCAGAAGGCGTTGGATTGAAAGCTGGAAAAAGGGGGCAATGACGGGTGCTGAGAAGCGATGAAGATAGCGGAAATATGAGGGTGGGCTGACTTAACCCGAGATGATACGAGTAAACCGGGAAATGGTGGGCCCAGTAGGACTTGAACCTACGACCAATCGATTATGAGTCGACTGCTCTGACCAACTGAGCTATAGGCCCACGTATTTACAACAGTCGCGGATTATACGGGCTGCGATTGGCTCTGGCTAGGCTGCTGTGTGGGATAAATTGGCATAGCGGAATCAGAAACGCCCGGCAAGCCGGGCGTTTCTGATAGTGCGGGTGCTTACTCGTCGAGGAAGCTGCGCAGGTGATCGCTGCGGGTTGGATGACGCAGCTTGCGCAGGGCCTTGGCTTCGATCTGACGGATACGCTCCCGGGTTACGTCGAACTGCTTGCCGACTTCTTCCAGGGTGTGATCGGTATTCATATCGATACCGAAGCGCATGCGCAGTACCTTGGCTTCCCGGGCGGTCAGACCAGACAGCACTTCGCGAGTGGCTTCCTTGAGGTTTTCCACGGTGGCCGAGTCGATCGGCGATTCCATGCTGCTGTCCTCAATGAAGTCACCCAGATGCGAGTCTTCGTCGTCGCCGATCGGGGTTTCCATGGAGATCGGTTCCTTGGCGATCTTCAATACCTTGCGGATCTTGTCCTCGGGCATTTCCATGCGCTCGCCAAGCTCTTCGGGCGTGGGCTCACGGCCCATTTCCTGCAGCATCTGACGGGAGATGCGGTTGAGCTTGTTGATGGTCTCGATCATGTGCACCGGGATGCGGATGGTGCGCGCCTGGTCGGCGATCGAGCGCGTGATGGCCTGGCGGATCCACCAGGTGGCGTAGGTCGAGAACTTGTAGCCGCGGCGGTATTCGAACTTGTCGACCGCCTTCATCAGGCCGATGTTGCCTTCCTGGATCAGGTCGAGGAACTGCAGGCCGCGGTTGGTGTATTTCTTGGCGATGGAGATCACCAGGCGCAGGTTGGCCTCGACCATTTCCTTCTTGGCCCGGCGGGCGCGGGCTTCACCGATGGACATGCGACGGTTGATGTCCTTGACGTCGGCAATGCTCAACTGGGCGTCCTGCTCCAGGGCGATCAGTTGCTTCTGGGCGCGGAGGATATCGGGCTTGACCGCTTGCAGGGCCTCGGCATAGGCGGGGCCTTTGGCCAGCAGGTCATCGATCCACTGCTCGTTGGTCTCGTTGCCGGGGAAGCTGCGCAGGAAGTCGGCACGCGGCATGCGTGCGTCGCGTACGCACAGTTGCATGATGGTGCGTTCCTGGGCGCGAATGTTGTCCTGGGTGCTGCGCACGCGCTCCACCAGGGCATCATACTGCTTGGGCACCAGCTTGATCGGCATGAACAGCAGGGCCAGGGCTTCCAGTTCGGCGACGACTTCCGGGCTGCTGCGCTCGTGCTTCTTCAGGGCCTTGTTGAGCTTGAGCAACTGCTCCTGAACGGCGCCGAAGCGCTGACGGGCAACCTCCGGGTCCGGACCACCGTCGCTTTCCTCTTCGGTGTCGTCCTCTTCGGCTTCCTCTTCCTCATCCTCGTCATCGTCAGCCGCTTTCTTGTCGCTCTTGGGCTTGACTGCTTCGCCGGGAACGATGGCGTTGTCGGTGCCCGACAGGCCGTCATCATCCGGGTCGATGTAGCCGCTGAAGATATCCGACAGGCGTCCACCTTCCTCGGTAATGCGCTGGTAGTCACCGAGGATGCCATCGACAGTACCGGGGAACATGGAAATCGCAGCCATGACCTCGCGGATGCCTTCCTCGATGCGCTTGGCGATTTCGATCTCGCCTTCGCGGGTCAGCAGCTCGACGGTGCCCATCTCACGCATGTACATGCGTACCGGGTCGGTGGTGCGGCCGATGTCGCTCTCGACGGCGGCCAGGGCAGCGGCGGCTTCTTCCGCGGCGGCCTCGTCGGCGTCGCTATCTGCCAGCAACAGGGCATCGGCATCGGGTGCAGCCTCGAAGACTGTGATTCCCATGTCGTTGATCATGCGAATGATGTCTTCAACCTGTTCCGGATCTGAGATATCCTCAGGCAGATGGTCGTTGACTTCCGCGTAGGTCAGGTAGCCTTGCTCGCGACCGCGGGCGATGAGCTCTTTGAGACGGGATTGCTGTTGCGCTTTTCCGGACATAACAACCCTATGTGGATGCCTTGGTGTGCAAAAAAGTAAGCTGCGGATTATACCCAAAATCGGGGTGTCTTGCCAGTTTGCCGTATTGTCAGGCTCCGGCAGTTGGTGTATGCCGACTGTTCAGGAACTCCCGCAGCTGCTGTTTTTCCTCGGTCGTGAGTGGGGTCTGAGCCGATTTGTCGAGGAGATGTTGAATCTGGCGATCGGTTTGTCCCGCCATCAATCTATTTATAGTGTCGAAAAACTGTTGTTCAAGGTTGGCGTTGGGAATATTCAGCAGCCACTCTTTTTCAGCCAGTTGATTGAGTTGCTGTCCGAGGGCGGTTCCGTGCCATCGCGCCAGTAACTCTATTGTCGACAGTTGTGGGTTTTTCTGAAGGGTGTCGATCAAGGCAATCAGCAATTGCGCTTCTTCATCCCCTTCATTGGCCAGCGAGCTGGCCTGCTGCGCCAGTCCAGCCAGATGCGGATGGTGCAGCAGGGTGCGGGTGGCGCTCATCAGAGGGCTTTCCACTGCTCTGTTTGCTTGTTGCTGCTGGGCTGGGCGCCGAGTCTGCCTTGGCCGGCTGCCGCTGGTCTGGCTCACCCAATCGGGTATGTCGTCGTATTGCCGCTCAAGATTGCTCCCGTCACCGTAAGCATAGTCATATTCCACGGGCAGTGGCGCCGGAGGGGTGGCAGGCTCGGATGGCAGGTTCTCCAGATCCATCCCGGTGCGCTGTTGCAGGGACTGCTTGAGCAGGCGGCGCAATAGACTGCCGGGTACCTGTTCGATCAACGGCAGGGCCAATGTCGCCAGGTGAGCCTTGCCTTCCAGGCTGTCGGGCGGCGCTTCTTCAGCCAGATGGCGGAACAGGTATTCGGTCAGAGGTTGTGCTTGCTGCGCCATGCGTGCGCGGAAGGCATCCTGGCCTTCTTCGCGGATCAGGCTGTCCGGATCCTGACCTTCAGGCAGGAACATGAAGCGCACATGACGCCCATCCTCCAGTGCCGGCAGGCAGGATTGCAATGCGCGCCAGGCCGCCTGACGTCCGGCATTATCGCCATCAAAGCAGAACACCACGCTGTTAACGATGCGGAATAGCCGCTTCAGATGTTCTTCGCTGGTGGCGGTTCCGAGTGTGGCGACCGCATTGGTCACGCCATGCTGGGCGAGGGCGATCACATCCATATAGCCTTCAACCACCAGTACGTCGTCCAACTGGCGGTTGTGGCGGCGGGCTTCATACAGCCCGTAAAGCTCGCGACCCTTGTGAAATACCGGTGTTTCCGGGGAGTTCAGGTATTTTGGCTTGTCGTCACCCAGTACCCGGCCGCCGAAACCGATGACCCGGCCACGGCTGTCGCGGATGGGGAAGGTGATGCGGTCGCGAAAGCGGTCATAACGTTTGCCGCTATCCGGATTCTCCACCACCAGTCCGGCTTCGATCAGCAGCTTTTCTTCACTGTTGTTCGTAGCCAGATGTCCCATCAGGTTGTTCCAGCCCGGCGGCGCAAAGCCAATGCCATACAGATTGGCTATCTGCCCGGAAAGGCCGCGCTGTTGCAGATAGTCCACCGCCCGTTTGCGCTGGGCATGTTGGCGCAGCTGTTGGCGATAAAAGGCCGCCGCATTTTCCAGTACAGGGTACAGCGGGCTGTCCTGACGCGAAGGGCGCTGCCCGCGCTGGTCGCTGCGTTCTTCCCGGGGCACATCTACCCCGGCCTGGCGCGCCAGTTCCTCTACGGCCTGGGGGAAATCAAGGCGCTCGAAATCCATCAGGAAACCGATGGCATTGCCACCCGCGCCACAGCCGAAACAATAGTAGAACTGCTTGTCGGGGCTGACGCTGAACGAGGGGGACTTCTCGTTATGGAACGGGCACAGGGCGGAATAGTTCTTGCCGGTCTTCTTCAGCTTGATCCGCGAGCCGACTACTTCGACCACGTCAGTACGCCCAAGAAGATCGTCAATAAAACCCTGCGGGATCAGCCCGGCCATGCATGCTGCCTTGCGAACGTAAATGAAACAGGGGGAGATGATAGCACGAGGAATAAACACAACTATCCAGCTTCTTCCAGGTAAGCCGGAAGGCCGGATAAATGTGTGCTACATCTGTAGAGATTCAGTCGTCCGGCAAATGGCTGTTTTGCACGGCGGGCCTGAAATCAGGCCCTGCAGGACGCTGTAACTGAAATCAGTACATCCGCACGTGGCGGCGATTCTCGCGTTGCAGCTTTTTGGCGTGACGCTTGACTGCAGCAGCAGCCTTGCGCTTGCGCTCGGTAGTGGGCTTCTCGTAAAACTCGCGACGGCGGACTTCAGCCAGGACGCCAGCTTTTTCGCAGGAGCGCTTGAAGCGACGCAGAGCGACGTCGAAGGGTTCGTTCTCTTTTAATTTGACGGCAGGCATTTCGTACCTTTCTCAGAAACTGTGGTTAATAGCCCCGATGAGAATCAGAGCAATCGCATTTCAAGGGGAGCGGATGTTACCGTCTTTACTGACAGAATGCAAAGGGGTTTTGTCTATTCCCGGAAGGCGAACGCAGCCGGCCATGTGTCGGTGCGGGCGGGAAAGACTGGTTTGAAATAGCCGTGGAGATTATCATGCACGGCTATTTTCAGCCGAGGCCTGTGTCGCCATGCGCATTCTGGGTATTGAAACCTCCTGTGATGAAACCGGCGTTGCGCTGTATGACAGCGAGCGGGGTTTGCTGGCGGATGCGTTGTTCAGCCAGATTGATCTTCACCGTATTTATGGTGGGGTGGTGCCGGAGTTGGCCTCCCGCGATCACGTCAAACGAATGGTGCCGCTGGTGCGCGAGGTATTCGAGCGCGCCGGGGTGGCTCATGCTGAGGTGGACGGTATCGCGTATACCGCGGGTCCGGGGCTGGTCGGTGCTCTGTTGGTAGGTGGTGCTTTTGCCAGGGCGCTGGCCTACGCCTGGCAGGTGCCTGCGTTGGGTGTGCACCACATGGAAGGGCATCTGCTGGCGCCCATGCTGGAAGCCCGGCCTCCTGCTTTTCCCTTCGTTGCGCTGCTGGTGTCTGGCGGCCATACCCAATTGGTGCAGGTAGATGGCATCGGTCAATACACACTGTTGGGTGAATCACTGGATGATGCTGCCGGTGAGGCGTTCGACAAAACCGCCAAGCTGATGGGGCTGCGTTATCCGGGCGGCCCCGAGATAGCCAGACTGGCTGAACAGGGCACGCCGGGGCGGTTTGTTTTCCCCCGTCCCATGACGGATCGCCCTGGGCTGGATTTCAGCTTCAGCGGCCTCAAGACCTTTACCCTGAATACCTGGCAGCGCTGTGTCGCCGAGGGTGATGCCGGCGAGCAGACGCGCAGTGATGTTGCTCTGGCTTTTGAGCAGGCGGTGGTAGAAACCCTGACCATCAAATGCCGGCGAGCCTTGAAGGCCACCGGGATGAAGCGGTTGGTGATCGCCGGTGGTGTCAGTGCCAACCGCCGCTTGCGCGCCTCGCTGGAACAGATGGCTACGGGACTGAAGGGTGAGCTGTTTTACGCCCGTCCGGAGTTTTGCACGGATAACGGTGCGATGATCGCCTATGCCGGCTGCCAGCGGTTATTGGCCGGTCAGCAGGATGAGCAGGGTTTATCCCCGCGGGCGCGCTGGCCGCTTGAGGAATTGCCGACTATCGTCAACTGACAGGGTGGTTGGATCAGGGTCTGAATCGATTTTCATTGCCTGCCAGCAGCCGCCCGATATTCAGTCTATGGCGCAGCAGGATGATCAGCACCATGAGGCTCACCGGAATCTGGAGTTCCGGGCTATGCCAGGCCGTCCAGGGTAATAGGGCGACGCAGGCTGCCAGCGAGGCGAGTGAGGCAGTGGCACGCAGGGTAAATACGCCGATCCAGACCAGCGCCGCTAAGGCCGCCGCAGGCCAGGAGAGGATCAATAATACGCCCGCCGCCGTGGCCACACCCTTGCCCCCCTGGAAGCGGTGATACAGCGGCAGGATATGTCCGACCAGGGCGAAGAGCCCAATCCAGGCTTGCTGCACGGGCTCAAATCCCATGCGCGCAGCGAGCCAGACGATCAGTGCGCCCTTGCCCATATCTCCGAGCAGGGTCGCCAATGCCAGCCGCCGGTTACCCAGTCGTAACATATTGCTGGCGCCGGGGTTGCGAGAACCAAAGCTGCGGGGATCCGGCTGGTGACGCAGATGGGCCAGCAACACGGCAAAGGATATCGAGCCGAGCAGATAGGCAGCACATAACAGCAGGATAAATTCGACGGTCATGGTACGTCTTGCCGCATGGGTGGAAGAGCCATTGTAGTCGACACGGGAGCAAACAGTGGATCAGGTTTTTATCAGAGGACTGGAAGTCGATACGGTGATTGGCGCCTACGACTGGGAGCGTAATATCCGACAGCGTCTGGTGCTTGATCTGGACATGGGCTGGGATATTCGCGCCGCTGCGGCTGAGGATGATTTGACCAAGGCGTTGGATTACGCTGCTGTCAGCAAGCGTGTGTTGGGCTACGTCAGTGCCAGCAGTTTCGAGCTGGTGGAGACCCTGGCAGAGCGTCTGGCTGTGCTGATCATGAGCGAGTTCGGTGTGCCCTGGCTGCGCCTGACCATCAATAAGCCCGGTGCTGTCGCCCAGGCCACGGGCGGTGTCGGTGTGGTCATTGAGCGAGGAGAGCGTCTGTGACGCGGATTTATCTCGGCATCGGTACTAACACCGAGCGCACGCATCATTTGCAACGGGGGCTGGATGCGCTGGAGCAATTGCTCGGGCCGTTGCAGTTGTCCCCGGTATTTGAAAGCGATGCCGTGGGCATTCTCGCCACCCGCTTTTACAACATGGTGGTGGCGGCTGATTGTGTGCTGGAACTGGCTGATCTGAATGCGGCACTCAAGGCCATCGAAGCGGCCTGTGGTCGTCGGGAGCAGAAGGTCGCCGGGCGTATTACCCTGGATATCGATATTCTGCTGTACGGTGATCTGGTTGGCCGCTATCAGGGCGTGCTGCTGCCGCGCCCCGAGACCGTCCGAAACGCCTTTGTATTATGGCCATTGGCATTGCTGGCACCGGAGCTGGTCTTGCCGGATGTTGCTCAGACCAGTGCCGCGGTATGGCAAGCCTGGCGGGGGCAGCAGAAAGTCTGGCCGGTGGCTTTTGAATGGCGCGGGCAGGCCTTGACGCCAGCGTTGCTGCTGCGCCAGTACTCAGCTCCATCCAGTTCCACGCCCGGCAGCGGCGCGGCCTGATTCTCCTCCAGATGCGGCCGGCACGCTGCGCCAGGTGATTATTTTACGGTGCGGCAATACTCGCTCAGCCGTTGTAGTCGCTGCTTTTCCATTTCCAGACCCAGTTCTGCTCCTTTAAAGCCCTGTTCCAGCAAGGGCTTTACCTCTGCTGAGCGCGCTGCTGCCGCTGCGCCGCGCAGATAATCTGCCTGTGGATAGTCGCGGTTTTCCAGTCCGGTGCGCCCTCGCGCATCGGCCTCGCAGGCGCCGAGAAACAACGCGAAGCGCTCCGGTCGACGGTAGATGTCGAATGCCTTGAATACCTTCAGTAGGGTGCCGGGTTTGAGTTCCAGCGCCCGATGACAGTGGGTGTGATATTCGCAGGTCAGCAGAGCCAGTTCCTGGCATTCGCGGGGAGCCTTGCAGCGTTGGTTGGCGGCCTTCACTGCCGCCAGTCCCTTGCTTTCGTGTCCGTGATGCGTCGGCCAGAACTGCTCCGGAGTGCGCCCCTTGCCCAGATCGTGTAGCAGGCAAGCCCAGCGTGCCGCCAAGGGCAAATTCATTTGCGCTGCCTGGTGGAGTACCAGCAGGACATGCTCGCCGGTATCCACTTCTGGATGGTGCTGCTCAGGCTGGGGAATGCCAAACAGACAATCTACCTCGGGCAATAATTCAGCCAGCGCGCCGCAGTCATGCAGCACGCGAATGAATACGTCCGGGCGGGACTCCATCAGTGCTCGGCTGATTTCCTTCCAGCTGCGCTCGGCGGTCAGTGCCTGCAATTCGCCCGACTCGGCCAGTTGGCGCATCAGGTGTTGGGTTTCGTCGGCTACTCGGAAGCCCAGTGGCGCATAGCGGGCCGCAAAGCGGGCTACACGCAGTACGCGTAACGGATCTTCAGCAAATGCCGGCGAGACATGGCGCAGCAGGCGATTCTGTAAATCCTGTTGCCCGTTATAAGGGTCGATAACCCGGCCGTCATCATCCATGGCCATGGCGTTGATGGTCAGATCGCGGCGTTGCAGGTCTTCTTCCAGGGTGACTGACGGCGTGGCATGGAAGGTAAAGCCACCGTAGCCCTGACCACTCTTACGTTCGGTACGGGCGAGGGCATACTCTTCGCTGGTTTGCGGATGCAGGAATACGGGAAAGTCCTGCCCAACCGGACGAAAGCCAGCCTGTAATAGTTGCTCGGGTGTGGCTCCGACCACAACCCAATCCCGCTCATGCCAGGGCACGCCCAATAGCTGGTCACGGACGGCGCCGCCGACCAGGTAAGTCTTGAAGTCTGTTTTCATGGGGTGAAGCTTAGGGTGGGTTGCGGTGGCACCGCAAGGGCGGGGTGATGCTCCTGCTGCCTGGCGCCGAAGGTTCGTGTCAGATCGGCGGGATATTCATGTCAAAGCGCGGCATTTTATCCTCGAATTCGCGCAGCTGGGGCGGCATATGCAGTTCGTCCTTGAGTGAATCGCCGTCCATGCTCTGTAGGTGAATGTCAAAGCCCCATAGCCGGTGCAGATGCTTGAGCATACGCTCCGTGGTTTTACCCAACGGCTTGCCCTCGTGACGCTGGTGACGCAGGGTCAGGGAGCGGTCACCCCGACGATCCACCGCCCAGACCTGAATATTGGGTTCGTTGTTACCCAGGTTGTACTGCGCTGCAAGCAGTTCGCGTACCTTGCGATAACCCCGGTCGTCGTGGATCGCGGCGACCTGCAAATGGTCGTCCTTTTCATCATCAATAATGGCAAACAGCTTCAGGTCGCGAATCACCTTGGGGGACAGGTATTGCAGAATGAAGCTCTCGTCCTTGAAAGTGCGCATGGCGAACTTGATGGATTCGAGCCAATCGCTACCGGCGATGTCCGGGAACCATTGGCGATCCTCCTCGGTGGGGTTTTCGCACATGCGGCGGATGTCCTGCATCATGGCAAAACCCAGTGCATAGGGATTGATGCCGCTGAACCAGTCACTGTCGTAGGGCGGCTGATGGATGACGCTGGTGTGTGACTGCAGGAACTCCATCATGAAGCCATCGGTGACCTTGCCCTCGTCGTACAGGTGATTGAGCAGTGTGTAATGCCAGAAGGTTGCCCAGCCTTCATTCATCACCTGAGTCTGGCGCTGGGGGTAGAAATACTGCGCGATCTTGCGCACGATGCGTACGACCTCCCGCTGCCAGGGCTCCAGTAACGGGGCATTCTTTTCAATGAAATACAGCAGGTTCTCCTGCGGCTCGGCGGGATAACGGGCTTCCTGCTGGCGACGCTCCTGTGCCTCGGGGTTGATCGGAATGGTACGCCATAGATCGTTGACCTGGCGCTGCAGATATTCTTCTCGTTCCTGCTGGCGGAGCCGTTCAGCCTCCGCAGAAATGGGGGCGGGGCGTTTGTAGCGATCCACGCCATAGTTCATCAATGCGTGGCATGAATCGAGCAGATCCTCCACCGCATCAATGCCATGACGTTCTTCGCATTGGCTGATGTACTGCTTGGCAAATACCAGATAGTCGATGATGGAGCTGGCATCGGTCCAGCTGCGAAACAGGTAATTGCCCTTGAAGAAGGAGTTATGGCCATAACAGGCATGGGCGATGACCAGTGCCTGCATGGTCATGGTGTTCTCTTCCATGAGATAGGCGATGCAGGGGTCGGAATTGATCACGATTTCATAAGCCAGACCCATCTGCCCACGTTTGTAATGTTTCTCGGTATGCAGAAAATGCTTCCCATATGACCAGTGGTGATAGCCCAGCGGCATGCCGACCGAGGCGTAGGCATCCATCATCTGCTCAGCGGTGATCACTTCAATCTGGTTGGGATAGGTGTCCAGACCATAGATGTCATGGGCGATACGTCCGATCTCGCGGTCATATTCACGGATCAGCTCGAAGGTCCACTCCGACCCGCTGGAAATAGGCTGGCGGCTCATGTGACCATCCTCTTCTGGAATAGCTTGCGGAACACTGGATAGATATCGCTGGCATCGACTATCTGTTGTTGGGCGAAGCTGTCGGCAAAGAGTTCGGCAACTTTTTCGTACTCGTACCAGAGTGCCTGGTGCTCCCGCGGCGTGATCTCCACGTAGCAGTAATATTGCATGGCGGGCATCAGTTGGCGGATCAGCAGTTCGCGGCAGATGGGCGAATCATCATTCCAGTTGTCGCCATCGGACGCCTGGGCGCAGTAGATATTCCATTCGTTCGGCGCATAGCGGACTTCGATGATCTGCTGCATCAGGCGCAGGGCACTGGAAACGATGGTGCCGCCGGTTTCCCGCGAATAGAAGAATTCCTCCTCGTCTACCTCCTTGGCACTGGTGTGGTGGCGGATGAACACCACATCGATACGCTCATAGTTCCTCTGTAAAAACAGGTACAAGAGAATGTAGAAGCGCTTGGCGATATCCTTGGTCGCCTGGGTCATCGAACCTGATACGTCCATCAGACAGAACATGACCGCCCGAGAACTGGGATCAGGATGTTTGACCAGCAGGCTGTAACGCAGATCAAAGGTATCGAGAAAGGGTACCCGGTCAATGCGGGCCTGCAGTTGCTCGATTTCCAGTTCCAGCTCGCGAATGTCGGTCAGGTTGTCGGGTTGCTGCAGGCGCAACAGTTCCAGTTCTCTGGTGGCTTCGCGTAAGCGCGCGCGGCTTCCACCGGACAGCGCTATTCGCCTGGCCTGGGCTGCGCGCATGGAGCGCACCACGTTAATCCGCGACGGATTGCCTTGCTGGCTGAAACCGGCGCGTACCGTGCGGAAGGTATCGGTTCCGGTCAGGTGGCGTTTGATCAGGTTGGGCAGTGCCAGATCCTCGAACATGAAATCGAGGAATTCTTCCTGGGTGATCTGGAAGACAAAATCATCTTCACCTTCCCCCGAATCGCCCGCCTGGCTTCCTCCGCCACCACCTGCGCCGCCCCCTTCCGGACGGGCTATGCGATCGCCTGTGGAAAACTCCCGATTACCGGGGAACACCCGGGTTTGCCGTCCGCCCGAGCCGTGGTGAAAAATCGGTTCATCGATATCCCGCCTCGGGATACTGATCTGTTCCCCATGCTCGATATCGGTAATGGAGCGCCGGCCGACCGCCTCCTCCACGGCTTTCTTGATGTGCGCCTTGTAACGGCGCAAAAAGCGTTGGCGGTTGACCGTGCTCTTGTTCTTCCCGTTCAAACGACGGTCGATCACATAGCTCATGGCTTTCTCCCGGTCACTTGCGGCTTTACTGCGCCTTGCGTACCCGCAGATACCATTCCGATAGCAGGCGTACCTGTTTCTCGGTGTAGCCACGCTCAACCATCCGGGTGACAAAGTCGTTGTGCTTTTTCTGATCTTCGGTAGAAGCCTTGGCATTGAAACTGATGACCGGCAGCAGATCCTCGGTGTTGGAGAACATTTTCTTCTCGATCACTACCCGCAGCTTTTCATAGGACAGCCAGGTCGGATTCTTGCCGTTGTTATGTGCCCGGGCGCGTAAGACGAAGTTGACGATCTCGTTGCGGAAGTCCTTGGGATTGCTGATCCCGGCCGGCTTCTCGATCTTTTCCAGCTCCTCGTTCAGGGCGCTGCGGTCGAGGATCTCACCGGTATCCGGATCACGGTATTCCTGATCCTGGATCCAGAAGTCCGCGTACAGCACATAGCGGTCGAAAATGTTCTGGCCATATTCGCTATAGGATTCCAGATAGGCTGTCTGGATTTCCTTGCCAATGAACTCGACGTAGCGCGGTGCCAGATATTCCTTGAGAAAGCGCAGGTAACGCTCGCTGACTTCCGCAGAGAACTGCTCCTGCTCGATCTGCTGCTCCAACACATACAGCAGATGCACCGGGTTGGCGGCCACTTCGGTGTTGTCGTAGTTGAACACCTTGGACAGGATCTTGAACGCAAAACGGGTCGATAGCCCGGTCATGCCCTCGTCCACCCCCGCAGTATCGCGATACTCCTGGATCGACTTGGCCTTGGGGTCGGTGTCCTTGAGGTTTTCGCCATCGTAAATGCGCATCTTGGAATAGACGTTGGAGTTTTCCGGTTCCTTGAGCCGCGACAGCACACTGAACTGGGCGAGCATTTTCAGGGTATCCGGTGCGCAGTGCGCATTGGACAGAGAACTGTTGGCCAGCAGCTTCTGATAAATCTGGATTTCGTCACTGACCCGCAGGCAGTAGGGCACCTTGACGATATAGATCCGGTCGATAAAGGCTTCGTTGTTCTTGTTGTTGCGGAAGGTATGCCATTCCGATT
>CAYYUQ010000043.1:0-28215 GCA_964474945.1 uncultured Halopseudomonas sp. | reverse complement strand
CCGTACGTACGGTTCTGTGAGAGGGATGAGGCGGCGACGCCTCACCCTACTCGATTATGGCTGGAATTTGTTTGTCTGCTTGATTGTGCACGGGCTGAGCTGGTCGGCAGGGCTGTGCCGACACGCTGCAAGTACGTCCCTGTAAGCTCGCGGTCGCCATTCATGGCGACACGACGGTCGGCACAGCCCTGCCGCCCAACTTCATCCAGAAAGATCTGTGCTGCTGGCTGTTTAAAACCCGCAGCCACACCGTTGTTCATTTTTCTGCGTGGGTGGGCTGCCTGACTGCGACCGTTTGATGACAGGGGTGTCATCAACGAGCCTGCATGGACGTATTTACAGCGTGTCGCGGGCAGGCAGCAGCCGGCGCAAAGCCGCTCGGACTCACCGCTTCAAACCTGCTCCCGATACTCCGACCGCCGCATCAGGCTGTCTTTCAGGTAATCAACCAGCTTTCTTACCTTGGGTGAAAGATGCCGTTGTTGTGGATACAGCGCCCATACCGCGGTGTGGGGCGGCTGGTGCTGACTGAGCAGGGCGCGCAGGGCGCCGCTGCGCAGGTGCTCCTGGACGTAGTAATCCGGTAGCTGGCAGAGACCGAAGCCGCGCAGGGCTGCGTCCAGCACGGTGCGGCCGCTGTTACAGCGCCAATTACCTTGTACCCGTACCGGAATTTCCCGGCCGCCTTCGGCAAAATTCCAGGTGTCGCTGCTGCCAATCAGGCAGTTGTGCCTCGGTAACTCGGAGAGACTGTGCGGCGCGCCGTGGCGCTCGAGATAACCAGGTGCTGCACACAGATACATGCGCCGGGGAGCCAGCCGGGTAGCAACCAGCCGTGAATCCTGTAACCGGCCGAGGCGAATGGCCAGGTCGAACTGACCGTGCAGCAGATCCAGGGTCTGGTTGCTCAGCGTCATATCGATACGCAGCTGCGGATGCTGCTGCATGAAATCGTGGACCAGCGGCATGATGAACTCCTCGCCGTAGGCCACCGAGCAGGTCATGCGCAGCAGGCCCTTGGGATCGCTGGACAGGTCGGTCACCGCCTGGATGGCTTCGTCCCGCGCATCCTGCAAATGCTGGCAATGCTGCAGAAAGGTATGACCGGCTTCAGTGAGCGTCACCCGCCGGGTACTGCGGTAGAACAGGCGGGTTTGCAGTCGTTCCTCCAGCCGGGCGATCTGACGGCTTATATGCGACGAGGAGACGCCCAGTTTCTTTGCCGCACCGCTGAAATGCCCCAGCTCGGCGACACAGACGAACTCATCCAGCCCGTTCCAGTTGCTCATTCCGATTATCCCTGCAGTGCAATAATGTTTTGTTTGCTGGGCTATTATCCACGACTGGCTGTTTTACTACACTCATCGCACTCAACATTCATCCTCAGAGGTTCCCCACCATGATCAAGTCCCGTGCCGCAGTAGCCTTCGAAGCCGGCAAGCCGCTGGAAATCGTAGAAGTCGATGTCGCACCACCGAAGGCGGGTGAGGTACTGGTGCGCATCGTCGCTACCGGCGTCTGTCATACCGATGCCTTCACCCTGTCGGGCGATGACCCCGAGGGTGTGTTTCCGGCCATTCTCGGCCATGAAGGTGGCGGTATTGTCGAGGCGGTGGGTGAGGGGGTGACCTCGCTGGCGGTGGGCGATCACGTGATTCCGCTGTATACCGCCGAGTGCCGTGAATGCAAATTCTGCAAATCCGGCAAGACCAACCTGTGCAGCTCGGTCCGCGAGACCCAGGGCAAGGGCCTGATGCCCGATGGCACCACGCGCTTTTCCTACAAGGGCCAGCCGATCTATCACTACATGGGCTGCTCCACCTTTTCTGAATACACCGTGCTGCCGGAAGTGTCGCTGGCGAAGATCCCCAAGGATGCACCGCTGGAAGAGGTCTGTCTGCTGGGTTGTGGCGTGACCACCGGTATCGGTGCGGTACTCAATACCGCCAAGGTGGAAGCCGGCTCCAGCGTGGCGGTTTTCGGTCTGGGCGGTATTGGTCTGGCAGCGATTATCGGGGCGAAAATGGCCGGAGCCAGTCGCATTATCGCTATCGACATCAATCCGTCGAAGTTCGACAAGGCCCGTGAGCTTGGTGCGACCGAGTTCGTCAATCCAAAGGATCATGACCAGCCGATCCAGCAGGTGATCGTCGAGATGACCGACGGTGGTGTGGATTACTCCTTCGAGTGTGTCGGTAACGTTGAGCTGATGCGTGCGGCGCTGGAGTGCTGCCACAAGGGTTGGGGCGAATCGACCATCATCGGTGTGGCTGGGGCCGGACAGGAAATCAGCACACGTCCGTTTCAACTGGTCACTGGTCGCGTCTGGCGTGGCAGTGCCTTTGGTGGCGTAAAAGGTCGTACCGAGTTGCCGGGTTACGTGGACAAGGCACAGAAGGGTGAGATTCCGCTGAAAAGCTTCATCACCCACACCATGGGGCTGGAAGACATCAATAAAGCCTTCGATCTGATGCATGAAGGCAAGAGCATTCGTACCGTCATTCACTTCTGAAGACCGGGGTACGAGGGGGGGCTTGGTCGGCCGAGCCCTTCCGGACGCAATGGAGCAGATGCGCACTCGATCTCCATTCACGTTTTCAGCTGAGGTGTCATCCATGAGTTCTTCAATTGAATTGCTTTCTGCCAACAAGTGTTTTGGCGGATGGAACAAGCGCTACCGGTATCGTTCGACGGTTCTGGCCAGCGATACCGTATTTGGTATTTATCTGCCGCCCCAGGCAGATCAGGGTGAGCCGCTGCCGGTGCTGTACTGGCTGTCCGGGTTGACCTGCAACGATGAGAATTTCATGCACAAGGCTGGCGCGCAAAAGCTGGCCGCCGAGCTGGGCATTGTCATTGTTGCGCCGGATACCAGTCCCCGGGGTGAGGGCGTGGCGGATGATCCCGAGGCAGCCTGGGATTTTGGGTTGGGTGCAGGGTTCTATGTCAATGCTACGCAACAACCCTGGGCACGGCACTACCGCATGTACGACCACGTGGTGGAGGAGCTGCCGGCGCTGATTGAAGCCAATTTCCCGGTGTCGGACAAGCGCTCCCTCAGTGGCCACTCGATGGGCGGCCATGGGGCGCTGATTGTCGCCTTGAAGAATCCGGGGCGCTACCAGTCGGTATCCGCTTTTGCACCCATCACCAACCCGGTCAATTGCCCCTGGGGCCATAAGGCCTTCAGCAATTACCTGGGCGATGATCGGGAGCAGTGGAAGCAGTGGGATGCCTGTGAGCTGATCGCTGCGGCGCAGGAGCGCCTGCCGCTGCTGGTCGATCAGGGCGAGGCGGATAACTTCCTTGCCGAGCAGCTCAAACCCGAGGCGCTGGAGGCGGCTGCAGCGGCTGCGGGCCATCCGCTGACACTGCGCCGTCAGCCGGGGTATGACCACAGCTACTTCTTCATCGCCAGCTTTATCGATGACCATCTGCGGCATCATGCCAAGGCGTTGGGGTTGTCTGTGGATGTTTGAGTGACCGGTATGGGCTGGCCTTGCGGCCAGCGTCGCCGCGAGGGCGTGACCAATGTGCACCCCTACTTCTGCCGGTAACCCGGACGCGGTACTATTCGCTCCTGGTTTTTCATGTACAGCAGGTATCCCATGCGCATTGGTCACGGTTACGACGTTCACCGGTTTGGTGATGGCAATTACATCACTCTGGGCGGCATGCGCATTGCGCATGATCGCGGTCTGGTGGCTCATTCCGACGGGGACGTGGCCTTGCACGCGCTGACCGATGCCATTCTCGGCGCTGCGGCGCTGGGCGATATCGGTCGGCACTTTCCCGATACCGATCCGCAGTTCAAGGGCGCCGACAGCCGGGTGCTGCTGCGCCATGCGCTGGAGCTGGTGCACGCCAAAGGCTGGAAGATCGGCAACGTGGATATCACCATCGCCGCCCAGGCGCCAAAGCTGGCACCGCATATCGAGACCATGCGTGAGCGGGTGGCCAGTGATCTGCAGGTCACGCTGGATCAGGTCAATATCAAGGCGACTACTACCGAGAAGCTCGGCTTTGTCGGTCGCATGGAAGGCATAGAAGTTCACGCCGTTGCCCTGTTGCTGGCGCTATGAGTAGCGCTGAACAAAGCTGGCTGGGCCCGCGGGCCCATGGCGAGCCCTGTGGTCGTGCGGTGCTCAAGGCACAGCCGGAACACTTCCGGGTAACCGAAATACTCGATATTGAACTCAGCGGGCAGGGCGAGCATCTGTGGCTGTTGATCGAAAAACGTGACCTGAACACCGAAGACGTGGCCAGGCAGCTGGCCCGCGCGGCCGGAATCAAGCTGAAAGATGTCAGCTACGCCGGAATCAAGGACAAGCGTGCCATTACCAGCCAGTGGTTCAGTCTGCAACTGCCTGGCCGGGCTGATCCGGATCTTTCGTCCCTGTGGGCCGATCAATTGCGCTGTCTTGCCAGCAACCGGCACAGCCGTAAACTCCAGCGGGGCGCACACAGCGCCAACCATTTTGTCATTCGCCTGACATCGCTACAGGCCGAGCAGCAGGCGCTGGATGAGCGACTGCGGCGTATCGCCGCGCAAGGCGTGCCGAACTACTTTGGGCCGCAGCGTTTTGGTCGGGATGGCGGCAACGTGCTGCAGGCCCGCCAATGGGCAGAGCGGGGCGCTTTGCCGCCGGCGCGTGGTACACGTTCGCGGGTGTTATCCACTGCTCGCAGCCTTTTGTTCAACCAATTGTTGGCGCAACGGGTAGCCGATGGCAGCTGGAATCGCATTCTGCCGGGCGATTGTCTGGCCTTTACTGACAGTCGCAGCCACTTCTCCGCTGATCGGCTTGCGGAGGATGACAAACGCTTCGCTGAGCTGGATATCCATGTCACCGGCCCGCTCTGGGGCAAGGGAACGGCACCGGTAACCGGCGATGTGCTGCAACTGGAGCAACAGCTGGCGGCAACTGAGCCGCAGCTCTGCGAGTGGCTGGAAAACGCCGGGCTCGAGCAACAGCGGCGAGTGCTTCGACTCCCCATTCACGGCCTGACGTGGCATTATCCCGCAGCGGATAGCCTTGAAATTGAATTCACCCTGCCCACCGGCTGCTTTGCTACAGCGGTACTGCACGAAGTGCTGCTGCTGGATGACGAGCCGGGCGGCGGACTGGAAAGCGAAACCTGATGCGTATTCTCATTGCCAATGATGATGGTGTGCTGGCACCGGGCCTGAAGGCTCTGTACGGTGCATTACATGACTATGCCGATTGTGTGGTAGTCGCTCCCCATGAAGACCGCAGCGGTGCGAGTAGCGCGCTGACACTGGATAAGCCCCTTCGACCTTTCTATCTGGAAAACGGCTTTGTCGGCCTCAATGGCACGCCGACCGACTGCGTGCACCTGGGCGTCAACTCACTGTTTCCGGACAGCGTGGATATGGTGGTGTCCGGTATCAACCTGGGCGCCAACCTGGGCGATGACGTGCTCTACTCTGGAACGGTAGCAGCCGCTCTGGAAGGCCGTTTTCTGACCCGTCCGGCAATGGCCTTCTCGTTGGTCAGCCGGCAGGCGGATAACCTGCCAGCCGCTGCTGCCATTGCCCGCAGTCTGGTTGAGGCGCATGACCAGTTGGAACTGCCGCCGCGAACGGTGCTCAATGTGAATATCCCCAATCTGCCGCTGGAGCGGATCAAGGGCATAGTGCTGACCCGGCTGGGGCATCGGCAGCGTGCGGCCAGACCGGTCAAGTGGACGGATCCACGGGGCAAGGAAGGCTACTGGATTTCGGTGGCCGGTGATGCCGAGGACGGCGGTGAGGGTACGGATTTCAATGCCATCATGCAGGGTTATGTATCGGTCACTCCGTTGCGCATTGATAAGACCCATTACGAAGTATTTGACCATCTGAACGGGTGGTTGGGTGATCTGAGGGTGCGGCAAGGTGCGTGATGATCTATTGAAAAGTGGTATCGGTATGACCTCCCAGCGTACCCGCGAGCGGTTGCTGGAACGTTTGTTTGAAGAAGGCATCCGCGACCTGAATGTACTCGAGACCATTCGCCGTACCCCGCGTCATTTGTTTGTCGACGAAGCCCTGGCCCATCGCGCCTATGAAGATACGGCGCTGCCCATCGGGCATAACCAGACGCTGTCTCAGCCCTATATAGTCGCGCGCATGACCGAGCTGTTACTGGGTGGCGGGCCGCTGGACAAGGTGCTGGAAGTGGGTACCGGTTCGGGCTACCAGACAGCAATTCTCGCTCAGGTGGTCGAGCGCGTATTCAGCGTCGAGCGCATCATGCCGCTGCAGGAACGGGCCAAAGCGATACTCAAGGATATTGACATCCGCAATGTGGTGTTCCGCCATGCGGATGGCAATTGGGGTTGGCCACAATATGGGCCCTACGATGCAATACTGGTGACTGCCGCACCGGCAGAGGTTCCCAGGGAGCTGCTTGGCCAGCTGGCAGACGGCGGTCGGATGGTCATTCCGGTTGGAGAACAGGAGCAATTTCTGACCCTTGTAACCCGCGACGGGGATCAATTCATCCGTCAGCAGGTCGAACCGGTACGCTTTGTCCCTCTCTTGCCTGGAGCAATACATTCTTGAATCGCCGCTTCCTCGGTTATCTGCTGGTCTATCTGAAAGGGATGGCGATGGGCGCCGCTGATGTGGTGCCCGGGGTATCGGGCGGCACCATAGCGCTTATCGTTGGCGTGTATGAGCGGTTACTCAGGGCGCTTGGCTCCTGTACGCCAGACAAGCTTCTGTGGCTGCTCCGGGGCCGCGTGCGCGAGACCTGGCAGGCTATTGACGGTACCTTTCTGCTGGTGCTGATCGCCGGCATCCTCACCAGTATCGCCGCGTTTGCCAATCTGTTGGGCTACCTGCTGGAAGAGCACGCCGAACTGACCTGGTCATTCTTCTTCGGTCTGATCATGGTATCGGTGTACATCGTCGCCCGCGAAGTGCACCGGTGGCGTATCTGGACGGTATTGCTGGTCGCCCTGGGCGCGGGCTTTGCCTACACCATTACCGTCGCGGCACCGATGCAGTGGTCGTCGGCGCCCTTGTTCATCTTCCTGGCGGGCGCCATTGCCATCTGCGCGATGATTCTGCCCGGTATTTCCGGTAGCTTCATTCTTGTCTTGCTTGGCTTGTACACCACCATTCTGGGCGCTGTGCGCACACTGGATCTGGTCACCCTGGTCATTTTTGCGGTGGGCTGTGCGGTAGGCATGTTGAGTTTCGCACGACTGATATCCTGGTTGCTGGAGCATGCTCGTAATGCCACCATGGCAGTAGCGACCGGCCTGCTGATAGGCTCGCTGAACAAGGTCTGGCCATGGAAGCAGACCATCAGCTGGCGCGAGAACAGCAAGGGCGTGCTGGAGCCAATGCATCAGAACAACGTATTGCCCGCCACATATGAATCGCTCACCGGCGAACCGTCCTGGTGGGTTGCCGGCGTGGTGTTGATGGCAGCAGCTATCCTGTTGGTGATAACACTGGAGTGGATTGGCCAGCGGGTTGGCCGCAACTGAAGTTGGGCAGAGTAAGTTCGAATCCATTTGGCAGGGGGATGATTGTGAGGCGACGGAGCATCAACAGTGCCGGCTTACCCGGAATCATGCTTCTGGTATTGCTGTTGACCGCGTGCGCTGGCCCCTCCGGCACAGCGCCCGTGGATGACCGTAGTCGTGGCGGCAATCGTGCTCAACAGGTTACCAGCGGTAGTCATGTAGTGCAGCGCGGCGACACACTGTATTCCATTGCCTTTCGTTACGGCTGGGATTGGAAGGCGCTGGCCGCCAACAATGGCCTGCGCGAACCCTTCATCATTTATCCAGGGCAGCGTCTCAGCCTGGCAACGCGAACGGCACCGGCTACGGCTCGACGCCCTGCGGCTACTGCCAGGGTAACTACCAGCCCGGCAGCCACATCGACCCGAGCCCCGTCTGGGCCAACAGTTACCGCAAGACCAGCACCAGCCGCAAAACCCACCCCTGCGTCAACGACCCGCCCGGCACCGACGCCGAGTTCTACCGCTAAGCCAGCTGCGTTTCCTGCATCGGTATCAGGGTGGCAATGGCCTGCCCAGGGCCCGCTTATAGCTCGTTTTCAATCGAACGCCAGTTTGAATAAAGGGATTGATATTGCCGGTCAATTGGGTCAGCCTGTGAAAGCTGCGGCCAATGGTGTTGTGGTTTACGCGGGCCGTGGGTTATTGGGTTATGGGGACATGATCATCATCAAACACGATGAGAACTACCTCAGCGCATATGCCCATAACAGCCGCTTGCTGGTGAAAGAAGGTGAACAGGTGAAGGTCGGACAGGCAGTTGCCGAGATGGGAAGTACTGGAACAGACCGGGTCAAATTACATTTCGAGATACGTCGTCGGGGTCAGCCTGTTGATCCGCTTGGTTATTTACCAAAACTGTGAAGTTGTTCAAAACAAAGCTGTATCAGTATTGTCATAGTTTCCAGGCACACTGCAGGAGGCACCGGGAGAAAGGGGCAGGTTGGCGTTCCCGGCGATAGTCAGCGGAGACTGACGCGCACCGAATTGTAAAGGCAATTCGACCAGTGTTTCGACTGAAGATGGGGCATGCACATGACAAATAATAATAATGTAGCTGACCAGTACAGCGGCGAAGAAACAGAGCTTCTGCACCAGGTCAGACCTGAGGCTGGCGAGGGGCCCGATGAGCCAGGCAGAGCCCGGGTAGTAACGCCGCGCAATCATCAGCGGGAAGACTCTTTCGAGTTTACTCGGCAGCTTGATCCTACCCAGATGTATCTCAATGAAATCGGCTTTTCTCCTCTGCTTACGCCGGAAGAGGAAGTATATTTTGCCCGATTGGCCCAGAAAGGTGATTCTGCTGGCCGCAAACGCATGATCGAAAGTAATCTGCGCTTGGTGGTCAAGATAGCCCGGCGCTATGTGAATCGCGGTCTGGCGCTGCTGGATCTGATCGAGGAAGGTAACTTGGGTCTGATTCGCGCGGTGGAGAAGTTTGATCCCGAGCGGGGATTCCGTTTCTCAACCTACGCCACCTGGTGGATACGTCAGACCATCGAACGGGCGATCATGAATCAGACGCGTACCATTCGCTTGCCGATTCATGTGGTAAAGGAATTGAATATCTATCTGCGCGCGGCCCGCGAGCTGGCCCAGAAGCTTGATCATGAGCCCTCCCCCGAAGAAATAGCACAACTGCTCGACCGTCCGGTTGAGGATGTTAAACGCATGCTTGGCCTGAACGAGCGGGTAGCGTCGGTTGATATGCCGCTGGGCGCCGACTCGGACAAGACCCTGCTGGATACCCTGCCAGATGATATGGCGGGGGATCCCAGTGAGCTGCTTCAGGAAGAAGATATCAACATCAGTATCGATAATTGGTTGTCGGAACTGAGTGAGAAGCAGCGTGAGGTGGTTACCCGCCGCTTCGGTTTGCGCGGCCATGAAAGCAGTACGCTGGAAGAGGTGGGGCGCGAAATTGGCCTGACCCGTGAACGGGTCAGGCAGATACAGGTGGAAGCACTGAAGCGCCTGCGCGATATTTTCGAGCAACATGGACTGAGTGGCGAGTCCCTGTTTCGTTGACTGGCATGGAATAGCCCACCGCGCAGCGATGGGCAATGCATGATTTCATGCTGCGCTTGTGAGCATCACACCCGCGCTTTATCCCGACTGCTGAGCGCGACGTAAACCGCCGGCAGCACGAACAGGGTGAACAGGGTTCCCACGGTCAGACCGCTGGTGATCACCATCCCGATATCAAACCGACTGACTGCACCGGCACCCTGTGCGATCAGTAATGGCACCATGGCAAACACCATGGCCGCCGTGGTCATCAATACCGGGCGCAGGCGGATGGCCGCAGCCTGCTCCACCGCTTCGCGTATATCCAGTCCCTGTTGGCGGCGCAACTGGTTGGCGAATTCGACAATCAGAATACCGTGTTTGCTTATCACCCCGATCAGCGTGACCAGACCTACCTGAGTATAGATATTCATGCTGGATACGCCGAGGAACAGGGGAATCAAGGCGCCGCAAATGGATAGCGGCACGGTCACCAGAATCACCAGCGGATCACGGAAGCTCTCGAACTGCGCTGCCAGCACCAGATAAATCATTGCCAGAGCCAGGAAGAAGGTGACGTACAGTTCGCTACCTTCCTGCTTGAACTGACGGGATGCTCCGGCGTAATCCACGCTGAAGCCCTGCGGCAGTTCTTCTCTGGCGATTTCTTCCAGGGTTGAGAGTGCCTCGCCCATGCTGACGATAGGCACACCTTGAATACGCGCTGCATTGAGCTGCTGGAACTGGTTGAGCTGGCGTGGACGAGTCTGCTCACTGGTGTTGATCAGCGAGCCAAGCGGGATCATCTCTCCATCCCGGTTACGCACATGGTACTGGGCCAGCCAGTTGGCGTTGTCGCGGTATTCCCGTTCGACCTGAGCAATCACCTTGTAGCTGCGGCCCTCGATGCTGAAGCGATTGATTTCGCCTTCGCCCAGCAGGGAGGCGAGGGTGATACCGATATCCTCCATCGATACGTTCATCTGGGCAGCTTTTTCCCGGGATATCTCTACCGCCAACTCGGGTTTATCGAAGGCCAGATCCACGTTCAGCACGGCGAACTTACCGCTTTCCCGCGCCCGATCCGCTACCCGTTGGGCAACCTGTTGCAACGTTTCGTAGTCGCCGGGGCTGCCGATCACGAATTGCAGCGGCAGGCCTTCGCTGGCGCCGGGCAAGGCCGGCACGCTGACCGCAAAGATCTGCAGGCCAGCCACTTCATTCAGGGTCTTCTGCACCAGCGGTTGAACTTGCTGTTGGCTGCGCTCGCGCTGATCCCAGGGCTTCAGGATCAGGCCGCCCATACCGCTATGCACACCATCGACCCCGTTGATATGGAAGTGCGCTTCGTACTCATCCAGCGCCTGTAAACGCCGGTTCACCTCATCGGTGTAATGGGTCAGGTATTCGAGGTTGGCAGTCTGTGGTGCGTTGGTGAGCATGAAGATGAAGCTTTGATCTTCCTCGGGTGCCAGCTCGCTGCGGGTGAACATCAACAGCGCCGGAATCAGCAGCAGGATCAGTACGCCGAAGGTAATCGTGACGCCGCGGGTATCCATGCTGTTGTGCAATGCCCGCTGGTAACGCAGCTGCAAACCTTGAAATACCTTGTCCAGCCGTTCCGCCAGTCCGCCCGAGGTGCTCTTGGGCCGCAGCAGGCGGGAGCACATCATCGGGGATAGCGTCAGTGCGACGATACCGGAGATGATCACTGCGCCGGCCAGGGTAAAGGCGAACTCCTTGAATAGCGCGCCCGTAACCCCCTGAAGAAAGCCGATAGGTGCGTACACCGCAGCCAGGGTAATGGTCATCGCGACCACCGGCATGGCGATTTCCCGCGCGCCAAGCAGGGCGGCTTCGTAGGGCGATTTGCCTTCTTCGATATGTCGGTGAATATTCTCCACCACGACGATGGCGTCATCCACTACCAACCCGATCGCCAGCACCAAAGCCAGCAGTGTCAACAGGTTGATCGAATAGCCCATCAGCTGCATGAAGAACAGTACGCCGATCATCGAGAGCGGAATGGTAATCGCCGGGATGATGACTGAACGCAGCGAGCCGAGGAACAGGAATACCACCACAATCACGATGACCACGGCTTCCACCAGGGTCTTGATGACCTCGTCGATTGACGCCTGGATGAATCGGGTGGCGTCGTACGCCACAGACAGCTTCAGTTCGGGAGGCAGTTGCGCTTCGATATCCGGCATCGCCTTGCGCACTTCGGCGATCACTTCCAGTGGGTTGGAGGTGGTAGTGCCTTCAATGCCGACGTATACCGCCCGGATGCCATTGAAAAAGCTGATTGCATCCTGCGATTCGGCGCCCATCTCAACCCGAGCAATATCGCTGATCAACACCCGGGCGTCGCCGTCGGTGCGTACCGGAATGGCGGCAAACTGGGCGGGATCCTGCAGGTCGGTATAGGCGTTGACGCTGGTTACCACATACTCGCCTTTGGTTTCCCCGGCGGCGGCAAGGAAGTTGTAGCGCCGTACTGCCTCGTTTACATCGCTGGCCGTCACGCCCAGCGCGGCCATACGCACGGGATCCAGCCATAGGCGCATGGCAAAGTTCTGTCTTCCGAGGATGGCGGCGTCGGCAATGCCGGGCAGGGTGGCCAGCCGTGGCTGAACGATGCGCGACAGATAGTCAGTAATCTGCGGGTTGCTCAGGTCTTCACTGTAAAAACTGATGTACATCAGCGCCGTTGCGTCGGCTGCCTTGCGGCTGATAACAGGATCCATGGCTTCGACCGGCAGCTGGTTACGGACTTCCGCTGCTTTCGACATCACGTCGGTGAACAGCCGGTCTGTGTCCACACCCAAACGCGCATGGACCTGGATGACCGAGAAATTCTGCCGGCTGACCGAGCTGATGTAGTCCACACCCTCGGCGCTGGCCAGGCTCTGTTGAATGGGTTGGGTAATGTAACCCTGAATCACCTCGGCGTTGGCGCCGGGATACGCGGTGGTAACCGTGATCAGCGCGTTTTCCATTGCGGGGTATTGGCGAATGGTGAGGCTGTTGAAGGCTTGCATGCCAAGTAAAATGATCAGCAGGCTGACGACGGTTGCCAGCACCGGGCGGCGGATAAAGATGTCGGTAAATGCCATATCCGGCGCCTTACAGCGGGTTGCTGTTGTTGATGACCACTGTTGCGCCATCGTTGAGCTTCAGCTGTCCGGCGCTGACTACCTGTTCACCTTCCTCCAACCCCTGCAGGACGACGACCTGACCAGCGCGGCGCTCGCCGGTGGTGACAAAGCGGCGCTTGACCTGCAGGGCCTGCTCACCCTCGGCTGGTTGTTGGTTTTCTACCGGTTCGACGACATACACAGAGTGGCCGTACAGGCTGAAGGTAATGGCTGTTTCCGGCACGATCACGCGTTGCTGCACATCGGGCATCAGTACGTCCAGTTCAGCGAACATGCCTGGCAGCAACTGTTCCTCGGGGTTGCTGACTCTGGCGCGAACCAGCAGGGTGCGTGTGCTGGCTTCAACCCGTGGGTTGATGGCGGTGATTTCGCCGGTGAAATGCTGGTCGGGAAAGGCGGCAACGGTCAGCTCCACTTGCTGGCCGGTGCTCAATTGCGGGTAATGCTGTTCGGCCAGGCTGAAGTCTACGTACAGACTGGATAAATCCTGCAGGGTGGCAATCAGGGATCCAGGCGAGAGATAGTCGCCTGGGTCCACTTGGATAATTCCCAGTCGGCCGGCGAAGGGCGCAGTAATGGTTTTCTTCTGCAGGATGGCGCGGGACTCGCTGGCGCGTGCCTGAGCCTGACGCAAGGTGGAGCTGGCCTGGTCAAACTGGGCCTGGGAGATACTCTGGCGTTGCAGCAGGTTCTGCTGCCGGGTGAAGTCCAGGCGGGCCAGCTCGACCTGCGCCTCTGCGGTGGCCAGACTGGCGCGCTCCACCTGGTCGTTCATCACCAGCAACTGCTGGCCGGCCTCTACGTGTTGGCCTGATTCAAACAGCACCTTGTCCACTGTGCCGGCGATCTCTGCGGTCAGCTCCACGCCCTGGCGGGCCGTCAGGCTGCCGATGGCCGGCAGGCGGCTTTGCCACTCGTGTGTTTCAGCCACGCTGGCGCTGATCTGGATCGGCGGCTTGGGCGCGGTAAAGATGGCAATCTGTTGTTTAATCGACCAGAATTTCCACGCGCCAAGGGCTGCCACGGCGAGGATGAAAATGAGCAACATGAGGACGAGTTTACGCAGCATGAACGGCAATCCCGGGCACTGTGTCGGTAGAGGCGTTCAGCCACCGACAGGTATTGTAATTATGTGCGAAGATTACCGGGTCATGGGGCGGAAACAAAGAACTGTTATGCAGCCTTTTTATCTCAAGCGATGGCGCCATGACGGCGGAAACCATTGAGGAGCGCAGGGAATGGATTGGAGCAAGGTGGTGTTGATGGTTATCGGTGCCGGCCTGGTTGTACTGCTGGTGTATGCGGTGACGCTGTATAACCAATTGGTGGCGGCCAAACATGCTGTTACCCAGGCCTGGTCGAATATTGATGTGCTGCTGCGCCAGCGCCATGAGGAGCTGCCCAAGCTGGTGGAAGCCTGCCGCCAATATATGCAGTACGAGCAGGCCACACTGGAACGCGTTATCAGCGCCCGCAATGCGGTGAGTCAGGCCCGTGATCGTTCCGATGTCAAACAGTTGGGCCAGGCAGAAACAGCCCTGCGCAGTGGTCTCGGGCAGCTGTTTGCGTTGGCAGAAAACTACCCTCAGTTACAGGCCAACACCTCGTTCCAGCATCTGCAGCAACGTATATCGGGTCTGGAGAATGGCATTGCTGATCGGCGTGAACTGTATAACGCTGCGGTCAATATCAACAACGTACGTATCGAGCAGTTCCCTGATGTGTTGATTGCCCGGATGTTCACCTTTCAGCCAGCAGAACTGTTGCGTTTTTCCGAAGAGGAAAAGGCTGATGTGAGTCTTCGCCAGTTATTTACATGATCCAGGTGCCTGGCGGGCTGGTTTTCTCCAGCCATATCTATTTTATTGCGCTGGGGCTGAGTTCGTTAGCCTGTTACTGGTTTCTCTATCGCACCTTCAGCCGGCTACGCCGTGCGCGTTGGGTGGAAGACACGCCTACGTCGCGTATTCGCTCGGCGGCGCAGGGGCTGGTGGAGCTGTGCGGTCGGGCCGATGGCCAGGGGCACGACCCGCTGATTTCCCCATTGGCCGGGCAACCCTGTCTGTGGTATCGCTTCCGAGTGGAAGAATATCAGGGTGGCGAGCGTAATCAGCGCTGGCACACAGTGGAGAAGGGCGAGTCGGATCGACCTTTTGTGCTACGCGATGATACGGGCGAATGTTGGATCATGCCCAAGGGAGCCGAGGTTCATCCGCGCCTTCGCAAGCGCTGGGAAGGTAACCGCCGTTGGCCATTATCCCATACTACCCAGACCTCGATACTGGGCTCATTACTTGGGCGGCGCTATCGTTATACCGAAGAGTATCTGCAGCAGGAGGACCTGCTGTACGCGCTGGGCTGGTTCGAAAGCCGAGGCGGCGGTGGGCAAATCATGGATAGTCAGCGAGTAGCACGGAAAATCATCAGTAACTGGAAGGCGGACTATCCAAATCTGCTGGCGCGTTTCGACCGCAATGGGGATGGTCAACTGGATCAACAGGAATGGCAGCAGGTACAAGCGGCAGCGGCCAGCGAGGCGCAACGCCAGACCGATAATGCGGCCGTACAACCTCCTGTCAACACCCTGAGCAAACCGGCCTACAAGGGGTTGCCCTTTCTGCTATCGGATCATCATGAAGAGCATTTGAGCCGACGGCTGCGCCGACAATCCATCGGGAGCATGCTGGGGATGCTGATCAGCGGTGGGATAGCCGGTTGGCTGTGGTTGGGGTTTTCAGGTTTTTGAAGTGACTTCCTGCTGGTAATTACTCATCCATACGTAAAACGCCGAGGCGGTCAGGGGGCGACTATAGAAATACCCTTGGCCGATATGACAGCCTTCGGCGCGCAAATAGCTTTCCTGCTCTTCACATTCCACGCCCTCGGCGATGACCTGCATATTGAGGTTATGCCCCAGTTGGATAATAACGCGCACGATATTACGGTCGTCATCATCCACCAGCAGGTCGCCGATAAAGCTCTTGTCGATCTTGATCTTGTCCAGCGGCAAGCCGCGCAGGTAACTCAGCGAGGAGTAGCCTGTGCCGAAGTCATCCAGCGCGATCCGCACGCCAGTGGCTTTAAGCTCTTTCAGGTGCCGGGCAGCGGCCTCGATATCTTCCATCAGGCCGGTTTCAGTCACCTCCAGATCCAATGTATGTCGTGCCAATCCGTAGCGATCCAGGGTGCGGGTGACCATTTCACAGAGATCCGGGTGGTGCAGTTGAACGGTGGACAGGTTGACCGACATGCGTAGCGCCGGCATGCCGCCCTGTTGCCATTCGCGTAACTGGCGACAGGCCTGATCCAATACCCACTCGCCAATGGCGATGATGGCGCCGCTTTGTTCGGCCAGCGGGATGAACAGATCCGGCGGCACCATGCCGCGTTCAGGATGATGCCAGCGCAGCAAGGCCTCCACGCCGATCAATTGCTGATTATCCAAGTCAATCTGGGGCTGATAAACCAGATGGAACTCATTCTGCAACAATGCATTGCGTAAGCCGGAGGCCAGTTCACGGCGCATCCGCATTTCGCTGTCGACACTGGCGATATAGAACTGGAAACGATTACGCGACCGGGTCTTGGCCAGCATCATGGTTTGCTCGGCTTTCTGCAGGAGCTTGCCTGCATCCATGCCATCATCCGGGAATAACGTAATACCTATGGTGGCGTGCACCACCACGTTACTGCTGTTCAACATTAACGGCTGGCTCAGATCGGTCAGCACATGTTGGGCCAGCTCAGCCACCTCGTAGGGTTCTTCCACGTCGGCGACTATCAGTGCGAAGTGATCACCGCCCAGGCGGGCCACGCTGGTCAGTCGTCCGCTATGGGCCTGCAGGCGTTCGGCCACAGTGATCAGCAGTTTGTCGCCGGTCTGGTAGCTGAATTTCTCGTTTATTTCCTTGAAGTCATCCAGCCCACAACAGAGCACCGCTACGTTACGTTGGCGGCGCTGCGCATCATCGAGAACGCGAGTGAGTTGCTCCAGCAGCAACCCACGGTTTGGCAGGCCGGTCAGTTGATCGTGGCGGGACAGGTGCAGCAGGCTGGCCTCGGCCTCGTGCCGCCTGCTACGGTTGCGTTCGATGACATCCAGCAGCTGATTGATCTTGTTGATCAGCAAGCCCAGTTCGTTCTTCTCCTGACCGGGCAGCATGGGCACCATCATCTTCCCGGGATGGTCGGGATTGATGAAGCCGATATGTTCGATGATTCGCGCCAGTGGTCGGGTCAATAATATGTGGTAGAGCAGGTAGACCGCACCGGCCATGGCCAGAGCGCGTAACAGACCGGTCAACAGAATGATCATTGCGTTGCGCAGGAACTGGTTGCTATAGGGCGCAGTGTCGAGTGACAGTTGCAGGTCGCCGTAATGGTTATCGTAAGGGGCGCGCCCATACAGCGGAATGCTGAAATGCTGTTCCGCACCAAACAGCGGATCAGTGAGGTAACGATAATAGACCGTCATGAGCGGACGCTCACGGCTGGCTAGTGGGGCTTCTGCAGGATGACCAATGGTTGCCTGTCGTACCGCCGGATTGGCGAACAGGCCCTCTATGACCTGGCTGGCCATATCCCGGTCGAGGCTGAAGATGGCCTGGCTGGCGGGGTCATGGAACATCGCCAGAATCTCTGACGCATCCTTGGTAATGGAGATCCGTACGGAGCGAAAATCGAAGAGTATCTGTGCAAGACTCAACAGCATTCCCGCAAGCAGTGCCCACAGTAGCACCAACCGCAGAAGCTTGACTGAAAGACTGTGCCTTGTATCGACCTTCACTGCGGGCTGTCCTTTTCTCCGTTTCATGCATCATGCATTCGGATCTAATACTGCGCAACCGCCCTGAGCATCTTGAATGCTATGGGCGGAAAAGAAACACCCCGCCAAGCGGGGTGTTTCAACTACAGCAAATGGGTTCAGGCAGCGAGGTTTTTCGCTACGAAATCCCAGTTGACCAGGTTCCAGAACGCTTCAACGTATTTCGGGCGAGCGTTGCGGTAGTCGATGTAGTAGGCATGTTCCCACACGTCACAGGTCAGCAGCGGGGTGTCGCCGGAGGTCAGCGGGTTGCCGGCACCAATGGTGCTGGCCAGCGCCAGTGAGCCGTCAGCTTTCTTCACCAGCCAGCCCCAACCGGAACCGAAAGTGCCGATGGAAACCTTGCTGAACTCTTCCTTGAACGCGTCGAAGGAGCCGAATGCCTTGTTGATGGCTTCAGCCAGGTCACCGGTGGGCTCGCCGCCGCCATTAGGGCTCAGGCAGTTCCAGTAGAAGGTGTGGTTCCAGACCTGGGCAGCGTTGTTGAACAGACCACCGCTGGAGGTCTTGATGATCTCTTCCAGGCTTTTACCTTCGTTCTCGGTGCCGGCGATCAGGTTGTTCAGGTTGACCACGTAGGTGTTGTGGTGCTTGCCGTAGTGATACTCCAGAGTCTCGGCGGAGATGTGCGGCTGCAGAGCATCCTGGGCGTAAGGAAGCGCGGGTAGTTCGAAAGGCATGGTCTCTCTCCATTTTCAGGTTGTGGGCGTTTGCGACAGACGAGCGTAATGACCCTGCATGACAGATCAGGTACTGACGCCGCCCTTGTTCATAGCTGCAAGAGCATAGCATTGTACGCTGCAGCTAGCCATGTTGAGCGGCTGCGCCGCGATTGTCAGGTGCTGAAAAAAACCGGAGCTGCCAGTGTCCATGCCACCTTCAGCATCATGGCCGCGACCAGTAGATCAATCAGCCGCCAGGTGCTGGGGCGGCTGAGCACCGGTGCCAGTTTCGCCGCTCCCAGGGCAAGGCTGAAGAACCATAGAACAGACGCGCTGGCAGCACCGGCAACAAACCAGGCAGGCCAGCTCTGCTGTGCGCCGACTGAACCGATCAATACCATGGTGTCCAGATAGACATGCGGGTTCAGCAGCGTGATTGCCAGCGTGGCCAATAGTACCGCTCGGCGTGTCCGCATGGGTCGCTCGGCGCTGCCGGTGACCAGGCTCTGATCGGCAAAGGCGCGCCGTATAGCCAATAGAGCATAGCCAACCAGAAACAGCACGCCACACCAGCGCGTCACTTCCATTGCCAGTGGATACTGTTGCAGCAGTGCCGCCAGACCGAATACCCCAGCGGTGATGAGCACGGCATCACAGCTCATGCAGACCATGGCAACGCTGAGGTGATGCTCCAGGCGCAAGCTCTGGGCCAGTACAAACGCATTCTGCGCGCCTATCGCCATGATCAGGCCCAGGGCGACCAGCAGGCCATTCAGATAACTGGAGTAGTAACTCACGGGATGGTTTCCAGGATGACAGGGGGCTGGCAGTGTGGGGGACGTGCGAGTATAAGAGAAACAGATAATGCTAATGGGATATAAAATAATCTGATGATGGATTACAAGTTGCTGCAGGCTCTGGCATGCGTGGTGGAGCAGGGCGGCTTTGAGCGGGCGGCGCGGCTGATGGGCCTGTCTCAATCTGCCGTATCGCAACGGATCAAGTTGCTGGAAGCGCGGGTAGGTGCGCCGGTACTGCTCAGGATGTCGCCTCCGGCGCCGACCGAGACCGGGCAGCGTTTGCTCAATCATGTGCAGCAGGTCAGGTTGCTGGAGCGGGATCTGCAGCGGGATGTGCCCATGGGTGAGGATGCTGCGCCGGCCCGCCTGCGTGTGGCATTGAATGCCGACAGTCTGGCGACCTGGTGGGCGCCAGCGGTAGCGCAGCTGTGTCATCAGCAGTCATTATTGCTGGATCTGTTGGTGGATGATCAGGATGTCGGGTTGCGCCGCATGCGGGCCGGAGAAGTGGTCGGCTGTCTCTGCGCTACCGAGCGCCCGGTAGCCGGAGCGCGCGCGGTGCCGTTGGGCGCCATGCGCTATCTGGCGGTGGCCAGCCCGGCATTTATTCACCAGTACTTTGCTGACGGGGTTACGCCACAGGCCCTGCGTAACGCGCCTGGCGTGGTTTTCGGTCCGGATGATCAACTGCAACATCGCTTTCTCTCCAGTTGCGGTTTTGCCATCGAGTTTCCCCATCATTTATGCCCCTCATCGGAAGGTTTTGTACGTCTGCTCGGTACGGGTATGGGTTGGGGAATGGTGCCGGCTCTGCAAGTGCAACAGGAACTGGCTGCCGGGCAGCTGTCTGAGTTACTGTCCGGCAGATATATCGATGTACCCTTGTACTGGCATTACTGGCGCAATGGAGGGCAACTGCTGGAGCAATTGACGCAGCAACTGAGGCAGCAAGCGCCACGCTGGTTGTTGATTGAGGGTGTTCAGCCCAGGGTTCTGCGAGCAGAATGACCTATTGCAGGAAAGTTGGCGTTGGGAGTATTCATGCGTGATGATTTCGATGTAGATCTGCCGAATATCCGGGCGACAGATGAGGATCGTGTCGGCACCCAGTCGGTTGAACAGCATAGTCTGACTCAGGAGCCGCCGCTGGTGCGGGCAGTGCGTGAACCAGCGCCCCGGCGCCAACGCAATGGCGCCTTATGGGCAGTGTGTCTGAGTTTGTTGATCGCGCTGGTCGGACTCGGTTACTGGAGCCATGAACAACAGAGCCGACTGCAGCGGCAACTGGTGGCGACTCAGGAAAGTTTCGCCGCAATCAGCGAGGAGGCCGCTGGCCGACTGCAGGATATCAGTGGCAAGGTGATTGCTACCGAATCTACCCTCACCCAGGGCGAGCAGGCCCGCGTGCAGCAGCTCAGCCAACTGGAAAAGGCCGTAGCGGAACTGACAGAATCTCATAAAGCGCAACAGCAGGCGCTGCAGCAGCAACAGCTGGTGCAAGCCGGACATCAGGGCCTGCAACAGTTACAGCAGGCCAATGAGGCCGATGCGCAGCGCTTTGCTGCGCTCGAACAGCAGGCCAGGACGCTTGGTGAAGCGCAACAAAACCAGCAGCCACTGCTTGCCGAGTTGCGCCAACAAGGGGATGCGATCCGTGAAGCCCAGGAGGCTCTGCGGGCTGACATGACCGAGGTGAGCGAGCGATTGCAGGTGCTGGCAAAGCTGGAACAGCAACTCGCGGAGCAGGGCAGTCAGTTGGCCCGTCAGCGCGGCGAGGTGCAAGCGCTATTGCAGGCATCCGCCGGGCGTAGCCTGGAACAGGAAATGCTGCTGGTGCGCAGCGAACTCGATATACGTCTGGCCTCGATGGAAGAAGCCTTGCAGGCAATTGACAGCTTTCGTCTGCAGACCAACCGCAGCCTCTCCACCTTGCAGAGCCAGCTGAACAATCTGCAACAACAGACGGGCCAACGCTGATGAACTATCTCGCACATCTTCGGCTGGGGCCAAACGAGCCGCAACAGGCGCTTGGTGGGCTATTGGGAGACTTTGTAAAAGGGCCGATGGCGGGTATTGCGCTGCCGGAATCGGTGCGTCAGGGTATCTGGTTGCACCGCAGTATTCACGCCTTTACGGATCGGCATCCGTTGGTAGCACAAAGCAAAGCGCGGGTTACCCGCGAGCGCCGGCGCTACGCGGGGATCATGGTCGATATGTTTTATGATCATCTGCTGGCGTGTCATTGGGGGCAGTTTGCGGATCAACCTCTGGCTGACTTCACCGCCCAGATGTACCAGGCGGTATTGGCTCAGCAAGCCTTGATGCCTGATCGAGCGAGAACAGTACTGGTGCGCATGGCTCACGAGGATTGGCTGGGAAGCTATGTGCAGCTGCAGAATCTGCATCTGGCATTGAATAATATGGCTCGGCGTTTACGTCCGGGTAACCTGCTACCGGGTGCGGTTGACGAGCTGGAGCGGGATTACTCGGGGTTCGAGGCGGACTTTCTGGCGTTCATGCCCGAGGTGATTGAGTTTGCTGATGCTCAGGCGGCGAGTTTCGCGTCGGTGGATTGGCAGGGGTCGCTTTGTCCCAAGGCCTGAATAACCGCATGGCGAGCGCTGCGCGCCAACGGGTTGCGTTCAACGCCGCAGCTATCAATCAGCGGCAGGAAATACAGCTCCACCTCGATAGGTGAAGAGCCCAGCAGTCGCCATAGATGATTGAAAAACGCATCATCTTGGATAAATGCAGCGACCCGCGCCAACTCTCCCTGATGGTGATAGCGCAGAGCGACAGGCTGCAGCGGCACCTTCTGCTCCACCGCGCAACTGAGTAGCCGACCATGGAAGGTGCGCACCCGGTCACCCAGCGTGGTGGTGCCCTCGGCAAAGATCGCCAGACTGTGCCGCTGCGCCAATAGCGTTTCCATGTGTTGCTTGAAACTGTCGGCGTTGGCCCGGCCGCGTTGGATGAACAGGGTGCCGGCGCTGTGTGCCAGCCAGCCCAGCAAGGGCCACTGACGCACATCGGATTTGGCAATAAAGCGTACTGGGCCGGCGGCGCCCAATAGGATGATATCCAGCCAGGAAATATGATTGCCGACCCACACCGCCTGTTGCTCGGTTGGCTTGCCATGACGGTGAATGCGTAGCGGCAGCAGGTGCAGCAATCCACGCATCCAGCCGATGGTGACCTGCTGGCGTAACGTGTCACGCCAGCGTACCGGACAGATATATAACAGGCTCGCCAGCAGCAGACCCAGCAGCACCCAACTGGCAACCAGAGGCGCCCGCCAAAGACGGCGTAGTCCGGCTTTCAGATCCATATTTTCAACTGGCTGCATTGAAGTGCCGAGCGTAGCGCGGACACAGTTGCTGCCGATGCAGCAGGATAAACACGTCGGCGACGTTGAATTCCGGATCCCAGCAGGGCTCGCCACAGATGGTGGCCCCGAGACGCATGTAGGCCTTCAGCAGCGGAGGGATTTGCGCGGTGATGTTTTCCGGCAGGGGCATGTCGACCAAGGGCCGGCGCGGTACGGCATTCAACCATTCGCGGCTGAGATAGCGCTGACGTAGCCGCTGCATCACCGCATGGGCCTGAATGCCACCATCACCCATGCCGATGCTCGCGCAACCCATGAGGAAGTTGTAGTTACGCTCGCGCATCACCTGTGCCAGACCTGACCATAACGTGGAAATGGTTGCGCCGTTGCGGTAATCGGGGTGTACACAGGTGCGTCCGATTTCCAGGATCGGGCCGGGGAGCTGAGCCAGACCCACCAATTGAAACTCCCCCTCGCTGTAGAAGCCTCCGGCGCGAAGGGCGCCTTGGCTATCCAGCAGTCGGGTGGTCGCCACTACCTCACCGGTCTGACTATCGCGCACCAGCAAATGCTCGCAGTGCATATCGAACCTATCACTATCCAGACCCTCAGCCAGGCTATCGGGCTTGGCTCCACATTCTTCAACAAAAACCCGATAGCGCAGCGCCTGGGCTTCCTGAAGAGCCGTAGGTGAGGTGGTGATTTCAACCAATAATGAGGGAGTGCTGTGTAAAACCTGAGCCATCTGTATCATCGATTTACCTCCAGCGCAGCGTCCGTGAGCACTCGTCATGTTGAGCACGGGCTATTGCAGATGGATGAACATTTGATGGTGTTTGGATTATAGTGATGTCAAGTTGACTCAGGTCAGTGCTAGCCCCCCTCGACTCGCCTATAAGACCGCCTCGTTTTTATATTCAAGGAGATAGGGATGGCGAGTAGTCCCCGGGTGTTGTTCGATAACGGCCCACATAAAGTGCTGTGTTTTGACCAGTTGGTAACGGGTGACGGTGTTCAATCCAACCAGTTCCTGATCATTGATGGTAACGAACACGCCTTGCTTGATCCGGGTGGAGACCTGACCTATATGCCGCTATCGCTGGCATTGAGTCAGCACATTACTCTGCGCAACCTGACGTACGTCTTTGCGTCGCACCAGGATCCGGACATCATTGCCTCATTGGATAAGTGGTTCCTGCATACCAACTGCAAGGTCGTGTGCTCCAAACTATGGGCGCGCTTCTTGCCGCACCTGTCGGCTGCGTTTCTGACCAAGGCTTCAGGGATCAGCACCACTGAACGGATGATCGCCGTACCGGATCGTGGTCAGGATATTCCGCTGGGGGACTGCGTCATCAAGGCGGTACCCGCGCACTTCCTGCACTCGGTGGGCAACCTGCAATTCTATGATCCGATCAGCGGCATCCTGTTCTCCGGGGATATGGGCGCGTCGATGGTGGATGACGCTGAGCCGGTTACCAACTTCGCCAGCCATGTGGCAAGCATGGCCGGTTTCCACCGACGCTATATGGCTGGTAACAAGGCCTGTCGCTTGTGGGCGAACATGGTGCGCAAGCTCAATCCGAAGATGATCGTGCCGCAACATGGCCGGCCTTTTGTCGGCCCTGCTATGATCAGTGAGTTCCTCGACTGGATCAGCCAGCTACAATGTGGCATGGATCTGATGGAGCAGGACGACTACCAAATTCCCTGAGGTATGCATGGCGGCCCCGACCTATCCCTGGCGTGAAGATAATAATTTTCTGCTGATGATGGATGGGGGCTGTTTCTTCCCGCACCTGCTGGAGGCGATGGAGCAGGCGCAGCAGAGCATTGATATTGAGCTCTACCTGGTGGAATCAGGGCACAGTGCCGACCGGGTGACGGAGATCCTGATCGGCGCAGTAGCGCGGGGTGTCAGGGTACGTTGCCTTTTCGATGGCGTTGGCAGTCGGGGATTGCAGGATGCAGACAGGGAGCGACTGCGTCAGGGTGGTGTCGATCTGCGCTTTTACAACCCCCTGAATCTCTGGGGCGGACGCGCCAACCTGCACCGCGACCACCGTAAGCTGATCGTCATTCATGATCAGGCCGCCTACATCGGCGGCGCCGGCTTCACTGATGACTTCTGTATTCCCGATGAGGACGGGCATTGCCTCTGGCATGAACAGATGCTGCAGGTGACCGGGCCGGTCGTAGCGGATTGGGTGTTGGCCTTTGAGCAACAATGGCGTGCCACTGAACGTCCACGCGGTCGTGCACAAAAGGCGCCGCGCCGGGTGCGCTTGCCACCTCGGCCGGAGGGAAACGATGGCCTGGCGCGTGTTTCTCTTACCGATGGGCGCAACCACCGAGAGCTGGTTCATGCGCTGCTGGCCAATATTGCCCGTGCTGAACGGCAGGTCTGGTTGGCGACACCCTATTTTGTACCCGGCTGGCGTATTCGACGCGCCCTGATGCGTGCCGCGCGGCGGGGTGTGGATGTGCGTTTGCTGTTATGCGGCGAGGTGACCGATCACCCCTCGGTGCGTTACGCTGGTCAACGTTATTACCGACGGTTGCTGGCGGCAGGCGTGCGTATTTACGAGTATCAGCCGCGCTTTCTGCATTTGAAAACCGTGTTGGTGGACGACTGGGTCAGCCTTGGCTCTTCCAATTTTGATCGTTGGACGCTGCATTGGAATCTGGAAGCCAATCAGAATATTGTCGATACTCGCATGGCCGGTACCGTGGAGCAGAGCTTTGCGACCGACTTTGCCGAATCACGGGAATGGACATTGAGCGACTGGCTGGCCTTGCCCTGGCGCCACCGCCTGAAGATTCGCCTGTGGGGCAATATCAGTCGCGCCGCCATGTTCTGGTTGGATATTCGCTGATCGCGTATTGCTCAAGCGTAAGCTTCATCATGGGCGCGGGTGCAGTTACGTCCTTCGGCCTTGGCCTGGTAAAGCGCTTCGTCCGCCTGGCTGATGCGCCATTCCAGATCATCCTCCGGATGGATCAGGCAGATGCCGGCTGAGAGTGTGCAGCGCACATCCTCCGGCAATATGCTGAACGGATGATTGGCCAGCCCCTGACGGATGCGCTCCACGCAATGGTGCAGCGTGGCCAGATCGCAGTTATCCAGCAGCAGTACAAATTCCTCACCGCCAAAACGGGCCACCATGTCATTGCCACGCAGATTGGCGCGGGCAATACGGGCAAATTCCTGCAGCACCTGGTCGCCGGCCGAGTGGCCGTAGAGGTCATTGATACGTTTGAAGTGGTCCAGATCGATCAACGCCAGTCCCATGGTCTGTCCCGGCGCGAGCAGGGTATTTCGCCGCCGCGCCTCTTCAATGAAATAGCGCCGGTTGGGCAGGCTGGTCAGCGCATCGGTAGACGCCAGATTCTGCAGTTGATCCATCATGCTGCGCAGCGTCTGTTGATGCTGCTGCAAGGTGGTGTGACGCTGTTGCAAGCGTTCTCGCAATTCCCGGATGTAACTACCGAGGATGGCCAGCCATAACAGGAAACAGGCCAGTACAAACCATTCCAGCAGAGCGACGGTCAGGCTCTGAGGGTAAATCTCCAGGCGTTGGTTCAGGGCTATCAGGCCGGCATAGCAGGCCAGGGCGAAGGCGGCATGTACCAGATATCCGGTTCGGGACATCTGGAACACACCAAACAAAAGGATCAGGCAGTAGGCTACCAGTACCGTGCCGCGAATTTCACCAACCAGGGCCAGCAGGTAGGTCTGTAATAACAGCGCTACTATGATCTGAGCGCTGGTCAGGCTTGGATCCTTGAAGCGGAGGTTCAACCCGGTCTTGAATAGGATGAAGAAGCTGATTTGCGTGAGAAAGCCCAGCGCGTAATGACTCAACGCCATAACGTTGCTGCCCAGATATTGGCCGGTGGCCCATGTCACCGCGATCACCACATAGGCGATTAAATAAGTCGATTGAGCCAGATAGAAGCGTTGCAGGCGCAGGGCCTGGAAGCGGGCTTGCCGGTCGCGCTCCAGTTCTGTCACGGTAACATCCTTGATATTGTGGCTCTTTGATATCACTTTAGCTTTACCCTGCTGATTTGCACAATCATTTTATTGCAATAGTGCCTGGCTAGTGGTCGAACGGCTGACCCCGAATACGCAGCTCGGGTATAATCTATGGCCTGCTTTTTTTGCTGGGGCTTCTGCAACCCCGCCCAAGCATTCCGTGAACCTGGCCGCCTTGCCTGTTGCATTGACAACCCTGCGGTCAGTCAGTCTATTAGAGGAGCCTGTCCGAGAATGGCCGTAATCAAGCAAGATGATTTGATCCAGAGCGTTGCCGATGCGTTGCAATATATCTCCTACTATCACCCGGTTGATTTCATTCAGGCTGTACATCAGGCTTACCTGCGCGAAGAATCTCCAGCTGCGCGGGATGCGATGGCGCAAATTCTGATCAACTCTCGTATGTGTGCCACCGGCCACCGGCCTATCTGTCAAGACACCGGTATCGTCACGGTGTTCGTTAAAGTTGGCATGAATGTCCGTTGGGATGGCGCCACCATGGGGCTGGACGACATGATCAACGAAGGTGTACGCCGCGCCTATCAACTGCCTGATAACGTGCTGCGCGCATCCATTCTGGCCGATCCGGCGGGCAAGCGTACCAACACCAAGGACAATACGCCGGCGGTTATTCACTATCAGATGGTTCCCGGCGACACCGTCGAGTTCCATGTGGCTGCCAAGGGTGGCGGGTCTGAGAATAAGGCCAAAATGGTCATGCTTAACCCGTCCGACTCCATTGTCGATTGGGTAGTGAAGACGGTGCCGACCATGGGTGCTGGCTGGTGCCCACCCGGCATGCTGGGTATTGGTATTGGTGGTACCGCTGAGAAAGCAGCGGTATTGGCCAAGGAATCGCTGATGGATCCGATTGATATCCACGAGCTGCGCCAGCGCGGCCCGCAGAACCGCGTTGAGGAACTGCGTCTGGAAATCATGGACAAGGTCAACGCGCTGGGTATTGGTGCTCAGGGTCTGGGTGGTCTGACTACTGTCCTGGACATCAAGATCATGGATTACCCGACCCACGCAGCCAGTCTGCCGGTATGCATGATTCCCAACTGTGCCGCCACGCGACACGCACATTTTGTGCTGGATGGCAGTGGCCCAGTCGAGTTGGCACCGCCGGCGATGGATGCCTATCCGGATATCACCTGGGAAATTGGCAGCAGCGTACGTCGGGTGAACCTGGATACCCTGAAGCCTGAAGATGTGCTGAGCTGGAAAACCGGCGAAACCGTACTGCTGTCGGGCAAAATGCTGACCGGTCGTGATGCTGCGCACAAGCGCATGGTCGACATGCTGAACAAGGGTGAACAACTACCGGTGGATCTGAAAGGCCGCTTCATCTATTACGTCGGCCCGGTTGACCCTGTACGTGACGAAGCAGTAGGTCCGGCTGGCCCGACTACCGCTACGCGTATGGACAAGTTCACCCGCCAGATCCTTGAGCAGACAGGTCTGTTGGGCATGATCGGTAAATCCGAGCGTGGCCCCATCGCTATCGAAGCAATCAAGGATAATAAGGCGGTGTATCTGATGGCGGTAGGTGGTGCAGCGTACCTGGTGTCTCAGGCGGTGAAGAAAGCCAAGGTGCTGGCCTTCCCGGAACTGGGTATGGAAGCCATCTATGAGTTTGATGTAGAGGACATGCCGGTCACCGTGGCGGTGGACAGCAGCGGTGAGTCGGTGCATATCACCGGTCCGCAGATCTGGCAGAAGAAGATCGCTGACAGTCTGGCGGTGGAAGTGCAGTAAGCTTTCTCTATGCGTAAACAAAAAACCCGGCCTGGTGCCGGGTTTTTTGTTTGCCCGGCGAAGCCGGCAAACCCGTCCACCTGAAAGAAGGTGG
>CAYYUQ010000042.1:0-28710 GCA_964474945.1 uncultured Halopseudomonas sp. | reverse complement strand
GTGGTGGCCTTCAGTGTGCTGATCCTGGTGCTGCTGTTCCGCCCCAGCGGCATTCTCGGTCGGCCTGAAGTGGGGAAGGTATGATGCTGCGCAATCTGAAACCGGCGATCATTTCTGCCGTAGTGGTGGTGATTCTCAGCGGTCTGCTGATGGGCGTGCGCCTCAGCCAGCAGGGCACCTCATTGGTATTGGTAGGCGGCGGAGCCGATGTGGCGGTCAAGATCGGCGCAGCAGCGCTGTTCCTATTCCTGTTCAACCTGTTCCGCGATCACCTGGCCCGGTTGTGGCACAAGGTACCTGCCCTGCCCCGTACACCGGCTGCTTTCAGCGTGTTGGCAGCGCGCCCCTCGACGCAGCGGCTGCTGTGGTGCTTTCTGATTGCCGCTGCGCTGATCTGGCCGTTCCTCAGCAACCGCAGCAATATTGACCTGGCTACCCTGGTGCTGATTTATGTGATGCTCGGGCTGGGGCTGAATATCGTGGTGGGTCTGGCCGGCCTGCTGGATCTGGGTTACGTCGGTTTTTACGCAGTGGGCGCTTATACCTACGCGTTGCTGGCCCTGTACTTCGGTGTCGGCTTCTGGACCGGACTGGTCGCCGCCGGGGCTATGGCAGCCCTGTTCGGCTTTCTGCTCGGTTTTCCCGTTCTGCGTCTGCGCGGTGACTACCTGGCGATCGTCACCCTGGGCTTCGGTGAGATCATCCGCATCCTGCTGAACAATTTCACCAGCCTTACCAATGGCCCCAATGGTATTGGCAGTATTCCCAAGCCCGATCTGTTCGGCCTTGAATTCAGCCGCCGCGCCAGCGAAGGGGCGCAGACCTTCCATGAGTTTTTCGGCATTGCCTTCAATTCAGTACACCGGGTGATGTTCCTGTATTTTCTGGCGCTGCTGCTGGTACTGATCACGCTGTTAGTCATCAACCGCCTGCTGCGCATGCCCGTGGGTCGCGCCTGGGAGGCTCTGCGCGAGGATGAGGTAGCCTGCCGCTCGCTGGGCATCAACCCCACCGCGGTCAAGCTCAACGCTTTCACCATAGGCGCGACCTTCGCCGGTTTTGCCGGCTGCTTCTTTGCCGCACGCCAGGGCTTTATCAGCCCGGAATCCTTCACCTTTATCGAGTCGGCCATTATCCTCGCCATCGTTGTTCTGGGCGGTATGGGCTCGCAGTTGGGGGTGATTCTGGCGGCCATTATCATGACGCTGCTGCCCGAGATGGCACGGCAATTTGATGAGTACCGCATGTTGCTGTTCGGCCTGCTGATGGTACTGATGATGATCTGGCGACCCCAGGGTCTGCTGCCGATGAAGCGTCCGCACCTGGAGTTGAAAACATGAACGCCGTTGCCCCTTTGCTGGATGTATCGGGCCTGTGCATGCGCTTTGGCGGTCTGTTGGCTGTCGACCAGGTTGCATTGCAGGTAAACGAAGGGCAAATCGTCTCGTTGATCGGCCCCAATGGGGCCGGCAAGACCACCGTGTTCAATTGCCTGACCGGTTTTTATAAACCCAGCGCCGGACGTATTCGCTTCCGTGGTGAAGAAGTCAGTGGCATGCCCGGCTTCAAGCTGGCGCGCAAGGGGATGGTGCGCACCTTCCAGCATGTGCGACTGTTCAAGCAGATGAGTGTGGTAGAGAACCTGCTGGTCGCGCAGCATCATCACATGAATACCAGCATGCTGGCTGGCCTGTTCAAGACCCCGGGCTTTCGCCGGAGCGAGAAAGAGGCAATGGAACGTGCTGCCTGGTGGCTGGAGCGCATGGATCTGCTGGATTTTGCCAACCGCACGGCTGGCACCCTGGCCTATGGACAACAACGTCGTCTGGAAATTGCCCGCTGCATGGTGACCCGCCCGTCCCTGCTGATGCTCGACGAGCCCGCCGCCGGACTGAACCCCCGGGAGACGGCTGATCTACAAACGCTGATCGCTGAATTACGCAGCGAACAGGGACTGACTGTGCTGCTGATTGAACACGATATGAAACTGGTCATGGGCATTTCCGATCACGTGGTGGTGATCAACCAGGGGAGCCCGCTGGCCCATGGCACGCCCGAGCAGGTGCGCCAGAACCCGGAAGTGATCAAAGCCTACCTAGGGGAGACCTGATGCTGTCATTCAATGGGGTCAACACCTTCTATGGCAAGATCCAGGCTTTGCATAACGTCAGTCTGGAGGTGGAGCAAGGTGAAATCGTGACGCTGATCGGCGCTAACGGGGCCGGCAAGACCACGCTGATGATGACCCTCTGCGGTGATCCTGCGCCCACCAGCGGCAGCATCCGTTACCACAATGAAGAACTGACCGGCATGCCTACCTGCGACATCATGCGCAAGGACATCGCCATCGTACCCGAAGGTCGGCGGGTGTTTTCCCGGCTGACAGTAGAAGAGAACCTGGCCATGGGGGCGTTCTTTTTGCCCCGCGAGCACATAGCCCGTCAGTTGCAGGCCACACTCGAACTGTTCCCCCGTTTGAAGGAACGTTATCAGCAGCGCGCCGGCACCATGTCCGGTGGCGAACAACAGATGCTCGCCATTGGCCGGGCACTGATGAGCCAGCCCAAATTGCTGTTGCTGGATGAACCTTCGCTGGGACTGGCTCCGATCATCATTCAACAGATCTTCGAGATCATTGAAGAACTGCGCCGCCAGGGAGTGACCATCTTTCTGGTAGAGCAGAATGCCAACCAGGCGCTGAAATTGGCTGATCGGGGCTATGTCATGGAGCATGGGCAGATCGTGATGCAAGGCAGCGGCGACGCCTTGCTGGCTGACCCGCAGGTGCGGGCGGCCTATCTTGGGGCCTGACCTTCAGGGCGTGCGGCGCACACCGAGGTCAAGCAGCCTTTACGGCTGCGCTGACAGCCCGCCCTGATAGCCGCATCCCTTGAGCCGTTGCCCATCCCTCACCAGCACCGCGTTCAGGTGATAGTAATCGCCCGTGCTGCGTTCAATGCAGCCGGCGGGGTATAACCACAGCTCCAGCCCCTGATCATGCACGCCACGAAAGCCCTGCGCTCCGTCAGGCAGCTGTTCGGTGATCATGGACAACTGCCGACCGTCTTCTGCGTCGTCGGTGGTGAGCTGCATGCCCTGAGCAGTAATATTTACCCGCCAATGATCCGCCAGACTGAAGCCAACCCATTGACTGGCAGCGGCGCTGGTATCCATACAGCCGCGGCCAGTGGATTCGATCCGGTGGGTGCGGCTGACCACCCAGCGGCCGTCCCGCTCGGCGACTTCCAGCTCGGCAAAGATGGACGTTTGCCCCGGTTGACCAACCTCATCAAACAGGCGCTCCAGCTCCGCCGTCGGCTGTAAAAGGCGGTCGTGTTCCTGACCGCAGGCGCGCATTGTCCAGTGTTGCTCCCCCCTGTCAATGAGTCCGGCGACCCGCTGTACAGGTGCACTGTCGCCCCCTGGCCAGAGCGACCAGGAAGCGCAACCGGACAAGCCTAGCGCCAATGTCAGGGTAAGAAGGGTTGAAAATTGCCCTTTTGGCACTGTCATTCTGTGAACCTCTTGGAAGAATGGCCTATAAACCGATGAATTGCTTGAAATGATGATCACAATTTAGTCGTGCAGTGCTACTCTGATGCGGAATTTTTGTTGTCGGTTCACCTTCAGTCTGGATGAAATCCATGAATACCATAAAAAGCGTGATGCTGGCTTCGCTGGTTTTGCTCGGCGCCTGCTCCTCAAAACAAGAAGTTGTTCACACTCCTCCCCCCGCTCCTTCCTGGGCTGAGTCCCGAATCACCAATCTGACTGCAATAGCCCATCAGCAAGGCTACGAGGTCGAGCGTGAAGGTGAGCAGATACGCTTGTTGATTCCGGTCGATGGGAACTTCCATCCCAAGCGTACCCTGTTACTGCCCTCGGGTCTGGTGCCCTTGAGTAAAGTGGCGCAAGCGCTCAAGGCTGACAGTGCCAGCCGCGTGCATGTGATCGGTCACAGTGACAGCGATGGCAGCGATGAGCTGAACAAGAAATTGAGCATGGAGCGCGCTCAGGCTGTAGCCAGCGTGCTGCGTCTTGGTGGCATTGAGCGGCATCGGATGCACCTGCAAGCCATGGCAGACTTGCAGCCCCGCGCTGATAACAGCAGCTACACCGGCCGCAAATTGAACCGCAGGGTGGAAATCATTCTCACCCCTTTCCAGCCGACGGCGGTCGCCCTGGCGGACTGAGACCGCGCTGGCTTTCGTCATTGCGTGCGCTATTCAATCGCGCGCAATGACGAGGCGGTAAGTCTTATTTGCTTACCCTGGATACCCCGTTGACTGTCAGGATGCGCACCCGCTCGCCGGGAGCGAAGGATACATTCGGGTCAACCTCCTGAACGTAGGCGCGGGTCTGACCGCCATCTTCCCGCACGGTAATTTCGATCCCCTGATTACGGGTCAGTCCTTCCTCAGCAGCGGCACCCGCCATACCACCGGCAACGGCACCCAGTACGCCAGTGATGACACTGCCGCGACCACCACCCACTGAACTGCCCGCCACCCCACCGACTACCGCACCAGCACCGGTGCCGATATTGGTTTTCGTGCCTTCAATGCGCACCAGGCGCACGGATTCAACTGTGCCCATTCGTACTGTTTGCGGCGCACGTGCCTCCGAGCGGCTGTAGGTATCGCCGGTCAGATTCGATGCACAACCGCCAACGGCCAGGGTCAGGCCGAGCAGGCAGCCCGTGAGAATTCGTTTGTTCATGTAACACCATCCTGTTGACTGTCCGGAGGCCTGTTCGCCTCTCGGGTGGTTTAGCCGCTGTCCATAGTTGGACTGTCTGTTCGTGCAAATGTTGCCCAGTCTGCTATAGACTGCAGGCCGGTTTGGCTGGCATCTGATTGATCGGCCTTACTGAATACAGGAAGGCAGCTCAGCCGCCAGAGCGTTGCTGCCGTTTGATTTCGCTTTCGTTGCACCCGCCAGAATAATACTAACCCGCAGGTCACGAGCACCGATTAATCGGAGGATGTCGTATGCCGCCCCTTCAGGCTGCGTGGGTTTTTTATTTGGATAACAGTGCCCTGGTGCTCAACAGTCTAGCGCTTTTCTACAGCCTCTGCGGTAGCTGGCTGGTGCTGGCTACCCAACTGCGCGTGGCACGGTCGCAACGCTTGATGAGCAGCTCGATAGGATCGGTCGAAGCCGAGTTGCCGCTCAGCATGCAGCGCAGCAATCGTCTATTCGTGTTGGTCGGCTGCATTTGTCTGGGCCTCGCCCTGCTGCTCAGCATTGCCTCCGCGCTGACCTAGAGCCCGCTGGCGGCTGATGACCGGATTGGCATACTGGCGCAACCACCATGGCTTCTGCTGCTCCGGACAGGCTGCCAGGCGCTGTTCAAAGCGTTGCTGTTCCTCGGCCAGCATGGCTGCGTCAAACTGATCACGCCAACCGGTGATATCCACCTGATGCTGGAGGTCACCCAATTGTTCAGCCGCGAGATAGTTACTGGGATACAAACGATATAGCCCCAGAATCTGCCGATCCGTTTCCGTCGCAACGGCCTTGGCATCAGCATACTCCCCGGTCAATGGGGTGCCAAAGGCAATATGAACGCGGCCCTTGTAGCCTGTCAGCCCTTTGGCGATAGAGCTGTCGTCTTCCCCCGGTTGCTTGGTGTAGCTGCCGGTACGCTCGCGCTGCTCCAGCTCCCGCGCTTTCATCTGATCACAGGGATCCCATTCATAAGCAATCGAGACGGGCACGATGTTCAGCGAGCGCACGACCTCAGCGAAATCCTCACTCTTTCGGCTCATGCACAGCATCTTGATAATGGCGGTATCCGTGCGGTCACAACCATCCTTGGCCCGGCCTTCAGCCTGGGCGATCCAGACCGAATGCCCGTCAGCGATGGAATGATTAATGTAGGCGGACAGGTTCTGGTATACCGCGAGCTTCTCACGGCGCCCGGTGACAGAACGATGCACGATAAAACACTTGTTCAGACGCATCAGGTCACTGACAAAGGGGCGTTGCAGAAGATTATCGCCGATCGCAATACGCGGCGTAGGATGCCCACCGTGATACAACGCGTAATTGACGAACGCGGGATCCATGGCAATGTCGCGATGATTGGCAAGAAACAGATGCGGTTGGGTTTTACTCAGATTCTCCAGGCCGCTATAGGTGACCTTCAGCGCACTCCGCTCGATGACCTTGTCCAACCAGGGCTCCAGGCGGTGTTGCAAGGCATCCACGGTATTGACCTCGCGCAACTCTCGGCGCAAAGCGGAACTGATCAATCGGGTAGTGATTCCGGGCAGCCAACGGCTCAAACGGGGAAAGCGATAGTCGGCCAGCGTCTGCAATAACGCCCGATTCTGCAACAATCGCTGCAGAACCGCAGGTACTTCGTCGTCCTGGTACGGCCGGATGCCATCAAACTCGCCCATGTATTCCTCGTTGACTCGGGTTGAATCCGCGCATTATGCGATGCAGCGACTGGACTCTCAATTCCCGATTGAATGTTTCGTTGGATTTGTCTCTACCAACTGGCGACCACAGCAGCCAATGCATACACTAGCCGGCATAACGTGCCGCCAATACAAGGAGCGCCGTGCATGTCGTTGTTATCCGATCACGATCAGCCCTTTTATCCTGAGGAGTCACTGCGGTGAGTGGACGCCTGGCTCAATTCAAGCAGCCATTCGCTACGGTGCCGGAAAGCTGGCAACCGAGCTGGAACCTGTCGCCGGGGCAGCGGCTACTGATCCTGCGCAAGACTGACAATCGGTTGGAGTGCGCTGAGGTGCTATGGAATCTGACCCCTGGCTGGCTCAAGGATCTGAGTCGTACCCCTTTTAACGCCAAGGCCGAGTTCCTGCATGACAAGGCCATGTTCCGCGAGCCGCTGGTGCAGCGCCGCTGCCTGATCCCGGTAGAAGGTTATTACGTCTGGAAGCAGCAGGGTCAGCGCAAGCAGCCATGGTATCTGCGACGTGAGCAGGATGGTCTGCAGCTGGCCGGGCTCTGGGAGCGCTATTCGCTGGATGATGGCAGCTACTGGGATAGCTGCGTGTTGATTACCGCGCCGGCCAAGGGTCTGCCCGCACGACTGGGTGAGCGTATGCCAGTGGCACTCAACCAGAGCGAACAGGCCATCTGGTTAGCCAATGCCACTGCACCGCGGGCCTTGCAGCCGTTATTGTTGAATGCTGAATCCCAGGTGCAGTTGATGTATCCGGTTAATCCGGCGGTCAGCAGCCCCGCCACCCAGGGGCCGCATTGCTCGGCCCCCACCGGCCATCCGGTACGTGTGGATACGCCCGAGGCTTGATCCGGACGCACCTGGCCCGGATCAGCACTCACCTAGACCTTGAACTGATTGATCAGTCGACGCTGGTGCTCAGCCAGTTTGGTCAAGCCCGCGCTGGCACCGGAGGATTCAGCCGCGCCACCCGCTACGGCGTTGGCTACATCCCCGATATTGGCGACGTTACGGTTGATGTCTTCAGCTACTGCACTCTGCTCCTCTGCGGCACTGGCAATCTGGATGTTCATATCATTTATTACCGACACGGCCTGGGTAATCGACAGCAGCGCAGCGTCGGCTTCTTCCGCTTGCAGTACGCTTTCCCCTGTACGGCTGCGGCTTTGCTCCATGACCGTCACGGTCTGCTGAGTTCCGGCCTGCAGCTGTTCGATCATCTTCTGGATTTCTTCTGTGGAATTCTGTGTTTTCAACGCCAGACTCCGCACCTCATCGGCCACCACGGCAAAACCCCGGCCATGCTCTCCGGCACGAGCGGCTTCAATGGCGGCGTTCAAGGCCAGCAGGTTGGTCTGCCCGGCAATACCACGAATGGTATCCAGAATGGAGGTAATGTCTTCACTGGAACGGGCCAGGCTTTGCACGGTTTCCGCAGCGCGTTCGATATCACCAGCCAGTTCCTGAATGCTCTGCGCGGTCTGCTGTACCACCTGACGGCCATGGTGGGCCGATCCGTTGGCATTGCCTGCCGCTTCGGCTGCCAGGCTGGCATTACGCGCCACATCCTGAGCGGTGGCGGTCATTTCCGTGACGGCAGTCGCCACCTGATCAATTTCGCTGAGCTGCTGCTGTACACCATCGTTGGTGCGCATGGCGATATCCGCCGTGTTCTCCGCCGCGTCGGTAACTTGCTGTACCGAGCCAACCACTTCGCGGATCATGCTCTGCAGTTTATCGAGGAAGGCGTTGAAACCGCGGGCTATATCGCCAAACTCATCGGCGCGGGTGACCTGCAAGCGCTTGGTCAGATCCCCTTCACCCTGGGCGATTTCATTGAGCATGGCGACCAGCCTGCGCGCCGGACGGCCCAGGCTATAACCGACCAGCAGCATGACGCCCAGCCCCATCAGCGCTATCACTGCGCCGATCACGGTCAGGGTTCCCATGGCGCTGGCCTGGTAATCAGCCAGCTCAGCGTTCAGCACGTTCAACTCTGCCAGCGCCACATCCAGCGGCAGGCGGATTAACAGTGCCCAGGTGCTGGCCGAGTCGCCCAGCGGCACCGGCATCCAGAGCTCGATTTCATTATTAGCGCGGTCAACCTCATACAGCGGTTGGTCAGTCATGCGCTTCAGATGATCCAGCTCTGCCGCATCCAGCACCTTGCTGGCGGGCTCGCCGGGTAGCGCACCTTCGCCCGTCCAGGCAACCAACCTGCCGTTGGTACTGACCAGCGCCTGAACGCCCTGCCCGTCGTAAAGACGGTTATTGCTTTCCTCCAGCATCGTTTGCAGGAAGACTACCGTCAGGTCGGAACCGACAATGCCGAGAAACTCACCATCCAGCATGACAGGCGCGGTGAAGGACGACAACATGACTGTGTCGTCGCCCAGTTCATAGGGAGCCGGATCGATCACGCAAGGGCGCTGGGTATCCCGTGGGCAGAAATAGTATTCGCCGGCGCGGACACCGGTATCCAGCAGGGTTTCGTCCCCCATTGCCGGCAACGGTTCCACTTCCAGCGAACCATCTGCCTGACGATACCAGTAAGGCATGAACCGGCCGCTCTGGTCGTGACCAGGCAAGCCGCTACCTTCATAGAAATGATCCAGCCCGTCAAACTCACCCGGTTCCCAGGCAACATAGGTCGAGAACAGATCAGGACGATCCTCCAGCACCTGTCGCACATAGCGAACCATTTCCTCACGACTGAGCATGACCTGAGGCAGGCCATCGCGTACATCTGCGATCTGGCGGTTGAGCAAAGCCAGCTGCTCGTTCACCGCAAAGGGTTGTTCCAACTGCTGACGAATGCGTAACACTTCAGCACTGGCCACCGCCTCCAACCGGCTACGCACCTGCTGCTCGAGCATCTGTTCGGCATGCTGAGTAACCAGATCCTGATTACGATCAAACGCCACCAGTGCATACCAGGTCATCCCACCGACCGCTACAAAAAGGCAGGCGCCGGCCAGCGCTGCAACAGATGTTTGTATGGATTTGAATTTCATTGGTTACTCACAACGGCAGTCTTGGCTAACTTTATCGGCAGGAGAGCTCAAACCTTCAATGATGTTCTGCTATTGTTCGAACATCTGTTACTCAATTTGTATGAAGGAAATCCCATGCGTATCCGCCCTCTACTATGCTGCGTACCACTCGTGTTTCTGGCCAGCTGTGAAAGCGTGCAAACCACCCAGGGTGGTGCTGTTGGTGTTCAGCGTAATCAGTACATGATGAGCGGGCTGTCCAGTGCGGAAGTCGATCAGATGGCTGCCAAGTCCTATCAGGAAATGCTGGCCGAAGCCCGCAGCAAGAGCCTGCTTAACACCGATGCCGTGATGCTTCGGCGGTTGCGTACTATCGCTGACAGACTGGTGAAGGAAGTTGACCATTTCCGCCCCGATGCTTCCCAGTGGGCCTGGGAGGTCAACCTGATCACGAGCGATGCGCTGAACGCCAGCTGTATGCCCGGAGGCAAGATCCTGTTCTACACCGGCATCGTCGATAAGCTGAAACTGACCGACGACGAGATCGCACAGATCATGGGCCATGAAATCGCCCACGCCCTGCGTGAGCATGGGCGGGAAGCCATTTCCCGCGCCTACACTACGCAAATGGGCACACAAATCGTCGGCTCGCTGCTGGGGCTGGGTGACGGCGCCCGCCAGGCAGCCGATATGGCAGTGCAATATGGCCTGACCCTGCCGAATAGTCGTTCCAACGAAACCGAAGCCGACCTGATCGGCCTGGAATTGGCTGCTCGGGCGGGATACAACCCGGAAGCCTCGGTTACGCTCTGGCAGAAAATGGCCTCTGCATCACAGGGCCAGCCGCCCGCCTTCCTCAGTACCCACCCCAGTTCCACAGGCCGCATAGAGATGCTGCGCACCAATATCTCCAAGGTTCGTCCGCTCTACGACGCAGCCAAATAATCACCATGATCCGGGGGTGCGACTATTGGTCGGTTGATTTCTACCCCGTTTCATTTATGTTACAGCCCCGGACACTACGCCCGCCCCCGGGCAATAATGAGTAACCCTGAGGATTCGCATGATGAAAAAAACACTGATCGCCAGCGGTATCGCCGCTGGTCTGTTGGCCCTGCCGGGCCTGTCCGTCGCCCAGGGTGGCGGCTTTGTGGAAGACGCCAAGGCCAACCTGAGCCTGCGCAATCTGTATTTCGATGGCGACTATAAGGACGCCAACAATGCCCCAAGCGAGCGCGAATGGGGCCAGGGCTTCATGCTCAAGTTCAATTCCGGTTACACCCAGGGCCCGATCGGCTTTGGTCTGGACATGTTCGCCCGCGCGGGTGTGCGCCTGGATTCCGGCAGCCGCACCGACAAGGCCGGTCGCAGCCGCAACCCTGGCAACCAGTTCCCGCTCGAGGACGATAACAGCGCCGTCAGCGAGTTCAGCCAGATCGACTTCGCTGGTAAAGCCAAAATTTCCAACACTGAACTGGTGATTGGCCGTGGTCTGGAGCCCAATCTGCCGATTGCCAAGCGTAACGACGGTCGCCTGCTGCCACAGACCTACAGCGGCGCGATGCTGACCTCAAAGGAAATTGATAACCTGACATTGCATGCCGGCCAGTTCGACGAGGCCAGCGGCCGCAACTGGAGTCACTACGACGGGCTGCGCATCGCCGGCGGTACCGAGCGCGTCAACAAGTTTCAGTATGCCGGCGGTGACGCCCAACTGGGCGATAACCTGGTGGCCAGCTACTACTTCGCCACTCTGAAAGACTATTACAAGCAGCATTATCTGGGCGCAGTACACACGCTGCCGCTGGGCGAGGGTCAGTTGGTCACCGACCTGCGCTATTTTGACAGCAACTCCACCGGTGCCAACCGCAGTGGCGACGGCGATTATGCCGCAACCGGCGTTTATGGTGCAGGCGCCACCCGCGAAGTGGATAACCGCGCCATGAGTGCCATGTTCACCTACAAACGCAGCAACCATGCGCTGGGCCTGGGTTATCAGGAAATGAGCGGCGATAGTAATTTCGCCTTCCTGAACAACGGCGGTGGTGCGACTGCTCACCTGATCACCGACTCGCAGATCGGTAAGTTCGAGCGTGCCGGTGAAAAGACCTGGGTTGGTCAGTACAACTACAACTTCGCTGATTACGTTCCCGGCCTGAGTTTCACTGCCAAGTATCTGCGTGGCAGCGACTTCGATACTGCCGTAGCCGGTGCTGGTGACCGGGAGTGGGAACGCGACCTGCGCCTGGACTACAAGGTACAGAGCGGCTTCCTCAAGGACATGGGCGTTTCCCTGCGCCACGCCAGCCTGCGCTCCGATGCCACCAAGGACGAAGACCAGACGCGCGTCTATCTGACCTACAACTTCGTTCTGCTCTAAGCGTCGAAGAGTTACAAGCAGCCCCGGCCCAGCGCCGGGGTTTTGCTATCAGCAGGGCACCTTTTCCGGTGTACCATGGTCTCCATGATTATCCCCAACCCGGAGACCCGAGCATAAAATTTCGCACTCCAGGATATGTCAGCGCCTATAGCGAAAGCCGCTTTCATCAGAAATTGACCCGCTACGCCAAAGCCGCTGGCCATGAGGTCGTGGAAAAGGCCCTGCGCCTGTTCTACGCCGCACAAAGCCCGGACACGCCGCGCTGGGCGAAAACCGCCATTTACGGCGCCCTCGGCTACTTCATCTTCCCGCTGGATGCCATTCCCGATTTTGCCGCATTGGTTGGCTATACCGATGATCTGGGCGTACTGGCTGCGGCGCTGGCGACCGTCTCCATGTACATCACCGATGACATCAAGGAACGCAGCCGCCTCACCGCCGAGAAGTGGTTCGGCCCGAAAGACTCCGACCCTTATCACGAAAAAGAATAAATAGATTCTTTTTTATTCTTTTTTAAATAATCCCGACTCGTTTATGTTACAGCTCTACGTCAGTGGGCCACTCGACCACGCAGAGCCGGATGACGGAACTGTCATCACATCATAAACGGAGTCATACACATGCATCCTTCTCTGCTGGCCAGCGCCATCGCCCTTGGCCTGTTAAGCACGTCATTGCCTGCTCTGTCCCAGAACAACCAGGGGTTTGTTGAGGGCGCCTCGGCGACACTGGGCCTGCGCAACTTCTATTTCAATCAGGATAATCGCAGCGGCGTGGCCGCACCGTCGAAGACCGAAGAGTGGGGGCAGGGCTTTGTGCTGAACCTCCAGTCCGGCTACACCGCCGGCCCGGTTGGTTTTGGTCTGGACGCACTGGGTCAGGTGGGTATCCGCCTGGATTCCGGCGGCCGTGCCGGCAAGGCCGGGCGCAACCGAAATCCGGGAGCCCTGTTTCCGCTGGAAGATGATGGCAGCGCGGTGAGTAACTTCAGCCGCATCGACTTCACTGGTAAAGCCAGGATCTCCAATACCGAATTACGCGCCGGCACGCTGCAACCCAAACTGCCGGTGTTGAGTTTCAATGATGGCAGGCTGTTGCCCCAGACCTTCCGCGGCGCTCAGTTGACCTCCCGTGAGGTCAGCGGCCTGACTCTGCACCTCGGCCAGATCGAAAAGGCCAAGGGCCGTGCGTCCACCGACTATCAGGAGCTGACCATTGCCGGTGGCACCGAGCGGGTTGACCAGTTCCGCTTTGCCGGTGGCGACTACAGGCTGACCGATAACCTGACTACCCGTTACTACTTTGCAGAGCTGGAAGATTACTACCGTCAGCATTTCCTGGGTCTGGTGTCCAACATCAACCTGGGCAAGGGCAAGCTGCATACTGATCTGCGCGCCTTTGACAGCTCCGCCCATGGCGCCAATGATGACCGCACAGCCGGCTACGGTGCGGCTGGCTTCGAGAATAACTGCGAGGTCGACAACCGTGCGCTGAGCGCGCTGTTTACCTACGATCTGAGCGGGCACAGTCTGGGACTGGGTTATCAGCATCTGAGCGGTAACAGCAACTTCCCCTTCATCAACAACGGTGACGGCGCAACGGCTTACCTGATCACCGACTCCCAATTAGGTAAATTCCAGCGCGCCGGTGAAAAAACCTGGCTGGCCCGCTACGCCTATGACTTTGCCAACGCGGGGATACCCGGCCTGAAAGCTACCGCCACCTATCTGCGCGGGGATGATGTGGACACCGCCGTGGCCGGCGCTGATCACGAATGGGAGCGCGATCTGCGTGTGGATTATCGGGTACAGGATGGCTGGTTGAAGAACCTCGATCTGTCTCTGCGTCACGCCAGTCTGCGCAGTGACGTAGTCAATCAGCGGGATCAGGACGAACTGCGAGCCATCGTCAGCTACACCTTCACCCTGCTGTAAGCAGCCAACGGGGCGCCGGATAAAGCAAGCCTGAGCCCCGTCAGGCCGCAGCAAATTCAGAGGAATACAGCATGCACCACACACCCGTACGCTACCTGATCCTGCCCGGCTGGCAGGGTTCCGGACGCCATCACTGGCAGACCCATTGGCAACATCTGCTACCCAACACCCGTCGGGTACAACAGTCCGACTGGCAATTTCCCCAGCGCGACGATTGGGTCGCTACGCTGGAACGCACTATCGCCGCCGAGCCAGGGCCGGTGGTGCTGATCGCCCATAGTCTCGGCTGTATTACCGTGGCACACTGGGCCGCTCAGGCCAGGCCGGCATTACACAGCAAGGTGCTGGGCGCGCTGCTGGTAGCGCCGGCGGATGTAGAGCGTAACCGTTGCCCTGCGCCGCTGAGTAACTTTGCACCCATACCGCACCAGCAACTGGGCTTCCCCAGTGTACTGGTCGGCTCCAGTAATGATCGGGCCGCCAGTCAGCAACGCAGTAGTGAGCTGGGTGCCGCCTGGGGTAGCCACACGGTCATTCTGGATCAGGCCGGACACATCAATACCGCGGCCGGTTACACCCGCTGGGAAGAGGGCTTTGCCTACCTGTACCAGTTGCAGAGCGCGATTGATAAACAAAGCCGACGGTGGGCCTGAAACTCAGACCCACCGCCAACGCTTCAGTGCCAACCCAAGACCCGCCTCAGCCATAATCCCGCCAGCAAGCCAGCCAGACAGAACAGCGCAAACACCCAGCCCGACAGCGCTCCGGCCATGATACCGGACAGCAGCGTACCCACAGTGCATCCCAGCGCCAGCATGGCGCCCCACCCCATCAGCACGCCGCCCAGCAGGCTACGCAGACTTTGGGCAACCCCCGGAAGTTTGGGTTGCCAGTCTCCAGCGACCAGCGCACTGGCCCAGGCTCCCAATACCAGTGCACCGATAAAGGCGCCGTTATTCGACAGCAGTACCTGTTTGACCACGGTCGCGCAGCCGGAAAAGCCATCCAATCCATGCAGGCGATCCGGTAACCAACCCAGCGAACCGGCTCCAGTGCGAGCAACGCTGCCCAACTCTGCAGTAACCCCCAGCGGCGCTACACGCACGTAACAGACCACGCCCAGGGCGCCCACCAGCAGCCCGCCGACGTAGGTTGGCCAGCGCCGTCGCCAGATGCGCTGGCCGATGGACAACGGCTCTGCTGCCGGCAGTTGCGGGCGAGCAAAGCGCAGCAGCAGCCAGGCCAGGGCGGCCAGTGCCGCCAATTGCACCAGCAGTGATCCGGCGTAGCCCAACTGGCCAGGCAGCCAGAGGGTTGGTGCATCGGCAATCAGGTTGAGATAGAGCTGATTCCAGCTCAGAAAGCCCAGCACAAACCCCAACAACACGCCCAGCAGCGCGAACACCGAGGCGAAAGCACCCTCACCCAGGCGATACAGGTGAGCGCTGATACAGGAGCCGGAGATAGCCATACCCACGCCAAACAGACCGGCACCCAGCACCAGCACCGCACTCACCGGGCCGATATGGGCATCCGGCGGCAGCCGGCCATTGAACGGATCAGGAACGAAGCTGCTGAACACCGCGTGATAGCCCAGGCTCCCAACCGCCAGCGCAGCCAGCAGTCCGAGCAGACCGCTGGGGTCGCGCCGCTCGACATAATCCCGGGTGATACAGAAGAAACAGAAACGGGAGCGTTGCAGCAGTACGCCGAAGACCGCGCCCGCAAGCAGCGAAAAGTTCAGGGCACGGCCTGTGGGTGTTGGCTCGAACAACCACCAGGCCCAGCTCAACAAGCCGATGACCACCGCCAACGCTACCAATAGCGCCGTGCTGGACGGTCTGTCCTCGAGTGCATGTTCAGGCATTCGCATACTCCTTGATGTTGCGAACAAAAAAAATCCCCGGCCGGAGCCGGGGCGCTGAAAAACGGAGCTGAAAGCACTACTGTTATTTACCACCCCATACGGTTCCGGCCACGTTGACCACGGGCACACCTACGGCATTGCCGTATTCTGTCCAGGAGCCATCGTAATTACGCACGTCGTAACCGAGGATCTTGCTCAGGGCGAACCAGGTATGACTGGAGCGCTCACCGATACGGCAGTAGGTAATGATCGGTCGGGAGCCATCCACACCCACCCCCTCATACAACGCGCGCAATTCATCCGCCGATTTGAAGGTGCCATCGGCTGCCACAGCCGCCCCCCAGGGTACGTTCACGGCACCGGGAATATGGCCCGCGCGAAGCGCCAGCTCCTGCACACCGTCCGGAGCAAAAATGCGGCCGTTGAATTCATCCGCCGAGCGGATATCAATCAACTGCGCCTGCTGTTTGCCTTCGGCAACGGCAACCACATCGACAAAGCGGGCGCGCAATGCCTCGTTACGCTCATTCAGGGTGATATTCCCCGCCGCATGGGCCACCTGACGGGTAGTCAACGCACGCCCCTCTGTTTCCCACTTGACCCGACCGCCATCCAGCAACTTGACCCTATCCACACCGTATACATCGAATACCCACGCGCCCCAGGCGGCAAACCAGTTATTGCTGTCGCCATACAGAATCACCGTACTGTCGCTGGAGACCCCGGCTTCGCGCAGCAGCTTCTGGAAGCTCTCCTGACTGGCAATGTCACGCCGTACCGGATCAACCAGATCGGTATGCCAGTTAAAATTCACCGCACCCGGAATATGCCCGCGCTCGTACTGCCCGGGGTTGACGCTTACTTCGATGATGCGCAGCCCGGGCTGATCCAGATTCTTCTCCAGCCAGTCAGTGCTCACCAGCACCTCACTGCCAGCCGCCTGCACCCCCTGCACTATTGCCGCGGCAGCCAGCACTCCGGCGCCAAGCCATTGCCTGATATTCATAACCTCTCCTTGCCTTTCCTTGATGATGAGCCCGTCGGGCTGATGAAGCTGCCGCCCCCTATGGGTGTCGGTCAGATTGCCTGGCGCTCAGCTGTAGTTCGAGGGCAGCGGGTGCTCCCCGGTCAACAGCCAGCGACCGATGTCCTTCTGCTTGTGATCCAGCGGGTCGTGCAGGGTATGCACGCGAACGTTGCGCCAGAAGCGATCGAAACCGTAACGGGCCGAGGTCGCCCGGGCACCCATGGTTTCGAATATCTGGCTGGTGATATTCAGCGCAGCACGGGCGCCGAGTAATTTCGCCTCAGCAATGTGCGTGGCCAGTGCGCCCCGCTCCAGCGCCGTTGGCTCCGGGGCATCCCAGCAGCGCTGCAGCTCCTGCGCTGCGCTCTCCGCCAGCGCAGTGGCGCCCTGTAACTGAGTCCACAGATCGCCCAGCCGCAGATGAATAAAACCGTCTTCTCTGGGACTGGCCGCGGTGGAAGCGGGCCAGCAGGGTTGCCTCGCGGGCCCATGTACCAGAATGGCCTGAGCGGTGGGTGACGGCGCTTCCTGAGCGACATAAACCAGACGCGCGCCAGCGGCCTGGGCAAATACCGGCACGGTGTCGGCCACATCGGCAGAAAAATCCACATTGCCGACATTCAGCGCTTCAAGGAGCGGCAGACCATTGGGAAACTCATGCCAGGACACCTTGACGCCCTGTTCATCCAGCGCCCGTTCAAGGGTGCCCTGGCTGCGCAGCAGGGTGATCAATGTGGAGGATTTCTGAAAGCCAATCCGTACTGTGGTTTCAGCCGCCGCTGCCCCAGCGAACAGCAGACTGGCGGCGGTAAACAGGGAAGCCAGCAAGGTGCCGCGCTTCCACAATGAGGTCTTGCCTGAAGTGTTCATGTAACTCTCTCTACAACAACGTAACGGGAATTGATCCGTCTCGTTGCAATGCAGAGCCGGATCAGGGAACAGGTGAGGCGAGCCTCAATACAGTCCGGTGATCCGGTGGAGCAAAGCTAAACAATCTAAAAACAGAAGAATAAATACTTTTTTGAAATTAGCTTATGGCAATACAGGAAAAGCTTGTGCCTCACCTCTCTTATAATTATTAGAGATAACAAGATCGATATTTATTCTTTTTGTTTCATATTACAAGCCTGCATAGTGTTCTCCACCGCCAGCACCGCACTCGCTGGCCCACGGTTTCCAGGAGAGCAACATGAGCATCAGACTGGGCGACATCGCCCCCGATTTTGAACAGGATTCCAGCGCAGGCACCATCCGCTTCCATGAATGGCTTGGCGACAGTTGGGGCATTCTGTTTTCCCACCCGGCAGATTTCACCCCAGTTTGCACCACCGAACACGATGGAAACCTATAGATCAAAAAGTGATTACAAGATGATAATTAATGATTTAGAGAAATATAAACAGGCTGATACCTTGGTCTCCCAACACAGCACCCGAACAGATATCTACAAGGAACGCACCACATGCTCGTAGTCACCATTGGCGGAAGTCCCAGCCCACGCTCGCGCACCGGGTTGCTGCTGGATCAGGCCGGCCACTGGCTGGAGCAACGGGGCATCAGACGGGTGCATTTTGATATTCACCAGTTCGACCCGGCCGAGCTGCTGCTGGCGCGCTTCAGCAGTCCGGGTATTCGCAGCTTTATCGAGCAGGTCAGTCGGGCGGATGGACTGATTGTCGGCACGCCGGTGTACAAGGCGTCCTTTGCCGGTGCGCTCAAGGTGCTACTGGATGTGCTGCCCGAACGCGCTCTGGCATACAAGGTCGTGCTGCCCATTGCTACCGGTGGCACACAGTCCCATATGCTCGCAGTGGATTATGCCCTGAAGCCGGTATTGGCCGCGCTCAAGGCGCAGGAAACCCTGCAGGGCGTATTCGCCACCGATGATCTGATCCAGTACGGCGAGCCGCCGCAGTTCAATGAGCAGCTATTGAGTCGGCTGCATGAAGCACTGGAGCAATTTGCTGCGGCGCTGGCCCGCCGGCCCGCACCGATCGATCCGAACCTGTTGAATGACCGCTTGATTCAGGCTCGCTGCAGCATCTGACCGACCCACCCGGGTCACCCCGCCTTACTCGCCCGTCAACGGGTCAGCAGGCTACCAACACCACTGCAAAGGAGACGACCATGAAACCGGTCACTTTGCGTCGGGGTCTGGCAGCACTACTGACTGCTGCTGTGACCTTCGGCGCTGTAACACAAGCAACCGCTGACACCCTGCGTATCGGCTTTCAGAAGTACGGCACACTGACCCTGCTCAAGACCAACGGCGATCTGGATCGTCGGCTTGCTGAACAGGGCGTGGATGTACGCTGGATTGAATTCCCCGCCGGGCCTCAGCTGCTTGAGGGGCTGAATGTAGGCGCGGTGGACTTCGGTAGCGCCGGCGAAACACCCCCCGTATTTGCCCAGGCCGCTGGGGCCGATCTGCTGTATGTGGCGCATGAGCCGCCGGCGCCGACCAGCGAGGCCATTCTGGTGCCGAAAGACTCACCGATCCAGAGCGTCGCCGAGCTCAAGGGCAAGCGCGTAGCGCTGAACAAGGGCTCCAACGTGCACTATCTGCTGGTGCGCGCGCTGGAAGACGCCGGCCTGAGCGTCCGCGATATCACCCCCATCTATCTGCCGCCAGCTGACGGACGTGCCGCCTTTGAAACCGGTGCAGTAGACGCCTGGGTGATCTGGGACCCCTTCCAGGCCGCCGCCGAGCAGCAGCTGCAGGCCCGCACCCTGGTGAATGGCACCGGCCTGGTCAGCAACCATCAGTTCTATCTGGCCAGCCGCGGTTACGCCGACGCCAACCCTGAGGTCATCCATATCCTCACCGAGGAGCTGCACAAGGCTGGCCAGTGGGCGGTCGACAATATCGACGAGGCCAGTGCGCTGGTCGCCCCGCTGATCGGCCTGGATAACGCCATCACTCGCCTCGCCATAGAGCGCAAGAGCCACGACACCCGACCGCTGAACGACGACGTCATCAGCCAGCAACAACGGATCGCTGACACCTTCCATGAGCTGAAGCTGATTCCGAAGAAGCTGAATATCCGCGACGTGATCTGGACGCCTGAGGCACAAACCGGCGCGGCGAATTAAGGGCAGCACAACCCGGGGTGTAGCGCAGCTGCGCTACGCCTGCGACGCCCGGCGCCCGGCGCTCGGCGCTCGGCGCTCGGCGCTCGGCCCATAGCAACTGAATACTTGAACATTTGCATCATATACAACTGGAGAACGAAACATGTCACTGAATATATTCTGGTTCCTGCCCACCCATGGCGACAGCCGCTATCTGGGTACCACCATCGGCGCCCGCACTGTAGATCACAGTTATCTGCAGCAGATTGCCCAGGCCGCAGACAAACTCGGTTATGGCGGGGTGCTGATCCCCACCGGCCGCTCCTGCGAGGATTCCTGGCTGGTGGCCGCATCGCTGATCCCAGTCACCCAGCGCCTGAAATTTCTGGTCGCACTGCGCCCGGGCATCATTTCCCCAACCGTAGCAGCGCGGCAGGCCGCCACGCTGGATCGCCTGTCAAACGGCCGCGCGCTGTTCAATCTGGTCACCGGTGGTGATCCGGACGAACTGGCCGGCGACGGCCTCAACCTGAGCCATGCCGAACGCTACGAGGCCTCGGTGGAGTTCACTCGAATCTGGCGCAAGGTGCTGGAAGGCGAAACCGTGGATTACGACGGCAAGCACATTCAGGTCAAGGGCGCCAAACTGCTCTTCCCACCGGTACAGCAACCACGTCCGCCGTTGTACTTCGGCGGCTCCTCGGATGCTGCGCAGGATCTGGCGGCTGAGCAGGTTGAGCTGTATCTGACCTGGGGCGAGCCACCGGCGGCCGTACGGGAAAAGATTCAGCAGGTGCGTGAGAAGGCGGCACTGCAGGGGCGCGAGGTACGTTTTGGTATCCGCTTGCACGTGATTGTCCGGGAAACCAACGAAGAGGCCTGGCAGGCTGCGGAGAAACTGATATCGCACCTGGATGATGACACCATCGCCCGCGCCCAGGCGTCACTGGCGCGTTTCGACTCAGTCGGGCAAAGGCGCATGGCCGCTCTGCATGGCGGCAGCAAGGATAATCTGGAAGTCAGTCCCAACCTGTGGGCCGGGGTTGGCCTGGTGCGCGGCGGTGCCGGCACAGCATTGGTCGGCGACGGCCCGACCGTGGCCGCCCGCATTCAGGAATATGCCGACCTGGGTATCGACACCTTCATCTTCTCCGGCTATCCGCATCTGGAAGAGTCCTACCGCGTGGCCGAACTGCTGTTCCCGCATCTGGATATTGCCCAACCGGCACAGCCCGGGCACAAGCAGTACATCAGCCCCTTTGGCGAGATGATTGCCAACGACATCCTGCCTGCAGCAGCGCAGAGCTGAGGACAAGATCATGCACACACCCCGTCGACAGCTATTACTGCAACTGTCGCCCTGGCTGCTGCCGCTACTGCTACTGAGCGGCTGGCAGCTGTCCGTCAGCAGCGGTCTGCTATCCAGCCGCATTCTGCCTGCGCCCAGTGCTGTGGTGCTGGCCGGCTGGACGCTGCTGAGCAGCGGCGAAATCTGGCAGCACTTGGCAATCAGCAGCTGGCGGGCCTTTGTCGGCCTGGTCATAGGTGGTGGTCTGGGTCTGGTGCTGGGCTTCATTTCCGGGTTGTCCCGCTGGGGCGAACGGTTGCTGGACAGCTCGATACAGATGATCCGCAACGTGCCGCATCTGGCGCTGATTCCGCTGGTGATTCTGTGGTTCGGTATTGATGAGAGCGCCAAGATCTTTCTGGTGGCGCTGGGCACCCTGTTCCCGATTTATCTGAATACCTACCACGGCATCCGCAACGTGGATCCGGCGCTGGTGGAAATGTCCCGCAGCTATGGCCTGTCCGGTTTCGCGCTGTTCCGTCAGGTCATTCTCCCCGGTGCGCTGCCATCCATTCTGGTCGGCCTGCGTTTCGCGCTGGGCTTCATGTGGTTGACGCTGATCGTGGCCGAAACCATTTCCGCCAGTGCCGGTATCGGCTATCTGGCGATGAACGCCCGCGAATTCCTGCAAACCGACGTAGTGGTACTGGCCATTGTGCTGTACGCCGTGCTCGGCAAGCTGGCCGACCTGGCCGCCCGCTTTCTTGAACGGGCCTGGCTGCGCTGGCATCCGGCCTACCAGATCAAAGGAGCGGACAGATGACCGCACAGCAACCTCCACGCACAACCAGCGGGCTGCCGCTGACGGTGCGCCAGTTGAACAAGCGCTTTGCCGATCTGGCGGTACTCAAACAGCTCAACCTGGACATACCCGCTGGCCAGTTCGTTGCGGTAGTCGGCCGCAGCGGTTGCGGCAAGAGCACTCTGCTGCGCCTGCTGGCCGGCCTCGATCAGCCTACCTCAGGGGAATTGCTGGCCGGCGAACGCACCCTGCATGAAAGCCGGGAGGACACCCGGCTGATGTTTCAGGACTCCCGGCTGCTGCCATGGAAGAAGGTGATCGACAACGTCGGTCTTGGCCTGACCGGCAACTGGCGGACGCAGGCACTGGAAGCCTTGCAGGCGGTGGGGCTGGAAGACAAGGCCAATAACTGGCCCGCCACCCTGTCCGGTGGGCAGAAGCAGCGCGTCGCGCTGGCCCGCGCATTGATTCATAAGCCGCGCCTGCTGCTGCTCGACGAGCCGCTGGGTGCACTGGATGCGCTGACCCGCATCGAGATGCAGCAATTAATCGAAAAACTCTGGCGCCAGCATGGCTTCACCGTACTGCTGGTTACCCATGATGTGGCCGAAGCGGTAGCGGTGGCGGACCGGGTCATCCTGATCGAGGAAGGCCAGATCGGGCTGGATCTGAACATTGATGTTATCCGACCCCGCGCTCACGGCTCGTTCCTGCTGGCGGAACTGGAAGCGCAGGTTCTCAACCGTGTACTGGCCAATCCGACCCATCCGGAACGCCCGGAAAAAATACAACCCCTGCCTGCGCAACTGCGCTGGGCACTCTGATTCAAACACTGATAAGGAAAGTAGAAATGGCTATTCAGGCAATCAACGTACGCAACCAGTTCAAGGGCCAGATCCGCGAGATCATCCGTGGCGATGTGCTCTCGGAGATCGACGTGCAGACCGCAGCTGGCATTGTGACCTCGGTGATCACCACCCGCTCGGTCGACGAACTGGAGCTGCGCATCGGATCGGAAGTCATCGCCTTCGTTAAATCCACGGAGGTATCCATCGCCAAACTGTAAAGCTCCCGATAGAAACGCATGACAGCTGATCGCGGGCCGGCGTTACCCGGCCCGCAATCAATCCTGCCTGCTCAGAATCTGAACACCGCCGCAGCACCGCTTTCGCCAGGCAGCAATCCGGGCGGCAGTATTACTACCTCCGCGCCGTTCTGCATGGCATGCGGGATCAACTGATCGAGTACGTCCGGGCCAGCACCATTGGCTTTCCCGTCTCCGGTCGCATCATCCAGCTGTACAGCACCGCTCTGCGTATCAACCCTGCCCGGCAGATTGCGTCCCGACTCGACCATCAATACCGATACCCGTCCGGCCACTACCGCTTCGCCAATCTCGGCAATATCATCCGACGCCAGGCCACCGCCCCGGGCTGCGCCATACCGCTCCAGCAGGCTGTCCAGCCAGGCGTTGTGCCGTCGGGTAATGATCTCTGCGGCGTGCTCGCGCAGCGCGGCGGCATCCAACAGACCGGGGTCATGGGCGATGCCCTCCTCCAGCAACTGCGGATGATGGCTGACGGCGCGGTAAGCTGCCTGATTACGCGGCAGCGCAGCGAGCAGCAACGGCAATCCGGAACCGCCGTGATGTTCGACAATGGCCTTATCAATGGCGCGGAAGTAGCGCTCGCGGTCAATATCGATTTCCTCCTGTTTGCCACCACCGCCCGCCTCATGCCGGGCAGCGCCACTGGTTCTGTCCGCCGCGCGGCTGAAGCCATGGGGGTTGCCGGATTGATTCTTGCCAGTCAGTTCGTCGCCCAGCGCCTGCTCCAGATTGCGTGGCACATCCGGATGCAGATCGACCTCATGCAATACATGCTGGTCGCCCTGAAACAGCCTCACCGCATCACGTGTGACGCACAACACCTGATAGGCACCCGCTGACTGGCTGACCCGCAGCAGCGGCTGGATATACAGCTGATGCCCGACCCGCACCTGCTCTTCCACCGCCTGATACAGGGAGAACACCTTGAACACACCGTCGCCGCCAATGACTGCCAGACCATCGCGGGGGCTGGCCCATACAGCATCGTCGTGCAGCAGCGCTTCGAAGGGTTCCAGCATGGCCAGCCGGGCCGGATCGCTGTCGCCATCCAGTTGCCTGCGCAGCTCGCGTAACAGGTTCTTGTAGCGCACCCTGTTCTGTTCCTGATCCGGAAAGGATCGGGCCATGGGCATATACAGCGAGAGAAAGGTCTGACCCTGCAATTTCAACAGCTCCGGCAAATCCGCCGGGGTGATGTGCTGGTACATGCGTTATCTCCTCTGGTGCTGGACTGAATCGGATCCTCATACAGTTACGACGGATGCCAGCGCGGGGGAGTTCAGACAGAACGATGGGGCTCTCATTATATGTTCGGGCTTTGCGCCGCGGCCCGGAGTGACTACCATGGAGCGTCTTCCGCACACAGAACACTGAGCCATGACCTACGACCATAACTGGCAGCTGGATAACATCGTCGATCAACTGCGCGCCGCCCGCTCGGAATGGCGGACGGCCCAGGGCCGCACCCTTGAGCCGGGTGACCGGGAGCTGCCGTCGCGCACAGCGATGCAGTCCATCATCGGATCACTGACCGGCGCGCTGTTTCCCATGCGTCTGGGGCCGGCCGATCTGCGCAAGGCCAATGAAGACTTCTATGTTGGCCACACGCTGGATTCGGCGCTGAATTCGCTGCTGCAACAGGCGGTACTGGAATTGCGCCATACACACCGCCAGAACCCGCTGGAGACAGAGGAACTGTTGCGGCAGGCACATGACATCATTCGTCGTTTCGCCGCTCAACTGCCAACACTGCGGCGTATTCTGGATACCGATGTGATGGCCGCCTACCATGGCGATCCGGCGGCCAAGTCGGTGGATGAGGTACTGCTGTGCTATCCCGGCGTGATGGCGGTCACCCATCACCGCATTGCCCATCTGTTGTACAAGGAAGGGCTGACCCTGCTGGCACGCATCGTCAGCGAGCTGGCCCACTCCGGTACCGGTATTGATATCCACCCAGGCGCACAGATCGGCTCCAGCTTCTTTATCGACCACGGCACCGGCGTGGTGATCGGTGAAACCGCCATCATCGGTGAGCGGGTACGCATCTATCAGGCGGTCACCCTGGGCGCCAAGCGCTTCGAATCGGATGGTGAGGGCAAGCTGCTCAAGGGCCAGCCGCGCCACCCGATCGTGGAGGATGACGTGGTGATCTACGCCGGAGCGACCATTCTCGGGCGCATCACCATTGGCGAAGGATCGACCATTGGCGGGAACGTCTGGATTACCCGCAGCCTGCCGCCAGGCAGCAACGTGTCGCAGGCGAGTCTGAAGAATCAGCTGGGTGTTGAGCCGTGAAGGGGTTCATCCCGCCCGTCAGCATGGGATGCCAGCTGTGTCGTGACCCAGCACGACACGCCAACTCATCTTTCGAGAACATTGCCCTGCAGCAAGGTCTCACCGCCCTGCCATAAGCGCCACTCCCCCGGCTGGTAGAGCTGCCACTGCTCGTTACTGGTCAGCGGCTGGGTGGCAATCACTGTTACCACGTCATTCGGCGTGGTGTGCTCCTGAAAATCCACCACCAGCTCCACATCGCTCAGCTGTGCCGGCCCGAAGGGCGCGCGCCGGGTGACCCAGGACAGTTTGCTGGTACACAGGGTGAACAGCCACTCGCCATTGCTCAGCAGCATATTGCACACGCCCCGCGCCGCGTATTTGGCGCAGGCGCTGGTCAGGCAATCGAGAATCTCGATCTGGCTGGGCTGCTCGGTAAAGCGTTGGCGCAGGCGGTTGAGCAGGTCGCAGAAGATCGCTTCACTGTCAGTATTGCCTACCGGCTGGAAAGGCCCTTCACCTGCCGCAAAATCGCTGATCTGGCCATTGTGCGCGAACGTCCAGTACTGACCCCACAGCTCCCGGGTAAAGGGATGGGTATTGGCCAGGGTGACCCGGCCGACATTGGCCTGACGTATGTGGCAGATGACATTCTCCGACTTGATCGGATAGCTCTCGATCAACTGGGCAATCGCCGAGCTATGGCACGGCGCCGGATCATGGAAGCAGCGCACTCCGCGCCCCTCGTAGAAGGCCACACCCCAACCGTCGCAATGCGGCCCGGTGTTGCCACCACGCTGCATCAAGCCGGAAAAGCTGAAGCAGATATCCGTTGGCACGTTGGCACTCATACCCATCAATTCACACATACAGTCACTCCGGGCTCCCGTCCGATGGCGCGCATTTCCGCTACGCTGATTTCACTCAGGGGAAATGGTACTTTAAATCCGGCTGCACAGCCCTGTAATCAAGGCAGGCATTTGCGGACGTGCGGCGGAAGATCGGCGCAGATCTCAAGCTCAGCGCCGAAAACATGCCGGCGGTGAATTTTCTCCACTCCGAAGCGCGAAAACCTGACCTCAGCCAGCCAGACGCTACCTATGGCGTCTGGTATTTCCGCCATCTGTGGGCGACCATAGCGCCCATGACTTCACTTACCTCTTTCCCCGGCCCGCTGCAGGCCTGGCAGACCGCCCTGCAGCAGGGCTTTGTTCCGGATGACGCCCAACAACAGGCCGCTCTGGCGCTCGATCATCTGCACCAACAGTTGCAGCAGGATGCCGCCGAACAGGTGCCCCGGGGCGTTTATCTGTGGGGCCCGGTCGGGCGGGGCAAGACCTGGCTGATGGATGTGTTCCATGGCAGCCTGAGCGTACCCAGCCGGCGCCAGCACTTTCATCACTTCATGCGGTGGGTGCACCGCCGACTGTTCCAGCTGACCGGTACCGCCGACCCGCTGCAGGTGATTGCCCGGGAGCTGGCCAGCGAGGTGCGGGTACTGTGTTTTGATGAGCTGTTCATCAGCGATATCGGCGATGCCAGTATTCTCTCTACCCTCTTCATCACGCTGTTTGAAGAAGGGCTGGTACTGGTAGTCACCTCCAACCAGCCACCCCAGCAACTGTACGAGGATGGACATAACCGCGAGCGTTTGCTGCCCGCCATTGCAGCGCTGGAACAGCACATGCAGGTGCTCAATGTGGATGGCGGCCAGGATCACCGCCTGCATCCGGCCGAAGCTGTGCAGCGCTATTGGGTGGCGGATGGACAGGCGCTGGGCGGGGTATTCCAGCAGCTCTGTGGCGAACTGGGCAGCAGCACGGATCCCATCAAACTGAATCACCAGAGCCTGAACCCCATCCGGCACTGCCCCGCCGCCGCCTGGTTCGATTTTGCCGAGCTGTGCGAGCGCCCGCTGGCGGCCTTGGACTTCATTGCCCTGTGTGATCGCTACCCGGCCATTCTACTGGGCCGGGTGCCGCAACTGGGCGGCGCGACCGAGGAAGTACGCATCGCCCGGGGCACAGAAGATGCTGCCGAGCAGGTCAGGGCCGGCGACCGGGTACTGGCGCCGCTGTCCAAACAGGATGACAGCGTGCGCCGGCTGATCGGGCTGGTGGACGAGTGCTACGACCGGCGGGTGCCGCTGTATATCGAGGCGGATGTGCCACTGCAGCAGCTGTACACCCGCGGCGCCCTCACCTTCCCGTTCCAGCGCACCCTGAGCCGCCTGCAGGAAATGCAGTCCGTGCGATTCCAGCCCCGCTGACCGGTAAAAAACTCAGTCGAAGTCGTCTGCCGAGTGCCGCTCCGGCACCTGCTCATCCAGCTCGCCCCAGGTCCGGTTGACCTTGCGGCCACGTTGCACTGCGGGGCGCTCGGCGATTTCATCTTTCCAGCGCTGGATATTGCTGTAGGTATGCACCTCCAGGAACTCACCGGCGTCATACAGCTTGCCGTCCACCAGCACGCCATACCAGGGCCAGATGGCCATGTCGGCGATGCTGTATTCATCCCCGGCCAGGTAGCGGTTGTTCGCCAGATAGCGATCCAGCACGTCGAGCTGGCGCTTGGTTTCCATCGCGAAGCGGTTGATCGGATACTCGAATTTCTCCGGCGCATAGGCATAGAAGTGGCCGAATCCACCACCGACGAAGGGCCCGCTGCCAACCTGCCAGAACAGCCAGTTCAGGCATTCCGCACGCCCGCGTATATCTTCCGGAATGAACGCGCCGAATTTCTCCGCCAGATACAGCAGAATCGAACCCGACTCGAACAAGCGCAGCGGCGGATGGATACTGATGTCCAGCATGGCCGGAATTTTCGAGTTGGGATTGACCTCAACGAAGCCGCTGCCGAACTGGTCACCCTCGTTGATACGGATCAGCCAGGCGTCATATTCAGCCTCGGCAATCCCCCGTTCGAGCAGTTCTTCAAGCATGATGGTGACCTTGACCCCATTGGGCGTGGCCAGCGAATACAGCTGCAGTGGATGCTTGCCGACCGGTAAGTCGCGCTCATGGGTGGGGCCGGCAATCGGCCGGTTGATGCTGGCAAACTTGCCGCCATTATCCTTGTCCCAGGTCCAGACCCGTGGGGGTACGTAGGTTTGCTCGCTCATCATATCCTCCCGCATGACTGTCCGACCGTGGATCGGCCGGCACCTCGCATGCGGAGGATACTACCCCCTGGCTGGCGGTAATGACCACCGCTACCAAGAGCCGATTCAACTCACCCGCAGCTCACTGTCGTCGAGAAACACCCGACTGCTGACCGGTCTGATCCAGGCATCGCCGCCCTGTATCAGGCCCAGTTCGCGAAACCGGTGCTTGCTCATTTCCGCCTGCACCACGGTTTCACTGTTATCGGTACGCAACTCCAGTCGCACGGTCGGGCCGACCACCGCCACCAGCTCGATCTGCGCATGCAAAGCATCATCATGCCGCCCGTTCAGCACCTCGATATCGTGCGGGCGCACATAGGCCAGCGCCAGGCTGTCACGCTGTCCGGCGTATTCCGG
>CAYYUQ010000041.1:0-29161 GCA_964474945.1 uncultured Halopseudomonas sp. | reverse complement strand
GCGGTCTTCTTGCCGGTGCTGCCGAAGCGCTTGATCTCGGCGACGATGTTCTGCCAGTCAGCATGGCCGAACGGGGTGTAATTGATCAGGATGTCCTCATCCGCCACGCCGTTGGCTTTCAGATAGGCTTCGAGGATGCGGTTAGTGGTACGTGGATAGACATAATCGGTGCCGGCCAGCACCCAGCGCTGGATCTCCAGTTCGTCCTTCAGGTAGTCGACCGCCGGAATGGCCTGCTGGTTTGGCGCAGCGCCGGTATAAAACACATTGCGCGAGGACTCTTCACCTTCATACTGCACCGGGTAGAACAGGATGCCGTTGAGCTCTTCGATGACCGGCAGTACCGCCTTGCGCGATACCGACGTCCAGCAGCCGAAGATCGCATCCACCTGGTGTTGCTCCAGCAGGTCGCGGGTTCGTTCAGCGAACAGCGGCCAGTTTGAGGCGGGATCGACCACCACAGGTTCCAGTTGTTTGCCCAGCAGGCCGCCTTTCTTGTTCTGCTCATCAATCAGCATCAGCATGGTGTCTTTCAGCGTGGTTTCTGAAATTGCCATGGTGCCGGACAGCGAATGCAGCACACCGACCTTGATGGTTTCCGCCTGTACCGCGAGGGCGGTCAGGGCCATGCTGCAGGCCATGCCTACCTTACCCGCTCTTTTTACCAGTCGCTTCAGTTTCATGGGTCACTCTCCCTTGCTATTGCAATCATGTTGGAACTTTCGGGTACATCTTCTTGCCGGGGCCGGTCGGACTCCGCCGGGCCTTTTGCGGTCAGCTGTCCGTCATGTGCTGCTGACTGCTGTGATGGCGTTGCCGTGCTTCGTAGAGCATGTGCAGGGTGATCTTGCGTACTTCAGCCTTGCTCGCCTCGATATGGGTTCGCAGTAACAGCTGTGCCTGATCAGTGCTGCGCTGGATGATGTTGCGCAGAATCTCGCCGTGCTCCAGATAGGTCGCCTCGATGCGTGAACTCTGGGTGAAGTCGATGCGCCGCACGATGCGCAGGCGTTCGGTCACGTCGTGATGGATACGGGCCATTTCCATGTTGCCGCTGGCTTCCACCAACTGCTCATGGAAGCGTTCATCCAGACTGCATACCGTCGGCCCATGGGTCAGCCGATCCTGTGGCGCTACCAGCCAGATCTGTTGCAATTCGGCCAGCGTGTCGGTTGGCTGCATGTCACACAGTCGCCGCACCGCCGCCAGCTCAAGCACGATACGCACGTCATACAACTGTTCGAACTGCTGAAAATCGAAGGATCGAACCTGCCAACCACTGCGGTAGAACACCTTGACGAAGCCTTCGCGCTGTAGCCGCAGCAGGGCCTCACGTACCGGGGTGCGGCTGGCGACCATCTGCTCGGCGATGGCACTTTCGGTGAAGCGATCGCCGGGCAGCAGGCGGAAGTCAAAAATGTCCTCCTTGAGCTGCTGGTAGATCCGATCGGTCAGATTCTGTCTGGGTTCAGATGGCAGTGCTGGATGGTTGTGCATGATGGTCAGGCCTCGAGTACCAGCAGCAGGTCGCCAGCATTGACCGGCTTGCCCGCTTCGCAATGGATACTGCTGATTCGTGCGCAGCGGTCGGCGTGAACGGCGAACTCCATCTTCATTGCCTCGACAATCAGCAGCGGATGACCGGCTTCCACCTGCTGTCCCGGCTGTACCAGCAGCTTCCAGATATTGCCGCTGATATCGGCGGTGACGGCATGCCCATCCACGTCAATGGGTGCGCACTGGGTGGTTCGCTGCAGGGCCTCATCCACGTGCGCGGCTTCCTCGGCTTGCCACAACGCTACCTCCCGGCTGAAGGCCGACTGTTGTCTGACCTTGAACGCGGCGATGCTGTCGGCGTTGTCCTGGAGAAACTGTTCATGTTCGGCCAGGTCAAACCAGCTCTGTTCTATGTGCAGGGTGAGCCGTCCCTCACGGAAGGCTTCGCGCTGCTCATCCAGCTCCTGCTCGCTGACTGGGTAATAACGCACCTGATCGAAAAATTTGAGCAGCCAGGGTTCGCCATTGATAAACGCCGGGCTTTTCATGAAGCGGTTCCAGATCGGCAGGGTGCGACCGACCAGTTGATAGCCGCCGGGGGAATCCATGCCGTAGATGCACATGTATACTCCGCCGATTCCCACCGTACCCTCGGCGGTATAGGTGCGTGCCGGGTTGTATTTTGAGGTCAGCAGGCGGTGGCGCGGATCGATCGGCACGGCGCAGGGTGCGCCGAGGTAGACATCCCCCAGCCCCAGTACCAGATAGCTGGCGTTGAACAGGCTGTCGCGTACCTGGTCAATGCTGTCCAGGCCATTGATGCGGCGCATGAATTCGGTATTGCTCGGCAGCCAGGGTGCGGTGTCGCGTACCGATTGCCGATAGCGTGCTACCGCATCCAGCGTGGCCGAATCCTCGAACGCCATTGGCAGATACAGGATGCGACTGGGCACCCGCATGCTGGCGGCATCTGGCAGGCAGGTTTCGAAAGCGAGTAATTGCTCAAGTAGTGTCTGTTGGTGAATCAGGCGACTGTCGTAGTTGATCTGCAACGAACGCACACCCGGCGATAATTCGATGATGCCGTTGATGGGCTGCGCCTTGAGTGCCTCCATCAGCGCATGTACCCGCAGTCGCAGCCGCAGATCCAGCACGTTGGCACCGTATTCGAGCAGGATGTAGCGATCCCCGGCCTGGCGATAAGTGACCTGAGGGCGGTCAGTGCACGCGGGCAGCTCGGCGAGGATGCAGCCTGAGGTAGCTGGTTCCATAGCCATCGCTGGCGCGGGTGACTGTTCGCCCAGCGCAAGAATGGCGGCATCGGTGGCCTGCTCCAGGGCCAGCGCAGAATCGAAGCTTAATCTGCGGAAACGAATCCGGTCTCCGGGTTTGACCTGCCCGACCTTCCACAGCTCGGCCTTGGCAATGGTCACCGGGCAGACGAAGCCGCCGAGGCTGGGTCCGTCCCTGGTCAGAATCACCGGCATGTCGCCGGTAAAGTTGATCGAGCCGATAGCGTACTCGGTATCGTGAATATTGGATGGATGCAAACCCGCTTCGCCACCATCGCCGCGAGTCCATGTCGGTTTCGGGCCGTTCAACCGAATGCCCAGCCGGTTGGAGTTGTAGTGCACCTCCCAGGCGGTGTCGAAGAACATCTCGATGGCTTCTTCGGTAAAGAAGTCCGGCGCCCCATGCGGCCCGTAGAGCACACCAATCTCCCATTCATGCGGGTAGACAGGGATCAGGTTGGCAGGCGCGGCTGCCGGTGGGAAAGGCGGCGCCGGTGTGCTGCAGGCGCGAATCGCTGGATTGCTGATAGGCAGCATGACGGCAGCTCGAAGAATGCGTCCGGCATGGCCGCCAAATTGACCCAGGGCGAAGGTCGAGCGACTGCCAAGATACACAGGTACATCCAGACCGTTGCGCACTGCGAGGTAACTTCGGCAACCCGTCTCGGCCCTGCCTATCTCCAGCACCTGTCCCGCCTTGACTGCGACGGGCGTCCAGAAGGGTACCGGTTGTCCGTCCAGTTGCGCGGTTGAGGCCGCGCCGGTCAGGGCTATCAGTGCGTCGGTGTGGAAACGCAGGGTCGGGCCGAGCAGGGTGAATTCCAGCCCGGCAGCACTGTCATGATTACCGACGATTCGATTGGCCAGACGGAATGCATAGTCATCCATTGGCCCGGACGGCGGTACGCCAATGCTCCAATAGCCGGTACGCCCGGGGTAATCCTGCACACTGCTGTAGGTGCCGGGCTGTACCACTTCGATTACTGGTGGTTGCCAGTGAAAACTGGCCAGACGATTGGTCGATACCTCTGCTGCGGCGAAGAACGCCGAATCCATGATCTGCCGCAGGTAGTCCAGGTTGGTGGCGATCCCGGCGACGCAAGTGTTGTTCAGCGCCTCGCGCATCTTGTTTATTGCGTCCAGGCGGTCGCGGCCATGCACGATGATCTTGGCCAGCATGGGGTCGTAATAGGGTGACACCTCGGTGCCGGTGGTAACCCAACTATCGATGCGTGCGTTATCAGGAAACCGCACCTCGGTAAGCACCCCCGGTGCAGGCTGGAAGTCGCGTACCGGATCTTCCGCATAGAGCCGTACCTCAATGGCCGCGCCATTGGGCTGCAACGGCAGGTCAGCCAGTGCCGGAGGTTCGCCAGCGGCGGTGCGAATCATCCATTCCACCAGATCCACGCCGGTGCACGCCTCGGTGATTGGGTGTTCGACTTGAAGTCGGGCGTTCACTTCCAGAAAGTAGAAGGCATCCCGAGCGCCATCGTAGATGTATTCGACGGTACCGGCGCTGCGGTAGTTGACGGCCTTGCCAAGGTTGGCCGAAGCCTGTAACAGCCGCTCCCTGGTCGCGGTGGGCAGATGTGGAGCCGGGGTTTCCTCGACTACCTTCTGGTTGCGCCGCTGCAGCGAACAGTCTCGCTCGCCGAGGGCGAGCACCGCACCCTGACCGTCGCCGAATATCTGCACTTCCACATGGCGGGCGTTATCAATGAAGCACTCAAGGAACACGCCGCTGTCGCTGAAGAAGTTCTCGCCCAGCCGCTTGACGCTTTCGTAGGCACTGATCAGTGCTGTTTCGTCATCACAGCGGGTCAGACCGATGCCGCCACCCCCTGCGGTGCTCTTCAGCATCAGCGGATAGCCGAGTTGTCTGGCCGCGACGATCGCATCATCCAGAGTATTCAGCAGCCCGCTGCCAGGCGTCAGCGGCACACCGGCTGCCTCGGCAATTTCCCGGGAGCGATGCTTGAGACCGAACTGCCGTATCTGCTCGGGTGTAGGGCCGCAGAAGGCGATACCGGCAGCTTCACACTGTTCGGCAAACTCGGCATTCTCGGACAGGAAACCGTAACCGGGGATGATGGCCTGGGCACCGCTGTCACGTGCCGCAGCCAGAATCAGATCGCTTCGTAAGTAGCTCTCTGCGGCGCTGTTGCCGCCCAAACAGATGGCTTCATCGCAGGCGCTGACATGGGCGCTGTTACGATCCGCAGTCGAATATACGGCGACGGAGCGGATGCCCATTGTGTTCAGCGTACGGGCAATGCGTACGGCAATCTCGCCGCGGTTGGCTATGAGTACGGTATGCAGCATGGTGGGCTCCTGTCAGCTTCGCGAAGCGATATAGGCGCGCCAGCCGCCCAAGTGAGTGATGTCGGTGGCACCTTCGATTGCAGCGCCTTCGCAGATGAAGCCCTTCACCTCACGACCGTCCACGAGGGTGATGGTACCGATGCCCAGGGGGGCAGGAATCAGCGCGACAAAGCTGCCAAAAAGCTGAGTAGGTACATCCCACAGTTCCATGGCGATTGGTGCGCCGGCGGCGCTGCGGATCAGGCCGGGCTTGGGCGGAGTGGTATCGGGTAGCGCATATAGTCGGTAATGGCTGGCGCTATGGGTGGCTTCGACAAAGCGGGCATGGCGCTCGGTCAGTTGGCTGTTAAGGGGCATGCCCTGCAAATGAGCACCGACCACCGCCAGGCGGGTATAGCCTTCCGGCACGTCGCTGTCTGACTGCGAAGCGGGTAAGGGAAGGTCAGTGGTGCCGCGCTTCCAGGGTGCGTGGGCCTGCCATCGGCGACCGATATCGGCGAGCGCAGCATCCTGCCAGGCCATGCCGATCAGGGTAATCCCAAAGGGCAAACCATCGGCGCGCAGGCCGGCGGGCAGGGCCAGTGCCGAACAATCGGCCAGGTTGACGAAGTTGGTCCACAGCCCCAGCTGGCTGTTCTCGGTAATCGGATCGGCATTGACCGCGTCCAGGGTCGGCAGCGTCGGAGCGGTTGGCACCAGCAGCGCGTCGACGCTCCCCATCAGTTGGTGAATCTGCCGCGTCAGTTCGGCCCGGCGGTATTCAGCTTGGAAGGTATCGATGGCGCTGAAACGGCTGGCCTGACTGAGAATATCACGCACCACTGGATCTACTTGTTCAGCCTGTGTAGCGAGAAAAGGCTGGATGGCCGCATAGCGTTCAGCGACCCAGGGGCCGCCGTAGAGCAGTTGCGCCAGTTCCAGCATGGGGCTGAAATCCAGTTCGACCAGCTCGGCTGGCAGGTTGCTGAACCCCGCCAACGCTGCCTGCCAGGCGGCTTCGGCCTGGTGATCACCAAACCATTGGGGCTGGGCAGGAATCCCGAAACGGGGCTGCGGGCCCAGCAGTCTGGCGGGTTGCTGCGCGTGGCGTGAATAGCTGTCTGCAGGGTCAAAACCCTCGAGCACACCGGCTACCGTCTCGGCATCGTCCACACTCAGGGCGAATACCGAAACGCAATCCAGACTGCGACAGGCTGGCAGTACACCTTGAGTGCTGAAACGGCCCCGGGTGGGCTTCAGTCCGACAATGTTATTGAACCCGGCGGGCACCCGACCAGAGCCGGCGGTATCGGTACCGAGGCTGAAAGGCACCAGTCCGCGGGCGACCGCTACCGCTGAACCGGAACTCGATCCCCCTGAAACATGGGTGGGATTGAAGCTATTGGGAACGGCTCCGTAGGGCGAGCGGGTGCCGACCAAGCCGGTGGCAAACTGATCCAGATTGGTCTTGGCTAGCAGGATGGCGCCTGCGGCACGCAGTCTGGCTACGCTGGTTGCATCCGTGCTGGCGGTGTAGGCGAACGCAGGACAGGCCGCGGTCGTGGGCAAGCCAGCTGCATCGATGTTGTCCTTGGCCACAAAAGGGATGCCATACAGCGGCAGTGTATCCGCGCCGGTTTGCAACTGATCCAGTTGGTCATCCAGTTCGGCGGACGAAACAATATGGATCCAGGCCGGGTCGTCGGCCTGTAATTGAGCGCGCAATGCGTGCAACGCGCTGCGTGGAGAAAGGGAGCCATCGCGATAGGCCTGGCGCCACTCATCTAGAGTCCATCCGACGTGCTGCAGCATTCAGCCTCCTGTTTTAAATACCGTCTTGTATGCAACTTGGTATTTGCAGGGGGCATGCCAGGGATGATCAATGTGTGGCTTTTTTTATTGTTTTCCTTTGAAAACAAGGAGTTGTATTGCTGGTGGCGGCCGTCAGTAGCCATGCTGACATCGGTCACGGCGCAGCGGAAATGCCCGCATTCAGTGCCGGGCGTGGGCGTGGTGAGTGGTTATGGTGCGATTGTTTCGACCGATCAGGGCGTGCGCCATGTGCTGCGGATATCGATAAAGTCCTGAAGCGCGGCCACCGCGCTGGGCTTGATCCGCAAACCCAGTTTGCTGCGTCGCCACAGCAGATCTTCAGCATCAACCACCCATTCTTTCTGAATCAGATAGCGCACTTCTCGGGCGTAGAGATCGGCGCCGAAATGCCGACCCATGTCTTGCATACTGTGGCAATCCTGTAATAGCTCGTGGGTCAGGGTGCCATAGCTGCGGCTGAAGCGACGAGCCATGCTTTCAGGTAGCCAAGGGTAGATTGTTTGCAGATCGGCTATCAGCGTTGGCTGGTCGGGGAAGTCGCCGCCGGGTAGCACACAATCGGCTGTCCAGGGGCGTGCAGGGCTGTGCAGCAATTCACATAACTGGTTGGTAGCCTGCTCGCCCAGCCGCCGATAGGTGGTGATCTTGCCCCCGAGTACGGACAGCAGGGGGGCTTGTCCCGGTTGATGGTCTACATCCAGGGTGTAATCGCGGGATGCCGATTGGGCCTTGCCCTTGTCATCATCGGCCAACGCACGGACACCGGCGAAGCACCAGATCACATCCTCCGCGCGCAATTGCTGGCGAAAGTGGGCGTTGACCACCCGCAGCAGGTAGCGGGTTTCCTGCTCGGAAATTTCGGCCGCCGCCGGGTCGCCCTGATAATCCACATCGGTAGTGCCGATCAGACTGAAGTCGTCCTCGAAGGGAATGACAAAGACGATGCGGTTATCTTCATTCTGCAGGATATAAGCATGCGCACCGGGATGCAGGCGCGGCACGACAATATGGCTGCCCTTGACCAGTCGCAGCGGCTGACGGAGCGGGGACTGTATGACATCAGTCAACAGATCGGCTACCCAGGGGCCAGCGGCATTCACCAGAGCGCGACTGCGATGCAGGCTGCGCTGACCGGTGCGCCGGTTCTGCAGGGTGATGTGCCACAGACCGTCCTTGCGCTCGGCATGCACACAGGCCGTATGGGGCAGTATCTGCGCGCCATGCTGGGCCGCCGCCTGGGCTATCAGTACCACCAGACGGGCATCATCCACCCAGGCATCCGAGTACTCGAAACCGCGTGTGATCCGGGGGCGTAACGGGCTATCTGCCGGCAGACGAATGCCATGCGAGCCGGGGAGGGTCTCCCGGCGAGCGAGGTGGTCATACAGAAAAAGCCCCAGGCGGATCATCCACGCCGGACGCAGGTGCGGCTCGTGCGGCAGGCGAAAACGCATTGGGCGGATGATATGCGGTGCGTTGCGCAACAAGATTTCGCGTTCGGCTAACGCCTTGCCCACCAGGCGGAACTCAAAGAACTCCAGGTAACGCAGGCCACCATGAATCAGCTTGCTGCTGCGTGATGAGGTGGCAGAGGCCAGGTCGTTCTGCTCGCATAACAGCACCTTGAGCCCTCGGCCGGCAGCGTCCATGGCGATACCGCAACCGTTGATCCCTCCGCCGATGACCAATACATCATGAATGACATCATTCTCGGTCAGGCTGTGAAGGCGAGCGTCCTGCATTGGAAAACCTCTTGTCAGATGGATCGCGGACGATATCCGCGATGAATTATTACATACTCACCGTCAACTCGTGGTCGTGGCCTATTGACCGCAAACGCACTTGGTTTTATGGTGCGCACCGAACGTTGAGGCTGGCACGATCCATACGGCTCAAGTACTGACGACGAGACAGCAAGACCGGTTCCCCTGGGGAGCGGACTTATTGCTTTCGGCGCACGCCTTGGGAAGTAGGCGAACCAAAGTGGGGATACTGATCAGACGTTCGCACCCCCGGGTTGTGTGTTGGCTATGCGTTCAGAGTCCGCTTACGGAAGGCGTTACCTGTCCTGGTTCTACCAGGTGCAGGGGTACGCCTGTCTGCCCTGCACCTGATCACCATGTCCCCATGCGGCCCGACACCAGAACTTACGCTTTGGAGCCGACGCCATGACCATTCAGTTAGAAGAATACTTCGACCGCGATACCTTTAGCCGCATCCGTGCCTGTGCTGATCAGCATGAAACCCCGTTTCTGGTCGTAGACCTGAAAACGATCGATCGTGCCTATGATGACCTGACAGCGGGTTTTCCGTACGCCAAGGTGTACTACGCGGTCAAAGCCAACCCCGCCAATGAAGTGCTGGGCCTGTTGCAGGACAAGGGCTCGAATTTCGACATCGCCTCCATTTACGAGTTGGAGAAGGTGCTGGCGCTGGGCGTCAAACCGGAACAGATCAGTTACGGCAACACCATCAAGAAGTCCCGTGATATCCGTGCGTTCTATGAGAAGGGCGTGCGCATGTACGCTACCGACTCCGAAGCGGATCTGCGCAACATCGCCAAGGCCGCGCCGGGCTCGAAAATCTATGTACGCATCCTTACCGAAGGCTCAACCACGGCTGACTGGCCGCTGTCGCGCAAATTCGGCTGTCAGAGCGATATGGCCATGGATCTGCTGGTACTGGCCCGTGAGCTGGGTCTGGAACCCTACGGCGTCTCGTTCCACGTGGGTTCGCAGCAGCGCGACATCGGTGCGTGGGATGGTGCCATTGCCAAGGTCAAGGTCATCTTCGAGCGTCTGAAAGAAGAAGACGGCATCATCCTGAAGATGATCAACATGGGAGGCGGCTTTCCGGCCAACTACCTGACCAAGACCAATACCCTGCAGACCTACGCGGAAGAAATCACCCGCTTCCTGCACGAGGATTTCGGGGACGACCTGCCGGAGATCATTCTGGAACCTGGCCGCTCGCTGATTGCCAATGCCGGTGTACTGGTCAGCGAAGTGGTGCTGGTGTCGCGCAAATCGCACACCGCGCTGGAACGCTGGGTGTTTACCGACGTGGGCAAGTTCTCCGGTCTGGTGGAAACCATGGACGAAGCGATCAAGTTCCCGATCTGGGTCGACAAGCGCGGCGAGCTGGAAGAAGCCGTGATCGCCGGCCCGACCTGTGACAGTGCTGACATCATGTACGAGAACTACAAGTACGGTCTGCCGCTGAACCTGGCCATCGGTGATCGCATGTACTGGCTGTCCACCGGCGCCTACACCACCAGTTACAGCTCGATCGAGTTCAACGGCTTCCCGCCGCTGGAAGCTTTCTACATTTGATGGAATCTGGGGCGCGCCATGTGTCATGACGTGCCCCAGATTCTGATGCAGTTTACTTTCTGGGGGTAGGCAAGTTTTGGTCCCACGGATCGTCGGGGTAGCGTTTGCCGCGTGCCTGAAGCATTTCGTAGATACCTTCCGACCATAATGAGGTAGACGTATCGTTGCGATTCCAATCCATTACGTACAGGCGATCCAGAATACGCCATTCGCTGGATCGTTTCTCAAATCGGTCTAAATAGCGCCCTGCTATCAGCATATCCTTGTCCAGACCGTCCTCCTCGATTTGCATGTAGGCAATTACATAGGTCTCGACTCGGGCATGGCTGCCATCCTCATCCAATTCGATCAGGACGTTGCCGATATGCTGCATACTGCGCAGCATATTATCCCGCATGGAGGCCGTAATGACATCGGCAAACTCCCAAGCGTTACCATTGAATGTCCCATGCGTGTCTGTCGCGTCCGGCCAATACGCAGACTTGAGCATGTCGGCGTCGCAGCGATCCACGCCATGGCAATAGCGGGAAAGAGCGTCTCTGATCGATTGTTTGGCCAGCAATTGGTCGATGGCGCGTTCTCGTGAAGTCGGTTCAGCCATGTCGCCTCCTCAGCGCCGATCAGTCAGGTAATCATTGAGCACTTCATGAAACCTGCGGACCCGCGCTTCTTGCTCAGTAAGCAAGGCGTCACGGTAGCCTCGGGAGTGCAGGCCCTTCTGCTGGTTGACAGCAACACTTAGATCCTCATCGATGAAGTCGCCGACCTCGTCAATACCGAATGTGAGGATCTCCGGTTCGGCCTCTTCCCAGAGTTTAGGGCCGCCTACGGTCATGATGCTGTCCTCACCCTTTATTTCCGGGTACAAGCCCCAGTACTCGAAGGTGCACTTCTCGGGGTCGGTTGGGTGCGGCTCCGTGCGGAAGAAGTGGATGGCACCGTCCATCGGCGTGCCGGTAATGGTCAGATTGGGAAATGCGGTGTAATGAAAAAAGTCGGTGAGTTCATCGTCACTCAAGCGAGCCATATATTCGTGCCCGCGAGACGGCCCTAGCTTGCGCTTCTGTTGCTGTAATGCCAAGCGGGCCTCAGCAGGTTGGCCAGTATAGTCCGCAGGATCCAGGCCCCAGGTCTTCAGCAGGTTGGTCCAGTAATCGTTGTCATGCACGTAGCGGGAGGATGGCTGACCCAGCTCCAGTGCACGATTGTGACCATTTGCGTACATCTCGAAGGTGTGACCAGAATAATCTTCAACTACGTAAACGCCCATGGTTGGGTGCACTATGCGGACGTGATAGGACTCATTGAAATTGTCGCAGGCGAACTTCCAGTTGCAATTGACTTCTACTTTTCGCCAGACGATGCGTTTCATCTTGTCCATGTCGCGGTTCGCGAATTGGGTAGGCAGCGGGTTTAGATACTCAAGCAGAGGCGTGGCGTCGGTAGCCATGTTGTACCAGACGAAACCACCCCAAGTATCGCAGCTGAGCTCAACAAGCTTCACCTTACCGCAGGGACTGCCTTCGCGGAAGTTCTCAGGGTCAGGGACGTTCAGTAGTACGCCGTCCTTACCGAACTCCCAGCCGTGGTATGCACAGGTAAAACGCTCCATTCCCCCTGCCTCACCCCATACCAACCGATTGCCTCGGTGTGGGCAAACATTATAGAAGGCCCGGAAGGTGCCATCCTCTTGGCGTATGATCAGCACGGATTCCTGCATGAAATTGTGCACTACATAGTCCCCAGCCTGCTCCATCTCGGCTTCCCGTGCTCCGATATGCCAGACACGGGTCCACATGTGCTCCCACTCCTTCTGCATGAATTCCCGGGACCAGTAACGATCACCGGATATCACATCGCCTCGCAGGTTCTCGCTGGTTCCTCCATCCATTACAGATGGTTCGCTCCAGGCACTGCCGTCCCGAGCGATAATCTTGGTGTGGTCATCAAGCATCATGTTCATATTTTTACCTACAGTACAAATTGTTTTTATTAGACATCGGTGACTGTAATTTAGCAGAGAAAATCACCCATGTAAAAAAAAGCTCACCCAAAGGTGAGCTAAGAGACTGACAGCTGGAATACGAGCGGAACTCAGCTCGGGAGGTTCAGATACTTGTCTATAATCTGGTGGATATGTCGGATACGAACCTCCTGATAAGTTGCCAACGAAGCTGCGCCCTTGCGGCTGGTGAGCATACCTTCATGCTGATAACGCATGTTGTTGGTGTCTTGATCCAGAATGTCTGCGACCTGGGCGCTGAGATCCTCAACCAGAGAATAGGAATCTTCCACCCCTAGGCGTAAGGGAACCGCGGGCTCAGGGCGTTCCTCGTCTGGCTTGGTGGGTCGCAATACCAAGACTTCGAACAGACTTCTGTTGTGATCATCACCCAGTGGGCGGACGCGGTAGGCGATTGGGAAGGCCAAGCCGAGAAAAAAGTGGCCATTGGGAAAAACGAAATAACCAATCGTGTCTAAAGCTTCAGTTGTGGATAGACGGCTGCTGTCAATTCCGTACTCGTTCTTGATAATCTGACGGAAGTGGTTCGCCATGACCTGCCGAGCGGTCATGCCGGGCGGCACCTGCATGCGTTCACCATCGCCGCTGCCGTCACCAACCAGCATGGCGTCAAACAGTTGTTGTTCGGTAACCTCCTCGGTTATATTCGGACTCTTGATGCCATTGGCAACATAGACGCGATTGACATGATCGCCGAAAACGTCGTATTGGGAGTTGATATCACCGTTGGATGGCATCATTTGCGGATGGGTTTCCAGAACGTGGTACGATTCCAGAAATGCCTCGGAAGCGATCTTCCAGTTGCAGGGTAGCTCTTTCTCCACATGAACGGATACATATCTGTCTTCTAGGCCAGCATTGTGCGCATGTTCCGGTAATACCTCAAGATAGTCGCTCAGCGGGATGGCATTGGGATCCAGGTTAATAAAAACGAAACCGCCCCAGCAACCAACGCTCACTTGGGGAAGTTGGCACTTATTCTTCTCGACATACTGAAAATCCCATTCGCAGGGCAGGCGCTGGAGGCTCCCGTCCAGGTCCCAGCTCCATCCATGGAAAGGGCAGCGCAACTCGGCGGTAGTTCCCTCGCTTCCAGACGGTTTGAGTTTGGTTCCGCGGTGAAGGCAGGAGTTGATATAGCCCTTGACCTCACCATGTTGGTTGCGAACTACAAGGATAGAGTATCTACCGATGTCGTACACGTAGTAATCTCCCGGAGACGGGATGTGGTCTTCTCGACAGGCCCATTGCCAGGTCTTGCACCACAGATTTTCCATCTCCATCTCGTAAAAACGACGCGAGGTGTAGCGTTCAAAGGGGATGTCTTCGTTGCCCAGGAAGCGGTAATGCTCATTAGCCATCTCTGGCGGTTGGTCACCATCGTTCTTCAGGATATCCTGGACGCTAACGGAGGGGCAGCGGGCGACTTCGATTTCTGCGAGCGGGATGCGCTTGTCTGAGTGCATGGGGATAATTCCTCTTGTTTTATTTATATTGGTCAGTATAAATAAAAGGATTATGTTGTCAAAGCCTGTTTCTTTGCCATCCGTAATAGGGGTTGAAAAATCAGGATTCTGCACGCAGGTATCGTAGGAGGTAGCTATGCCAAGGATCGTTGATCACGACCAGCGTCGCTCTGAGCTGGCAGATGCTGCACGATTCATCGTCGCACGAGAAGGTATTGATGCTCTGACAATTGCCAAGGTGGCTACAGTGACGGGCTACAGTACCGGTGTAGTGAACCACTACTTTTCGAACAAACGGCAGATGCTGTTGCACACTTATATAAGCACTGTTGAGCGCGCGCGTAATCGGCTTGAGCCATTGCTGGCAGGCACCCCACCTGAATTGGATGCTTGCCTGCGTGCGTTTCTGCCCATCAACGAAGCGCAACGGGATGAGTGGTTGCTGTGGTTTTCGTTCTGGGGATTGGCCATCACCGATGAGCGATTCGAATCAGAGCAGCGTAGCCGTCTGCTGGGCGCGCAGGAGATGTTTCGCATGGTGTTTGCGGGGTTGGTTGAGCATCAGTCTTTGCCGCAGGATACAGATGTCGACTTTCTAGCGCAGCATTGCGTGACGCTGATTAATGGTGTTGCAGTGCAGGCCGTGTTTGATCTCGAGAAGTGGGGCTCTGAGCGCCAGTGTGACACTATTACGCATGCACTGGCGCTGCGCTGAGTTCGATACTCAGAGGCGTCTAAGGTGTGTTGTTGGATTGCTTTCCGTCCGTTGATTCAGAAGGAAAGCTCAGCACACCTTCCCGCAACGCAATTAGCAGGTTGGCCACAAAACCCACCAAGACCTGCTCCCGCTCCTTGTTTTCGATATCCCTGTTAATAAGCAGACCTTCAAACGTCGCTCGGACGAGATCATAACTGAGCTCGAAGCTCTTGCGATCCAGATGCGACCACTCAGGGAATAGGTGTTGAATATTGTCTACCCAAATCTTGAGATAGCGTTCGGCCTGAGGAACAAAAATGGTGCGCAGCTCTTCATCCGTGCGGGCTGCGACGTGGAGTTCCACGTACGCCTGATACTCCTGGGTCGTGCAGGACTCCCAGAGCGTCTTGATCCCCATGTTCAGCGCCACACGGTCATGCTCGGATAGTTGGCTGACGCTGTTACTGAAGTTTTCCATGCGCTTGTAGAAGGTGTAGTCGACTACAGCTGTAATCAGATCCTGTTTACTTGGGTAATGATGCAGCATGGCACCGCGAGATATTTTAGCGACCTCGCAGATCAGCTGAGTTGTGGTGCGGGCATACCCCTGAGAGGCTAGGCATTCTATCATTCCATCAAGTATGGCCAGCCGCGTCTCTGCGCTGCGCCGCTGTTGATGTCCCGCGTTACTGTCACGCAATACACTGACTTCAGCATGAGTAGGGAAAGAGGCTTTCATGTTGTTCCATATCAGATTAGGCTCTAGTCTAGGTAACGTACAGGGTTCTTTCCGTCCCACCCGATGGCGGCTGAGGCTATCGTGTGAAACAGCTCTCTGATTCCGGGATTATCCTGAATCACCTCGACCATACATGCCGTCGGCCCGCTGCGCGTATCGATGTAAGCATACCGCATGTCTCCGAAAATAGCCTCGGTTGCGGGTACAAAGCCGGCTGCCCGATACAATGCCATTTCCCGCTCGTAATCGTCTACGATTACTGCCAAGTGATGAAACCCCGAGCTGCCTTTATCTACGCTGTCGCGGTAAGCAGAAGGGCCCTCGCTGAGTTGTTGGATGAGTTCAATTTGGATGGGCCCCGCTTGAGCCATGGCCACATTGAAGGCAAGCTCGGCCGGTTGTCCACGGTAAAATACAGGCTCCGGCTGCAGATTTTCCATGACGAAGAAGGGACCTACGCCAGCTTTATGCAGCCAGGCGTCCATCGCGCTTTGCAGGTCATCGACGACCCACGACATCTGCAGATAGTGTGCTGAAACTGAGTTGTTATTCACTTGATGCTTCTCCAATTAGGCAGCGCCTTTTTCAGATTGTTAGGATGTGTGGAACTTCTGGTGTCCACGGCGGCCATTTGTCTTACACCATTTTTGCCCACGTTATGCACTGTTCCAAATGCGCTTACTTTGCTCAAAACGGTCAAGGCAACGTCCTCTGATAATAATGCCGTCATCGATAGTGTGGTCGTATGCGGCAGTTTTGCCGTGCTCATGCTGCAGTCGGTATAGAATACCGACTGCAGCAGATCCGCATCCACGTGATCGAGTGCTTTCGGGCGAGTCAGCCTCTGCTCGAGCACACTCCTTATTGTCGGGGTCAGCCCGTCGCGATCAATGTCGGGTCGGTAATCCTCCCTACAAGAACCAGACCATCTTCAACCTTTACATCGAAGCAGCTTACTGACTTATAAGCTCCGCCCAGGCATCGGCCATTGGTAATATCAAATCGTGCCCCATGTAATGGACAGGAAATGAACTTGCCGCGGATCCGCCCACCTTCAAATGAGGCGCCCGCGTGAGGGCATTTGTCCTCGATGGCGTGGAAGGCCCCTCCTGCATTGCATATCAGGATGTCGCGGCCATTGACATTAACGCGTTTGGACTGACCAGCTGCTACATCGCTTTCGGCGCAGACGGTGGTGTAATTGATGCTATCTATATTGTTTTTCATCATACGGACTCCGGTACTTTGTTTGATTGAGTGGTTTGTAGGCATGCATCGGCGTCAGGTGCTGGATGAGTGAGTGAGTGAGCGCGCATACCAACATTCACAGCTACGGCGCCGGAACCGCTGGGCAGCAGGAAGTGCGATAGGGCTGGGATCAGTATCAGCGCTCCTATCATGTTCCACAGAAACATGAAGGTGAGCAAAATACCCATGTCAGCTTGGAACTTGATCGGCGAGAATGCCCAGGTCACTACGCCAACGGCTAACGTGACGCCAATCAGCGCCACGACTCGTCCAGTAGAGGTCAGCGCTTGTCCATAAGCCTGGGCCAGGCTGGCACCACGCCGCTGCGCAGCAAGCTGAGCGCCCAGCAGATAAAGTGCGTAGTCGACCCCGACGCCAACACCGAGGGCAAGCACTGGCAGGGTGGCGACCTTGACGCCGATGCCGATCCAGACCATCAGCGCTTCGCACAGGATGGAGGTGAACACCAGCGGCAGTACTGCCACAAGGGTTGCGCGCCAGCTGCGGAAGCTGATCAGACAGAGGGTGATGACAACTGCATAGACCAGCCACATCATTGCTGAGTTAGCTTTCTCAACCGTGATATTGGTGGCGGCTTCTACGCCTGCAGAGCCGGCGGCTAAAAGGAACTGATGATCGCCATTACTGTGCTCAATGGCGAAACGTTCAGCTACCTCGACCACCTGCTGCAGAGTTTCAGCTTTATGATCTTTGAGATAGACAACTACCGCAGCGACAGACCAGTCTTTGTTAATCAGTTCTGGGTTATAGGCTGCTACCAGATTGAGACTGGCTGATAGAACAGACTGTTCGCGGTTTACGGAAAGCCATTTTGGGGAGCCTTCATAACTTGCCGCTGTAACGAAGCGCATGTGATGCGCCGGGGATACCGTGGTTTGGACCGATGGTAGTTTGCGCATCTCCTGTTCAAGTCGATCCATTTCGATCATGGTCTGGTGGCGGCCGATACCTTCAGTGGCGGTCTTCACGATTACCACGAACTGATCGGAGGACAGGCCGTAGTTCTCGGTGATAAAGGCGTTGTCGAGATTATAGCGTGAGTCCGGACGCAGTTCCGGCGCTCCGGCATCGAGATCACCTACTTTTAGGTCCTGCCGAATGTGGAGGCCGGCGAGGGTCAGCAGTGCCATCACGCTTAGCAGCGCGACCGCGTGGCGGCGTTCAGTGAATCTGACAAAATATTTCTGCCAAGCGGGTTGTGCTTGAGATGTTTCGGCTGCGACGGCCCTGGCTGCTGCTTTTCCGCCTACGCCCAGGTAGGACAGCATAACGGTCAGCAACACCAAATTGGTAATTATCAGTACGAACACGCCAATGCTGGCTGTCAGCCCGAGATCACGAATTACAGGGATGTCGATCACCAGTAGCACTGCAAAGCCGAACATGTCGGTGATCAGAGCTATCAGCCCTGTGCCCGCGAGTTTGCGAAAGCTGTACCGAGCTGCGACGTAGCGGTGACAGCCTCGGCCGATCTGCTGCATAGTCCCGTTCATTATCTGGGTGCCATGGCTGATGCCGATGGCGAATACCAAAAAGGGCACCAGGATGGAATACGGGTCCAGACCGAAACCCATAAGATTGACCAATCCCAGTTGCCAGATTACGCCCAGCAGAGAGCAGCCCAGGACCAATAGGGTGCTTCGCAGGCAGCGACTGTATGAGTACATCACCACGGCAGCGAGAATCGTGGCAACCAGAAAATAGGCCATCATCTGCTGAATGCCGTCGATCAGGTCGCCGGTGACCTTGGCGAATCCGACAATGTGAATGGCTAGATCTGCTGATTGTTTGGAGCGGATTTTCTGCTCGAGTTCGCGCGATAGTTCGGCGTAATCGAGTGCTTCGCCGGTAGTTGGGTCACGATCAAGGAGCGGGACTACAATCATGCTGGAGCGCAGGTCATTGGAAACCAGACTGCCCACTAGGCCAGCACGTTGAACGTTCTGGCGCAGTTGTTCCATCGCATCGCGAGAGCCGTCAAAGCGGTTTGGCATGACGGGGCCACCCTTGAACCCCTGCTCTGTGACCTCGGTCCAGCGCACGGCGGGGGTCCACAACGACTTCATGAAAGACCGGTCGACTCCGGGCAGTAGAAAAGCCGTGTCACTAATATCCTGTAAAGCCTGAAGATATTCTTTGTCGTAGATATCACCATTCAGATGCTGCACGTTTATGCGGATGCCGTTACCCAGTCCACGCAGCGCGTCCTGATTCTCCAGATAGTTTTGGATGTACTCATGGGACTGTGGTAGCACCTTTTCGAAACTGGCGTTCATGCGCAGTTGTGTTGCTTGGTATCCCAGAAATACAGTGATCAGCGCGAAGAGCAGTAGGAAGAGCGCTCGGTGGTTGAACAATATGCATTCAGGCACGCTGCCGGAGCGCCTATTAAACTCATTGACGTCCGCGCACGCGGGCATCCGTTCCTGTTCAGGGTTTATGTAAGTGCTGTTCATGGCAGCAGTTCCTCGGATGGCTCAGAAGGCGGGGTCGCCTTACGTTTAATGGGTTGGCGGACCAGTCCGTGCCACCCTGCCAGCACGAAGTTATTGGAAGATGCGGCGGTGATACCGGCATAGAGCATCGGGCGAACAGCACTGAAGGTTGTGAAGTGAGTACCTCCGTCCTGGCTCAGCACCAGGCGGCCTCCTGCAGTGATCAGCATGACTTTGCCGCCATCGCCGGATACAGCCCCAGCAGTTAAGCTGTCCTCCACATTGGTCGGTACCATCTGCCAGGAAGCCCCTCGATCGCTGCTGGAGAAGGCGTTTCCTTTTAGACCGAATGCGATCACCCGCTGATCATTACCTGTTACACCGAAGAAGCTGCCGTCGTAGCTGGTGTGCACGGCAGTGAATCGGTCAGCAGCCCGGTCCAACCTGAAAACGGTTCCCTGTTCTCCCACTACATACACGTCCTGACCAACGGCACGGATGTCGTTCAGATTGAGAAAATGGTCGTTGTCCATCCGATGCAGCCATGGCATCCAGGACTTACCTCCGTCCTCTGTCTTGCGTGCCATGCCAAATGCTCCAACCACATAACCGGTCAGCTCATCTTCGAAATGGACACCGAGGTACGGTAGGATGGCCCCTGCTTCGGTGTTGAACAACAATTGCTCCAGATATGGTTGTATCCAGTCGTTATCGAGGGTGAGCTCTCGTTGATAGTAAGGGGCAAGTACTTCAGCCGCAATTCTGCCGTCCAGCTGCTTATGCCAGGTTTCGCCACCGTCGTCACTATGCAGAATGACGCCTTCGTGGCCCACGGCCCAGCCTTTGATATCGGTTGGGAAATGCACGGCGGTCAGGTCTGACTGAACGGGTACCTGCGCTTGGCGCCAGCTTTCACCTTGATCGTCAGATAGTAAGATCAGGCCGCGTAAGCCTGCGGCCACGAGGCGCTGCCCGGCCTGGACTACAGTCAGCATGGGTTGCTGATCGGCCAGGACGGCACTTTGTATCTGCGCGGCGGCAGTATCCAACGGGTCTTGGAAGCGCGGCAGTGTTTCAGCCTGGGCTGCGCTGATTGTCGCGATGAGTATCAGGCTGCCGATAGCACCCGATAACTTGGTGGGTAGTCGATATCGCATGACTGTTCCTATCAGATTGTTGTTCTATGGATATGGAAGTTATCGCAAGGTGATGTCTATAGTGGCCGTATCAGCTCCAGAACCTCTTGAGTACGGCAGAAGTCGTTGCCGGCTAGCCTGCCCAGTACATCCAGCCTGCGCGGATCTACGCGTCCTTCTATGTCCAGTACCTGATCGTCGATATGGGCGAGTAGCACATCCGCATATACCGTATACCAGCGTGGTTTTTCCGGGGGATAGGGAATGATTTGTGCCAGACGACATTCGAAGCTCACGGGCGAGTCCCGCACTCGCAGTGGCTTGATTAACGCCGAGGGGATGCCCACGATCGAGGCGTGCTCGAACTCGCTGATCTCAGGTGACAGGGAGGCGGAGGATTCATTCATCTGCCCGGCAAGTGAAGCGCTAACCAATTGGATTGCCAACTCGCCGTTATCCCGGATGTTATTCAGCGTATCTTTGAGCTTGCCATTCTCATGGGCGGCAATGTTGACCATCAGCGTGGCGGGCTTGTCGCAGATGATCTGAAAGAAACTGAAAGGTGCAAGGTTATTCACGCCAGCATTCGAGCGCGTCGATACCCAAGCTATAGGGCGTGGCGTGACGGTGCAGGCTAGCCAGCGGTAGCTCTCAGCGGCGGTAAGTTTCGAAAAGTCGACTTTCATGGTGATCTCATATTTCCGGCACATCAGGTCGCAACGCGCTCATAAGTGTGGTTGGCGCACTCAGATGAATACGCCAGTCCGGGTTTTAGAATGTTGCTGATAGTGTCAGCGAGATCCAGTCGCGGTCATTCCACATGAATGCGCCGTTGCCGCTGGTGTAAATGCCGTTCTGGGTCTTGGCTCGTGCGTCATAGCCGTTGTACTGCAAGGTGGCCTTGTAGGTCTGGCGATACAGAGCGCTGATGCCGGCGGTATAGACCATCGCTCCTTGAGCCACCCCCCCGTTGAGCGTTGCAGCGTTGCCAGATACGCCGTATTGAACGAACAGTGGCATGCTCAAGTCCAGCCCCGGGTACACCTGGAGCCATTGGGGCGTGACGCTGGCAGCTACCGCTAAGGAGTCATCGGTGGAGCAGCCGTCCCACTTGCTGCCTGTCGGGCAGCCGCCGTCGTTTTCACCGTTGTAGAGCTCCTTATTGTCACTGACCGAGAGCTTGCGGGTGTAGGCCAGCTCCATCACGGCGGTGCCGGTGTCGTAGAACCGATTAGGTGTCAATCCGCTTATTGCATTGGCGATGACGTTCAGAGTATCGCCTCGGGCACCCTCATGCCCCAAGCCTGTGGTGTTCATCGCACTGTTAAGCGCGGTGTCCTTGCGCCACGACAGTTCGAAGCCTGTGCTCAGTGTGCCTATCTGCTTATCGAGGCTGAGACCGATCAGAGTGACGTCATCGGCGTGTGCAAGATGGTAGCTGCGCATGCTGCCTGCGCTGTCATACTCTGCCATTGGAGCCCAAGGTTGTACTTCATCAAGTCGTCGGTAGTAGACGCCGAGCGTGCCCTGAAGCCATTCAGGTGTCCAAGAGAGTTTAACGCCGAAGTTGTTGTTGATTTCGTCAGGCTCGTAATCACTGCCGCGCGAGAGTCCACCGAGCATACGGTCTGGTCCGTACCAGAGGAACCCGGCTGCCCCCAGATAGGTACCGCCTTCCGGGTTGCGGTTTGGCTGGAATTCCAGGAAATACTGGGTGGCGATGCTGAGGTTATCGCTGAGTTGCGCCTCATACAGAATCTGGGCGCGAGGTATCGCCAGTTCCTTCGCCTCCGTACCTGGAGAAGCCGACCCCTTGATGTTGTCCGCTGCGTTCTGCGAGTAGTTGATCCCCTGGGCTCCGAAGAACACGGCGTTGCCCCAAAACTGGGTCAGCCTGCCCAGACGTACCGAGTAGTTATCACGGAATGCGAACAGGAAAGCATCCAGTACCTGTGCACCGCTGCGATAGTAGCGGTCAGTGTAGCTATCGTACTTGTTACCAGAGTAGCTGGACCCCGCGGGCATGACAGCGGGATCAAACTCAACGTCACTGTCATACGCGAAGTCTCGCCAGGCCGAACCGCTGAGACGGAAGCCGAAGTCCTTCTTGTAGATAACATCCAGTTCTGACAGAACGTTAATGCGGTTGGTTACGATATCACCAGCATCCGAAAACTTCTTGTTTGACTCATGGAACGCCGGGTTGTTGAGAATTCTGTCGTCGGCATCCTTGACGCGCATACCTAGGTTGTACTGTACGGTATTGTCCCAATGTACGGACATGTCATCGGACGAGTATGCCTGAAATCCGTAGGCATTACCGGTGATTGCGCAAACGCCTAGCATTCCTAATAGCGTGAAATGTGGCAGGGCAGGGCTTGGAGTCTTTATTTTCTTCATATCTACTTCCTGATTATTAAGACTGCATCTGTTATGAGGTTCGGTAAACGTTCCGAATTTCCCTTTTATTAGCGGATGCCGCGACCCGACAGTGAGGTGGAGCGATACTTGGTCGGGTTGCCAGTGTCATCGAACACTTCCAGCTTGGCATTTGGCAGGTTCACGACGTTACCCATCAGGTAGTTGTTTTTGGTGAAGTCATACCAGTTGACCATAGCGTAGTATGTCTCGTGATCCCATGTTGCAACTGTCGGGAAAAAGCCGATACGGTAGATTTCGCCGGCATTGTCATAGGACTCGGTGGCGGTTACGGCCCACGTGTCTTCATCAATGTAGAAAGTGCGTCTGGAATAGGTGTGGCGCTCGCCAGGTTTAACGGTACCTTCTACCACCCAAACACGATGCTTCTCCCAGCGCATGACCTCCGGTTTGACGAAGTTATCGTCTAGGGAGTCTTCTCGCGAAGCAACCAGCAGGTCGTAATTGTTATAGGGCACATAGATTTCCTGCTTGCCCATGATCTTCCAGTCAAACCGATCGGGGCGGCCCGCGTAGCCGTTGATCTCGTCATAGAAGATTGCGCCACCATAACTGGCAATAGGAGTATCGTATGCGAACTCAGGTGCAATTCGCACACGGCGCTGCCCTGGTGTATAAGACCACGTCTGGGAGTCTTGCTTGTCGTAGTTAATAGAGTAATGCTGTAGCAGGATATAACCGTTCTGAGCGGGCGGGCCTATAGTTGTACTGTGGAACATCCGCGAGTTAGAGCTTTCCAGCTTATCCTTGGTGGGGTCTGCGTACAGGTTAACTGGATGATAGTGTATGTCGCCTAAGCTGGTTCTGTGGCCGCTGGCGTCTACCAAGGTGGCCGACTGCAATGCATGAGTGCGAACGCCCTCAGCGTATCTCAGGAAGTTGTTCCAGATTATTTCAAGTCCGTTCTTTGGAATAGGAAAAGGCGCGCAAGCGTAGGCATTTTCCACGCCAAGTCCAGACTCGGTCAGGGAGGCATTTAGAGCGTTGCTCTTACAATGGTTCAGAACATAATCCGGGTAGCCAATCGTTCTATGCGTCTGATAGATATCCATGCGGAAGTCCGGGAACCTCTGAAGCAGAGCTTTTGCACCAACTGTCAGATGGTTCTCATGTTCGGCGATATTTGCGCCAGAAACCGAGAACAGTGGTTTTTCGTCCGCAAAGGGGTTCGGGTAATAACCAGCGCCCGCGACAAAGCCGGGTGGTGAGAAATTCCGAGACAATCCACCTGTGTATTCGGGAATAGAGCCGTCGGCGTTAGCGAACTTCTCAGCACCATGCAGAGTAAGGGTAGTGCCGAGAAGATTTGCTTCCTGTTCGGAAACGGCTGCAGAGACATTCACGGAGATGGCCAGCGCTACTGCTACAGAAGTAGTCGTAAGGGGGGCGATCCGTTCACGCAAGGTTTTTATGCTCATTTTTTGCCTACTTTTATTGTTCTTAAGATACAGTGTTATAAACCGTTGTATGATTAGTTGTTGTTCTCTATTTTTATTAGGCCCTCATTAAGTTTATTTATAAAGAATGGTTGTTCCTCATTGCCTCCAAGCGCTGCTCAGAACTGGGTAAACCGCGCAAGGTGATGCCTCCATTGACTTGCAGGTTCTGTCCAGTCATGAAGCATTCGTCATGGGCCAGCCATGCCACTGCGGCGGCAATATCCTCGCTGGTGCCGAGGCGTCCCAGCGGGAAACAGTTGGTAAAGAACTCAACAAGGGCGGCATTCTGGAATACGCCTTCTGTCATCGGCGTATCGGTTAGTGCAGGGGAAACTGAATTGGCTCGTATGCCATACTTGCCGAACTCATTTGCGACAGCGCGCACCACATGATCGATTCCAGCTTTGGTACCCATGTAGGAGGCATAGTTTTCGCTCAGAACGGTTGCCGTGACAGAGCTGATGTTGATAATGGAGCCACCCCGGTGACGCATTGTATCCACCAGCACCTGGAGAAACTGGAAAGGGCCTTTGAACTGAACGTTCAGCATGGTCAACAGGTCCTCCTCACTTATGTCGCAGAATGGGCTGGCATGTGCCCAGCCTGAAGCGTTAACTGCGATATCTGGGGTACCAAAATGGTCGGTGCAACCTCGAGCCAACTGCTCGATATCTTTTTTCACTGTGACGTCGCAGGCAATCGGATGCATCTTGTGAGACCTTGCGGCGAATTTCCGCAGCTCCTCCATATTGCGGCCGCTCACCACCACGCGAGCCCCTTCGTCCACCAGTCGCTGTGCGATGACCTGCCCCATATTTCCCGGCTTGCTGGCACCAAGCACCAGCGCTACCTTTCCTTTAAGTTTCATTCGTTCTTGGTCCTTTCTTGAGTTGATGTGGGCGCATTACGGGTATCGACTGCTGTGAGTAGTTCCAATGCAAAAACTTGGTTCGGGAGCGTTTCCTGAATTTCTATAATGTTGTCGTCAGGATCTCGGCCGTAAGCCGCCCATAGCTCGCCGAAGTTCTCCGGTGCCGTGTTGAAAGGCATGCCGGCAGCGAGCAGTCGTGCGTATTCATGCTGGATATCCACCACGTCCAAGCAGATATGTGTGTATCCCGGGTCGCATGGACGCAGACGTTCTTGGGTCCGGGGCTCAGGGCTGCTGTATTCGAATAGCTCCAGATAGCAGTTGCCTGCGCTCAGCATGGCGCCCCGTGTTGCTGAATTCTCCAGGCCCACCACCTTGTCAATCAGATCGCTGCTGTCCCAGCCGAACCTGTCCACCAGGGTGAATCCGATAACCTGACAGTAGAAATTCACCAGCCGGTCGAGGTTTGCTGTGGTGATCGAGGGGTGATGTATCCCACGGATCATGGTGTGATCCTCTCGCCGCTCATGTACTTGTCCACCGTCTGTTCAAAGTGGCGCAGCCGAACTTCCTGATAATTGGTGAGAGTCTGACCCGGTTTCTTCGATGTCAGCATTCCTTGCTGCTGGTTGCGGAGGTTGTCAGTATCCTGGTCAAAGACATGACCGAAGCTCGGGTCCATGCCCGGTACCGTGGTGAAGGAGTCTTCTTCCCTGAGGCGGACCGGGACAGCCGGTTCCGGTCGGGGGCCATTGTCTGGAACAGGGCGCAGAATCAGCAGCTCGAACAGGGTTCGTCCGGTATCCATACCAATCGGCCGGAAACGATAGACCATGGGCAGCGAGATGCCTGGGAACAACACCATGTTGGGAAATAGGTTGTATTCCATAGTGTCGAGCATTTCAGTATCGGTAAACTGGGACAAGTCGACGCCATACTTCTCGCTCATAATGCCGCGCAGCATTCGCGCCATGGCCACCCGGGCAGTTTCGCCAGCTTCTAGCTTGGGCGGCTCGGTGACGACAGTGCGGTCGCCCACTAGCATGGTGTTTAATAACTCCTGCTCGGTTAACGGCTGCTCCAGATGCGGACTGTTAACGCCGTTAGTGGCATAGAAGCGCGAAACATGATCCCCAAAGATGTCGTACTGGGTATTCTCATCGCCATTGCCGTAGCGCAACTGGGGGTGGGTCTCCTGGGTATGGTAGTTTTCCATGAATGCTTCCATGGTCGACTTCCAGTTGGCGTTGATCTCCTTCTCTACATGGACCTCAACGAAACGCTTCGACAAGTCCCAATCTTTGAAGTGTGCTGGCAGTACACCCATGAACTCTTCCAGAGTAGGTGCATCAGGATCCATATTGATGAAAACGAAACCGCCCCAAAGACCCACACGGATTTCGGGGAGTTTGAACTTGTTTCGGTCCTGTTCGACATGCGGCAGATCCCAAGGGCATGGCAACCGTTCCAGATCACCGTCCAGGCTCCAGGTCCAGCCATGGAAGGGGCAGCGAATGCTTGGGGAATTTCCTTCCGCGCCGGATGGTTTGAGCTTGGTGCCTCTGTGCAGGCAAGCGTTGTAATAGGCTTTGACGGCGCCATCTTGGGTGCGTACTACAATGACCGAATAATGACCGACTTCATAAACATGAAAGTCACCCGGCTCAGGAATGTGTTCCTCACGGCAGGCCCATTGCCAGACCTTGGGCCACAACAGTGCCATTTCACGTTGAAAGAACGCTGGGGAGATATAGCGCTCATATGACATATCCTCGTCCCCAAGAAAACAAGGCGCTTCCATGGCGAGCACATCCGGGACTGGGCGTCCGTCACGGTGGATAATTTCCTGGGTCGACGGTGCGCCGGGGCAACGCGCTTGGCCGAGTTTGCTGGTGGTTATATTCACAGTCATGGTTGCTCCTCAAGATTATTGTTTAGATATTTATCCAGCGTCTGAGAAAGGGCGTATGCGTGACTCCTGATAACGACCCAGATTCAGCAGCTGGTTCTTCGAGGTTTTCATGCCTGTCTGCATACGGGGTAGATTGCCCTTGTCCTGCTCTGTTGGGTTTTTATCGTCGTTCACTGTTCGCCCTCTTGTTTGGTTTGTTGTTCGGAACAGTTGCGTGTCGCGCGGCTCAGGTACGATCGGTGAGGTTGATGCCAACAGCTTGGTCGGGTCGAACGATCCACTCCTCTCTGGCCAGCAGCCCTTTAGCGGAGCCGGTCGTCAAGCCGCTACCGGTCGGCCGTCGATCGGCCCATTTCTGCGCGAAATACTCCAGACTGGGCCACCAGCTCGATTCAGTCCCATCGAAGTCACTTGATGTGCCGGGCAGGGCAGCAATCCTGGTCAGCCGCAGCGGCTTTGCTCCAGGCATCAGGTAGGGAGCGTCGCCTTGCAGCCAAAGATTCGCGAAGTCATCCGCGGCAAGCGTTGCAGCCCGCTGCACCGTCAGCATTACTTTGATCGGCTGGTCCAGTGAGCACAGAACGGGGGCGTCGATAAGTACTTGTTCGCGGCCTACGATGGATGTAGATGGCAAGGTCATGAAATTGGCTTCGTCTGGCTTGGCGCCCTGCTGATATTCGTCGCTGGCCTGTAGACGCTGGAGGTCTTCTGGGTGATTGATCCAGAGCTCCGGAGCGCCGTCTGCTACTGACTCCCAACCAGGCATCTCGATATCCATACGATGATTCTGTATATAGCCATGGAAATAACCTGCCTGAATCAACCGCAGGGCGAGCTGACGGTGAACGGTACGCCAGTGGTTGCTGAAGTCGGATTGAGTCAGGTCTGCGCGTTTTTTGATGAGGGTAATCACTTTCAGGCAGCCCATATTGCCTCCAAGCTTCCGGAGCCTTGTGGAATACCTGAGGTAGTCCTATCTCTGCTTTTTAAAAAACAGGACGGACGGCATCTAAAATGCGCTTGCGGGTAAGTGGAGACTATAGAATAGAGTCTATAGGTCGACTTGGATAAGAGCCTGACACTGGGCATGGATACGTGAGTCCGATTTTGTTTTTATATATTTCAGCTGATCCTACCAACACCAATATTTTTTTCAAGCAATCCGTACTGTTTTTTTTATAACGAGTTTTTTTGACTTGTGGCAGGGACGCGGACGACCTTTGTCTCCATGCGGCAAGCAGCAGTAACATGGCGACAAAAAAGGGGGAGAATGAATTACTTAGGCCTATTCTAGGTTCGTGGATATCAGGTAGATAGCGAACCAAATCCCGCTCGAACACGCGGATACACGATATCTGCGGGCCGCTTCCCTTCATGAGTCTGCGACACGATGCGCGGATGAGCCCGAGCATCAAAAAGGAGGGCGTCCATGAGGTTGTTCGGCCTGGAGCTGTTCGCCCGAGCAAAGTTCAGGTTGCTCGTTTTGATAGAGCAGGCTGGCGGCTTCCTCGTCGACGATCACAGTGGCGTCGGGATGAAGCTGGAGGGCTGAAGCCGGGACGGCTTCGGTAACCGGGCCCTTGACCATCTGGCTGATGCATTCGGCTTTGCCGCAACCACTGGCGATCAGCAGGATGGACTTGGCTTGCAGAATATTCTTGATGCCCATGGTAATGGCGGTGGTGGGCACCTCATCAAGGCTATTGAAAAAGCGCTGATTGTCCTCGCGGGTCTTGTCACTCAGCCGGGCCAGGAAGGTCTCCTGTGCGAAGGAAGTACCCGGTTCGCAGAAGCCAATGTGCCCATTACTGCCAATGCCCAGTAATTGCAGATCTACCGTGACACTGTTCAGTAGCCGATTGTAGGTGTCGCACTGGGCTTGCAGGTTACCGCCTTCGGTGCAGGGGATATGCACATTCTCCGGGCGCAGGTCGACATGCCGGAACAGGTTGTCATGCATGAAGCGGTAGTAGCTCTGTTCATGGTTGCGTGGCAGCTCGCAGTATTCATCGAGATTGAAGGTCTGCACGTCCTTAAGGGATATGTCGCCGGCACGATAGCGTTCCACCAGATATTGATAGGTGCCCAGCGGCGTACCGCCGGTGGCCAGCCCAAGGATGCAGTCCGGCTTGGTGCGCACAAGGTCGGTGATGATGCTGCCGGCTGCATCGCTCAACTCGTTGTAGTCCCTGACAATGATGACGTTCATGGCTGCGGCTTTCCTCTGGTGACTGACATCGGCCGATTCCGCGGAAGAGCTGATCATCGCGACAAGGCGCGAAATTCTACTGTGGATGCCAGATCGGCGAAAGCCGAAATGAAAAAGCCCACACTGTCGCCAGGTGGGCCTTGTGCTATTCAGCTGGAGATCAGCTGAACTTCTGGATGTTCTGCATCAGTTCCTTCAGTGCTTCGATGTTGTCCTTCGGATGCACGGCATTCTCGAAGCTGCACAGCTGTTCGAAGTTGGCCTGCAC
>CAYYUQ010000040.1:0-29169 GCA_964474945.1 uncultured Halopseudomonas sp. | reverse complement strand
GAACAGGCGGTCACGTTGAAACGGAATGGGTGGTCACGATGGCGCGGAATACGCAGTGCCTTTAAACCCGGCGAGCCCAAGTGCAACCAACAACGTGATCGCTGTATCAAGCCAGGCCCTTGTATCTGATCAAGGACAACCGCCACCAGCTCAACATCATGCAGCACCGCCGAAAGAACAAGATATGTACGACGTCGACCACAACCAAGGCGCGACCCCAAACAAGCCGACTCCCAGCTCACTCAGCAACAGGTCCAGCAGCCAGACCAAGCCAATGAGCGCCTTCGAGCTCGCAATCGAGTTACGAGAGAAAAGGCGGAAAGATCAAAATGACTGAATTTGCCATGGACAACCTCGCACACCACTCGCACGGGAAACCAGCTGCAGCATTCCATCACAATGAGCCATTTTTTCATTTGGTATACCAAAAAGATCACCAAGGAAAAACTGAACCGAGATAATCACAATAAATTCAAATAGTTACACACTTGATTCAGATTACGCCGGCACCAAAAACAAAGCCCCAGCTGGCAACAGCTGGGGCTTTTTCTTTCTCCCATCGCCTGCTCAAGCCAGTGACTGTAATTCCCGCTTCAATACCTTGCCCACTGAGTTGCGGGGCAATGCGCTGACCCATTCCACTCGTTTGACGCATTTATAGCCCGCCAGTTTTTCGCGGCAGGCGTTGATGACATCGGCTTCACTCAGGATTGCCCCTTCCTTGCGCACGATGAAAGCGACCGGGACTTCGCCATAACGTTCATCTGCCTGACCAACCACAGCCAGCTCAAGAATGCCATCCAGTTGACCGAGTACCGCTTCGATTTCCGCCGGATAGATATTCTCGCCGCCGCTGATGATCATGTCCTTCAGCCGATCGATCACATGCAGGAAGCCAGCGCTGTCGATGCGCCCGATATCCCCCGTGCGATACCAACCATCTACCAGCACCGCCTCGGTCGCCTCGGGGTTATTCCAGTAGCCTGAAAACACCATGGGGCCACGGAACCAGATTTCTCCCTCACTGCCCTCTGGCATGCTCTGGTGAGTGCTCGGGTCGACTATCTTCAGTTCGCTGTTCAGGACAGCCAGACCATGGGAGTCCTTGTGGGCCATGCCCATATGCTGAGTCCAAAAGGTCAGTGCGCCGCAGCATTCGGTGATACCGTAAACCTGCTGTACCTGAATACCCAGTGCCGCACCGGCCTCGATAAGCTCGGGCGGCACCATGGATGCGCCACAGATCACCCAGGCCAGGCTACTGGTGTCCACCTCACGGCTGCGGGCGATCTGGAACATGGCCTGCAGCATCAGCGGCACGGTCATCATCATGTTGATGCGCTCGCGCTGGATAACACCCCAGATCCCCACCGGGTCAAAATCCGCCGCCAGCACGCAACTGCAACCACGCAGCATGTTGCATATCAGCGGAGCCACCAGCAGGAACCGATAATCGCAGTTCCAATCCAGGGTGGCGGTGGTGCTCATTGCGGTATTGATCAGCGCTTCATGTGACAGCATGGCGCCCTTGGGGCGACCGGTTGTGCCTGAGGTGTACATGATCACCGCCGGGGCATCCGCTGCTGCAGTCCAGACGATGCGTCCAGTTGCTGGAGTCTGCTGGATGCTGTCGTAGCAGGTGCCCAGTGCGCCTTCGCCTGAGCCAACCAATAGCCACCCGGGATGTTTCTCGACAACAGGTTCCAGCGCCGGGCTGAATACGGCTTCGGAGAGCAGAGCGACCGGCTTGCTGTCGCTCAGAGCGTAATCCAGCTCTGCGCTGCTCAGCCGCCAGTTGAGTACGACCAGGGTGGCGCCCAGGTGAGCGGCAGCAAACAGGGCGGCACAAATGAACTCGCCGTTCTTGGCACAGACAGCAATACGGTTCCGCGGCTGAACACCGTTTGGCCACGCCACGGCCTTCCTGCCCTACCAGCCAGGCCGTAGCACCGAGGAACTCCACTTCAGATGAGGCGTTGCTCCAGTCGCCCAGCTTGTCCTTCAGGCGCTGGACACGCACCGCATTCAACGAGCCGTCAGCGAGTACTCTGGGCAGCAGGAAGCAGCCGATGCCCTGCCCGGTCTGCGCCAGCACCAGATGTGCATCACACATGGGGGCGGAAAAAAAGAACTTGTGTCCAACCAGCCGATAACTCCCATCCGCTTGCGGCAGCGCCTGGGTGGTATTGGCTCGCACATCCGAACCGCCCTGCTTCTCGGTCATGCCCATGCCAATGGTGCAGCCACGTTTCTGCTCGGCAGGTAGCGTACGGGGATCGTATTCGGAAGACAGCAAGCGCGGCAGCCATTGGCTGGCCAATTCGGGGCTATGGCGCAGGGCGGGTATCGCTGCGTAGGTCATGGTCAGAGGGCAACAGGTACCCGCATCAGCCTGGCTGTACAGATACATGAGACCGGCCCGCGCCACATGGGCGCCGGGCTTCTGTTGATTGCTCCAGGCGAAGCTATGCATCTGGTTGGCCATGGCCGCGCCCATCAATTGATGGTACGCCGGGTGAAAATCCACCTCATCGATCCGTCGACCATAGCGGTCAAAGCTACGCAGCTCCGGGCGGTGCCGGTTAGCCAGCTCCCCCGCTTCCATCAATTCGTGCCCGGTCAGCTCGCCCATGGCATCCAGCGCTTCGGCCGCCCAACCTCCGCCATGGCGCGCAATTGCCAGCTGCAAAGGCAGATCACTGCGCCACAGGTTATAGGCCGGCATGGGCTCCGGCTGATTATGAACTTCGTGGGTCTGGAACTGCGCTTCGACTGACATTGTTATTTTCCTCCGCAGGATAGGCCTTGAAATTACACATACCATTCGGAAGATGCCACAAGGAGAACCGGTGAGTCAGACGAGATGTCAGGACATCCCTCGCCCGCCGTCCCCATCGGGCGAGGGGTGTCCTGCTCAGATATCTGCTGAGAAGGTGTCGCACTGGCCCATATCGCCACTCTCAAATCCACGCTTGAACCAGCTTACCCGCTGCGCCGAGGTGCCATGGGTAAAACTGTCTGGCACGACATCACCGCCACTGCGTTTTTGCAGCCGATCGTCGCCGATGGCCGCAGCCGCCTGTAATGCTTCCTCCAGATCACCCGGTTCGAGCATGTTGCTGTAGTGATGTGCGGCATGACCCCACACACCGGCAAAACAGTCGGCCTGCAATTCCTGTCGTACCGACAGCGCATTGACCACCGCAGCGGACTTGCCCTGACCGGCGCTACGTACTTGCTGGCTGATGCCCAGGATGGTCTGTATGTGATGCCCTACTTCATGGGCGACGACATAAGCCTGGGCGAAATCACCGGGCGCACCGAGTTGGCGATCCAGATCGCGGAAGAAGCTCAGATCGAGATATACCTTGCGATCCGCCGGGCAGTAAAAAGGCCCAACAGCAGAACTGGCTGAGCCACAGGCGGAGGCCACGCGCTGGTTGAACAGCACCAATACCGGCTCCTCGTACTGTTTACCCGACTCGGCAAAAACCGTCTTCCAGGTCTGTTCAGTATCGGCCAACACCACGGAGACAAACTCGGCCAGCTGCTGTTCTTCGGCAGAAAGACTGACGGTCTGCTGCGGCATCGAGCCACCCAGTTGTAACAGGTCGATACCGAGCATGCGCGCGCCGATAAAGGCGACAACACCAAACCCCAGCAGGACGCGTCCTATGCGTGTGCGCAACAACCAGGGCAATATCCGCAGCAGCATCATTATCCCAGCGCCACCGCCACTGCCCTGCAGCGGTTGCCCACGCCGGTCTTCAATATTGCGACTCTGTCGCCTGCCTCGCCAGTCCATCCCTATCTCTCCTTCGGCTCTGTCTGGAGCCAAGTGTAGCGCCCCTCGGGCAATAACGATCCGTTTGCGCCGCTCATTTTTCCAACTTGCGAATCATCCCAGCCAACCTACTCTTAAACGATTGAACGCGTTATACCTACCTGAAAACCACAGGACACAGGAGCTGTCATGATTCCTTTCCGACATTCGCTGATCTTTCTCGCCACACTCGGCCTGTTGGCCGCCTGCGACAATTCGGCGGATTCTGACACCCAGACCACCACACCTTCGCCCGCTGCCACGACGCCGGATACCGGTACGCCGGCTGACCCTGAAGCCACAGCAGAGGTGGCCCGCGATGCAGAAGAGGCAGCCGCCGAGCAACCAACCGCAGACCCAGGAACCGACGTACTGCCCTTTAGCGTAAGCGAAGTGGCCCGGTTCGACTCTCCCTGGGCCATGGCATTTTTACCGGATGGCCGCTTGTTGGTAAGCGAAATGGCCGGCGCTCTGCGATTGTATGATCCAAACAGTGATGGTACCGGCACGATCAATGGCGTACCGGAAGTAGAGCATGTGTCCCAGGGCGGCCTCGGAGATATAGCACTGCACCCCCAATTCGAAAGCAACCAGTTCATCTATCTGAGCTTTGTCGAAGCCAATGATGAGGGACGCGGCGCCGCCGTAGCGCGAGCCCGATTGGTACTGGATGGCAGCCTCGAAGACCTCGAAGTGATCTGGCGCCAGACGCCGAAAAAGAGCGGCGAGGGACACTTTGGTTACCGCATCGTCTTTGATGACGATGGCATGCTGTGGATCAGTTCCAGCGAACGGCAGGAGTTTGACCCAGCACAGGACATGAACACCAATCTGGGCAAGATCATTCGCCTGAATGACGACGGCAGTACACCTGAGGACAATCCTTTTACTGACCTGGGCGAGGTCGCCAGACAGGTCTGGTCACTGGGCCACCGCAATATTCTGGGCATGGCCTTTGATGCCGAAGGACGTCTCTGGGCCCATGAAATGGGCCCCAAGGGTGGCGATGAGCTGAACCTGATCGGCAGGGGCGAAAACTACGGCTACCCGCTGGTTTCCAACGGCAACCACTATGACGGCACTCCCATCCCTGATCATGACACCCGCCCGGAGTTCAAGGCCCCGGCAATTACCTGGACACCGGTCATTTCGCCCGCCGGCTTCATCATCTACGACGGCGAGCTGTTTCCTGACTGGCAAGGCAGCGGCTTTATCGGCGGGATGTCATCGAGGTCGCTGGTACGCATCACCTTCGACGGCGAAACTGCGCAGGAAGCCCAGCGCTTCGATATGCAGAAGCGTATCAGGGAAGTCGAACAGGGCCCGGACGGGGCGATCTGGCTGCTGGAAGATGGCACCCGCAACGGCGAAGGTTCATTACTGAAGCTCACCCCACTGAGCAACCAGGCGGTAGCAGCCGGGCGCTGAGGCGGCCCCGGCCGCAATCACTCCGCCATCTCTGTATCAGAATGGATATCAGCCACCGCCTGCCACTGTCACCTGCAAGACAGTCCGCCGCCGCTGCCCTCGACTAAACTGCTGAAAACCCATTCAGGCCAGTGCGCTGTAGTACTGTTTGCCAATACCAACAAGAGGGCCAAACCGATGAACGCAATACAGAAATTACCCGTGCTGGACATGAGGGATCAGGTGAGTGCTGAGGAATGGCAAACCCGGGTCGATCTGGCCGCCTGCTACCGACTGGTAGCGCTGAACGGTTGGGATGATGTGATCTTCACGCATATCTCGGCCAAGATACCTGGCACCGAGCATTTTCTGATCAACCCCTACGGCTTGATGTTCGAGGAAGTAACCGCGTCGAATCTGGTGAAAATTGATCTGCAAGGCAACAAGTTGATGGACTCGCCATACGAGATCAACCCTGCCGGATTCACCATTCACAGCGCCGTGCACGAAGTACGTCATGACGCGGGTTGCGTACTCCACACCCACACCGCTGCGGGTGTCGGCGTATCGGCACAGAAGGACGGCATTCTCCCGATTTCCCAACAGGCGCTGTTTGTATTGAGCAGTCTGGCCTACCACGAATATGAAGGCGTGGCGCTGCGTGAAGATGAGAAGATGCGTCTGCAACAGGATCTGGGCAAAGCGAAGAACATGGTGCTGCGCAACCATGGCCTGATGACTTGCGGCCGCGATGTAGCTGAAGCCTTCTTGACCATGCATACCCTGCAACGCTGCTGTGAGATACAGATCAATGCCCAGTCCGGCGGCAGTGAGCTGACCACTATTGCGCAGTCCATTCTGGATGGCGCGATTGAAAGCATGCGCCAGGTCACCAAGGGCGCGGGTGCCAATCTGGCTTGGCCGGCGCTGCTGCGCAAGGTACAACGGGATAGCCCCGGCTTCGATAGCTGAGTGTCCACCCTGTCGCTGCAAACCAGCCGCGACAGGGTTTCCCAGCAGGCCGAACCGGGCAACATGAATATTATCTGACACAAACGCAAATTAATTGAGTTTGTTTCATGGCCTTGCAAGGACAACAATCTTCTTCAGATTATTTACTGGAGAAGATTAATGCCCCTTGCCCATAACCTCGGTTTCCCGCGTATCGGCCGAGACCGCGAACTGAAAAAAGCACTGGAAGCCTTCTGGAAAGGCGATCTTGATGAAGCCGGCTTGTTGCAGGTCGGTAAACAGCTGCGCGCCGACCATTGGCAACTGCAGAAGGAGGCTGGCATTGAGCTGTTGCCGGTCGGTGATTTTGCTTGGTATGACCAGGTATTGACCCATTCGCTGACCTTCGGCGTCATCCCGACACGCTTTCTTTGCGACTCGCAGAAGCCGACCCTGGATACCCTGTTCGCCATGGCCCGCGGCACCGCAGGTAGCGAGCGCCACTGCTGTGCCGGTACACATGCCCAGGAAATGACCAAGTGGTTCGATACCAACTATCATTACCTGGTGCCGGAGTTTACCGTCGATCAGCAGTTCAAACTGAGCTGGGAGCAATTATTCGAGGAAGTCGATGAAGCCATCGCGCTGGGCCATCAGGTCAAGCCGGTGATCATTGGCCCGCTCACCTATCTATGGCTGGGCAAGATCAGAGGTGTTGAGTTCGACAAACTCGACCTGCTGGAAGAACTGCTTCCAGTGTACGGGGAGATATTGCAACGCCTGGACAAGCAACGCGTTGAGTGGGTTCAGATAGACGAGCCCATCCTGGTACTGGATCTGCCTGCAGACTGGAAAAACGCCTTTGAGCGGGCTTACAACCTGTTGCAGAAGGAACCACTGAAAAAGCTCATTGCTACCTACTTCGGCGGGCTGGAGGACAACCTTGGGTTGGCCGCAGGTTTACCGGTGGATGGTCTGCATATCGATCTGGTACGCGCCCCGGAACAGTATCCGACCATTCTCGATCGCCTGCCCTCGTACAAGGTGCTGTCATTGGGCTTGGTCAATGGCCGCAACATCTGGCGTTGCGATCTGGAGAAGGCATTAAATGTGGTGCGTCATGCCCACGACCGTCTGGGTGAGCGACTCTGGTTGGCGCCTTCCTGCTCGCTGCTGCATAGCCCGGTAGATGTGGTGAGGGAAGACCAACTGGATGCGGAGTTGAAAAGCTGGCTGGCCTTCGCCACGCAGAAATGTGCCGAGGTTGCTACGCTGGCCCGAGCGGTGACTCAGCCGGACGCTGCGGTGGTACAGGCAGCTCTGGCCGAGAGCCGCGCGGTTCAGCGCAGTCGTGCCGAATCCAGCCGTATTCACGACCCAGCCGTGCGGGCGCGCCTGGCGGATATTCAGCCGCATCACAGTCAGCGCCGATCGCCGTTTGCCCAACGTATCGCCAGTCAACGGGCGGTTTTGCAGTTGCCGCTATTCCCCACCACCACCATAGGTTCCTTCCCGCAGACACCCGCTATTCGGTTGGCCAGGCAAGCCTTCAAACAGGGCCGGATCAGCGAGGCGCAATACACCGAAGCCATGCACAGCGAGATCCGTTATGCGGTCAGGCTCCAGGAAAAACTCGGGCTGGATGTGCTGGTACATGGCGAGGCCGAGCGTAATGACATGGTCGAGTATTTTGCGGAACAGCTCGACGGCTATGCCTTTACTCGATTTGGCTGGGTGCAGAGTTACGGCTCGCGCTGCGTCAAGCCTGCTGTCATTTATGGCGACCTGAGCCGCCCCAAAGCCATGACGGTCGATTGGGTCAGCCATGCCCAGGCGCTGACGGACAAGGTCATGAAAGGCATGCTGACCGGCCCGGTAACCATGCTGATGTGGTCGTTCCCCCGGGAGGATATCTCACCCCCTGAGCAGGCCCGGCAATTGGCGCTGGCGATCCGGGATGAGGTGCTGGATCTGCAGGCGGCAGGCATCCGCATCATTCAGATCGACGAAGCAGCCTTCCGCGAGGGACTGCCACTGCGTAAGGCCGGCTGGAAGGCCTATCTCGATTGGGCCACGGAAGCCTTCCGCCTGAGCGCCAGCGGGGTGCGTGATGACACGCAGATTCATACCCATATGTGCTACAGCGAGTTCAACGAAGTGATTGAATCCATTGCTGCCATGGATGCCGACGTCATCACCATCGAAACCTCCCGTTCGGATATGGAGCTGCTGGAGGCCTTTGAGCAATTTGCCTATCCCAACGAAATCGGGCCGGGCGTGTATGACATTCACTCGCCGCGGGTGCCCGACACTGAACAGATAGTCAAACTGCTGCGCAAGGCCGCACAACAGATCCCCATCGAACGGTTATGGGTCAACCCCGACTGCGGTCTGAAAACCCGAGGCTGGACGGAAACGGAAGCCGCCCTGATTAACATGGTGGCAGCCGCCAGGCAGTTGCGAGCGGAAGCCACTATCGCCGATTGAATCGGCTTGAGAGCCGCGCCTCGTAGCGAAGGATCGCACGCGGGGCCAGCGGCACGCTCAACCAGACTCAGGGCATGTCTGCGCTGGAGCGCAGAATACCCACCACGTCGCCTGACGACATGCGGTAGGTTTTCATCAGCGTCTTGAGTTCATCAGCGAATTCCCGCGCTTCGCGCAGGCGTTCCGTTTTCTTACTGGCGTCGAGTTGCGCCAGGCTGTCGGCGAGCTTGCGTTCGATCTCTCGGAACGCGGTGTTGTTGGCCATGGTTAACCTATCACGAGTCAAATACATACCTGTCACACGCACAGTTACGCACAGCGGCGGCCGCCGCTCATGCAGGTAATAACGTATTTCAGAGTAGGGCTCCGTGCATGGTGATTATCCCCATGCTGCAGCCAAGCGGGCTGCCATATCGACCTGACCAGTGCGCTGGTTTGAAGTTCAATGCTTTGATAACAATCGCAGCGGCGCGGGGGGCGGCGGCATGGTGACGACTTCAGAGCAAGTCCTCACCCATCACACGGACTCCAACCGACTTGCTGGAGGGCAGAAAGTCTACCATGAAAACGGGCTGTGAGGTCAGTCCCTGCCCCAGTCCAGAGCCAACCCACTTACCCGGCGCACGGATTGCGCTACCGCCATTTCAAACATACCCACGCGGGTTTCAACCAGACTGAAATGCTGGCTGGCCCGGGTAATTGCCGTGTACACCAGTTCCTTGGTCAGCAATGGGCTGCGGCTTTCCGGCAGCACCAGCACGGTGTGGGCAAACTCCGAGCCCTGGGATTTGTGCACCGTCATCGCAAACACGGTTTCCACATCAGTAAGACGGCTGGGCAGTACAAAGCGTATGCCTCCGGAACCGTCATTGCGCGGAAAAGCCACTCGCAGCATCAGACTTTCCGGCTCACCCGGTTGCAACGCGGGTTCCTTGACGCTGAGGGCGATACCGATATCCCCGTTCATCAAGCCCAGAGAATAATCATTACGCGTTACCAGCACCGGGCGCCCTTCGTACCAGCCACTGGGCTCAGGCAGCAAACCCCGGCGATGCAGCAGACCTGGAATCTGCTGATTCAGTCCCTCGATTCCCCATGGCCCCTTACGGACGGCGCAGAGTACCCGACACCGGTCAAAACCCTGCAACGCCTGACGCGCCCACGCCTCCCAGCACGGATCATCGGCGGGCAGGTCAGCGGATGGGCGGCCTTGCTGCAGGTCTTCCAGATAGGCAGCATATCCCGGCAGCTTATCGGCTCCCAGAATCAGCCGCGCCCACTGCGGGTCAGCGTCACCCTTCAGGCTGTGCTGGTGAATGTCCTTGTAGATTGCATCGTTCAGCACCCGTCTGGCTGCCTGCGGGTCGGCACAGTTAACTGCTCGAGCCAGATGACCAATACCACTGGTAGCGCCAAAGCGCCGGGAATGACGCAGCATGACCGTCTGCTGCGCCAGCGGGTGACGCTGCGCATCTCCCGGCTTTAAGCCGGTATCAGTCAAGGATTGGCCACTGACCTGTTCCAACCAGCGACGGGTATCCTCGCTGTAGCATCCTGCTTCGGCGTCCCGACATAGATCGCCCAGCACCGCCCCGGCTTCCACCGAAGCCAGCTGATCCTTGTCGCCCAGCAGAATCAGCCGCGTACGCTCCGGCAACGCATCCAGTACGCACGCCATCATCTCCAGATCGATCATTGAGGCTTCATCCACCACCAGTACGTCCAGCGCCAGCGGATGACCGGCATGGTGACGGAAACGGCGGGTATCCGGCAGGCTGCCGAGCAATCGATGCAGAGTGGTGACCTCACGCGGAATCTGCTCACGCACACTGTCATCCACCGGCAGCCGCCCCAGCTGCCCCCCGATGGACTCGGTCAGTCGTGCCGCCGCCTTGCCGGTGGGCGCAGCCAGATGAATACGCAGCGGCTGCCCGGCAGCGACCGCCGGAGCCTGCAGTAATGCCAGCAGCCGCACCACAGTGGTGGTCTTGCCGGTGCCGGGGCCGCCGGTGATGATGCTGAACGCACCCCGGGCAGCCAGCGCACAGGCCAGTTTCTGCCAGTCCGGCTGCTGTTCGCTGTCAGCGAACAAGGCATCAAGTCGCCCAGCCAGATCCTCCGGCAGCGGCAGTGTTGTGGCCAGCCGTCGACGCAGGCTGGCAGCCACCTGCTGCTCGTAGTTCCAGTAGCGGCGCAGGTACAGGCGCGAACCGCGCAGCACCAGTGGCGGTTCGGCGTCCATGGACGCAACCCCCTGCACCAGCGGGCTGGTACTCAGCACCTGCTGCCATTGGTCAAGACCTACCGTGCGCAGCAGCTCAGATGGCAGCTGCACCCCCTCACCGGCCTCCTGCCCTTCCGGCGGCAGTGACAGGCTGTCGTCCGGGGCGTTCAGCGTCTCGCTCAGATCCAGGCAGACATGACCATGCCCCAACTGGTGGCTGGCCAAGGCTGCTGCCAACAGGGTAAGCGGCTCAGCGGCCGGCTCCATGTCGCGCAGGAATAGTACCAGCGCTCGATCCAGCGCCCGCAACCAGCCGACTTCTACCCACTGCTGCAATTGATGCAGCACCTGATCCAGGTCGGGCTGATCGGGCACGCTGGCCGCGGCAGCCAGCAAATCCAGTTGCGGATGCCCCTGTTTATCCGTGACGTTCATGGGGATACCTTCTGCAGTTGCCCGGCAAACAGGCGATCCAGACGTTCGATGAGTTCCCGCGGCGGACGGTCATGCCAGATCCCACCGGTCTCGGCCTCGGTACCGCGGATGAACCAGTAAAGCGCACCGCCCACGTGCTGGTCATAATCGTAATCCGGCAGTCGGGCGCGCAGTTGCCTATGCAGCGCCAGCAGGTAGAACACGTATTGCAGATCATAGCGGTGCTCAAGCACCGCGGCGGCCATGGCAGCGCTGGTATAGGCCTCCACCGTGCTGCCCAACCAGTTGGATTTGTAATCCACCACGTAATAACGACCCTGATGTTCGAACACCAGATCGATAAAGCCCTTGAACATGCCGTTGAGTTTGTCCCGCAGCAAAGGCGCCCTCGGTTGTGCCGCCAGGGTATGCGCGCTGATCAACTGATCCACCTGTTGCACATCCACCCGCGCGGCGCTGAACATGAATTCCAGCTCGACCTGATACTGGCCTGTGCTGAGGTTCGCCAGCGCCAGCCCGGTACCGGGTATCAGGCCGGGGCGACTCAGCAGATCGCTCAGCCAATCGCCGAGACAATCCGACCATTGTTCCCAGCCGCGGCGAACACAGCGCGGACGTAACCGCTCGCGGCTGACCGACGCGTCGGCAAACAGGGCAAAGCTCTCCTGCCCGGCCAGCTCCAGCAGACCATGCAGAAAGGTGCCGGCCTGCGGCCCGCGCGGGAAGCGGTGAATGGTCGGCATCTCTCCCGGCCGCAGCGGCATGAACTGCTGGCCGCGGTCATCATCGGTCATCTGTGCGGAAAAGGCCGAGTCCGGTGCTTCGCTACCGACAGCAAGCGCACTGTAGGAGCTGATCCACCAGGACTCGAAAGGCTCATGAGTCGGTTTGCGCACACGCAATGCGGGCAGGTCCTGCTGCACGCTCTGGTAACCGTCCTCGGTTACTGCTGGCGCGGTAGTGACCGCGATACTGGACACATCCCACCGCGCCAGCCAGCCGGACAGGCCATCTGCGTCCGCCAGCGGCTCACCGCCATTCAACAGCCAGGCCACCGCACTCTGGTGCAGCACCGAAGCGTAGGAATTGCCGCGCTTCAGGTTGGCCAACCCCAGCCAGCAGGCGTGCTGGGCCCGGGTCAGCGCCACGTACAACAAGCGCAGATCTTCGCCCAGCCGCTCACGGTCAGCCTGCGCGGTCTGCTCCTCGGTCGGCTTCAGCACCCAGCGGCTGGCCTCGCCGTCGTGCAGACGCACCGCCTCGCCGGCTTTTACCGGACGGCTATGGGCGATGAAGGGCAGAAATACCAGCGGGTATTCCAGCCCCTTGGATTTATGGATGGTTACCACCTTGACCAGCTCGGCGTCGCTCTCCAGACGCAGTATCTGTTCATCCGCTCCACCGCCCTCTTGCGCCCGGCGGATGGTCTCGGCCAGATGGCGGATCAACGCCTGTTCGCCGTCCAGCTCCCGGGAAGCCTGCTGCAGCAGCTCGGCCAGATGCAGGATATTGGTCAGTCGGCGTTCGCCGTCGCCATGGCGCACCAGCCGAGCAGGTAAATGAAAATCGTGCATGAGTCGGTGCAGCATGGGCAGCACGCCCTGCCGCGTCCAGCATTGGCGGTAGCGACGGAACTGATCCACCCAGCGCTCCCAACGGCGCTCGTCCTGGTTGATCTGATCCAGCTCAGCCCAACTCAGCCCGAGGGTCGCGGTACCAAGCGCTGCGCGCAGCAGCCGGTCATCTTCGGCGCCAGCACAGGCGCGCAGCCAACGCAGCACATCCTCGGCTTCCTGCGTCGCCAACACCGAGTCCTTGTCCGACAGATAGACGCTACGCACCCCCCGGGCGGCCAGCGCCTGACGGACACATTGGGCTTCCCGGCCGGTGCGCACCAGCACTGCCATATCCGCCGGACGCACCGGCTGCAGCCCGCGCTCAGGATGAGCAAAGCCGGCACTGCCCTGCTGCCCACCGCGCAGCAGCTTGACCATGGCGCTGGCGCAACGCTCGGCCATGGCCTGGCGATAATCGTCGCCGGAAAGGGCCTTGTCCGACGCCAGATGCCAGACGCTCAATGCCGGAGCCGGACTCCCGTCCACCGTCCAGACCTCGTCCCGCCCTCTGGCACCCACCGCATGAAACGGCAGCTGGTTGTGCTCGCCCTGACGAAACAGGAAAGCACCGCTCGCCAGGCGTCGATCGGCATCGAGGAAGACATGGTTGACCGCATCGACCATCGACTGGCTGGAGCGGAAATTGGTGTCCAGGTTCTCGTGCCGTCCTTCGGTCGCTTGCCGCGCCCGCAGGTAGGTATGGATATCCGCCCCGCGGAAGGAGTAGATCGCCTGTTTCGGGTCGCCGATCAGCAGCAGTGCGGTGTCCTGATCGTTCTGCTCAACCCGGTATATGCTGTCAAAGATGCGATATTGCAACGGGTCGGTGTCCTGGAACTCGTCAATCAGGGCTACCGGGAATTGCCGACGTATGACCTCGGCCAGCCGCTCGCCATTCGGCCCCTGCAAGGCGGCATCCAGACGCGTGAGCATATCGTCGAAGCCCATCTGCGCGCGGCGCCGCTTTTCCCGCTCGAAGGTTCGACTGATCCAATAGGCCGCATGCATGAGTGCCTCTTCGCTCGGATCCGGCAGCGCCGCCAGCCGCTCTTCGAGCGTCGCCATGTCATCCAGTGCCGCACAGACCGTCGGCGGAATATCCAGCTGCACGTTTTTCTTGCATGCGTCGAGCAGCCCTTCGTGGGTAAATCGCTTGAAATAACCGTCCTTGAAACTGAGCTTGCCCTTGCCAGCGCACCAGCTGCGCAGCATACCGAGCCGGCTGAGGTATGTTTTCGGAGGGAGCTTGTTGCCGTTGAATTTGCCCGCGGCGTAACTTTCCTCCATAAAGGTCTGCAGCGGCTCCAGCCAATCCAGCCAGAGCGCTTTGATAGCTGCCAGCTCCGCCGCTGCGGGCAATACATGGGGATCAAGCACAGCCTGCAGGCTGCTCTGCTCCGGCGCAGCGGCACTATCCAGCCAGTTCCTGGCCTGCTTGACCAACTCCGCCGGAGTTTTCCAGTATTCGTTGACCCAGTGCAGCGCCTCACCGTTCAGCGGATAGCAGTGTGCCCGCCAGTAGTCCCGCGCAACATCGGCCATAAGCTCGGTTTGATCGGTCTCCAGGCTCTGCTCGAACAGGCTGCCACTGTCAAAGGCATGCTCACGCAGCATGCGCTGGCACCAGCCGTGAATGGTGGAAACAGCAGCCTGATCCATCCACTGTCCGGCTATTTCCAGCTTGTGGGCGCAACTGGAGTGAAGAGCGGAGGGAATGTCCTCCAACAGCGTGCTCAGAATCGGGTCGGGGTCGGCCAGTTCGCCGCGAAACGCCTTGGCCGCCTGTACCAGCCGCGCGCGGATACGATCACGCAACTCCTGAGTGGCCGCATCAGTAAAGGTCACCACCAGAATGTCCGGAGGCAGCAGCTCACGAATAAAGCCTGCTTCCTCCCCGTGACCCAACACCAGACGCAGATACAGCGCGGAAATGGTGAAGGTCTTGCCGGTACCGGCACTGGCCTCGATCAATCGGCTGCCACGCAACGGACAGCGCAACGCCAGCGGCGTCTGCTCACTCATTCCTGATCCTCCATGGCGCTGCTGACGACCACCTGCCCGGAACGCTCCGCGTCTACCAGGGGCTGATACAGCTGGCTGGCCCAGCGGCTGAATTCTCCGGTCTCCCACATGCTGGTGAAATCCCCATGGGTGCGCTGCAGCACCGGGCTCCTGGCCACCTCGCCGGGATGGTAATCAGATCCCTCATAACAGCTGCGGGCCTGTTTCTCACCATCACCTTCCTTGGCTGTCAGGTAGGCGAAAGCACTCTCCACGGCGACCGGCAGCGGGCGCTGCATTCCCTGCTGCCAGGCAGCCAGCCAATCAGCGAGAATCTGACGGGCAACCTCGCTGTCCGGCGGGGCCATGACGACGGTGCTATCGGCCGCTACCAGAATACTGTGCAGACGATGCCCACTGGCTGCCGCTGCTATCTGCACACACCAATCCGCCAACAGCTTGTCCCAACGCGGCTTGTCCTTGCGCAACAATTGGCTGGGCACCAATCTGATCCGCGCCAGTCCGCCGCGTTCGGCTGAGGCACGCAGTTCGGACAGAGTGTCACGCAGCTGCACCCCGGAACCCTCGCCGTGCAACAGCAGCACCTGTTCGACCGACTCTTCCCATTGCTGGCGTTGAGCCGCATAGCGTTGCAACTGATTGTCCAACGGCTCCAGCACCTGCTGCTGCGACAGCGAAGCGAAGCCAGCCAACGGCAGCGCGCCACGGGCCTGAAGTCGGGCAGCCTCCAACTGCAATTGTTCTGACCAATTCTGCTCTGGCGTGACGGTCACCTTGGCCAACAGCCACTCGCGCAATTGGTACTGCTGCAATCCGTTAAGGGTGAAGGGCTCGTCATCGTCCATGCTGTCATCCAGCTCGCGCAGAAACACCTTGAGCCGATAGGCGAAGAAGTGCTCGGCAGGGTTGCGCAGAAAACGCTGCAGCGCGGCGAGATCGATAGGCCCGGCGCTGGCCAGTGCCTCCAGCGGCGCATCAAGCTCAGTGGCCGGGCTGCTCTCATGCAGCGCTCGCCATTCACGGGCATAGCTGAACAGCCTGTCGCCACCATCAAAGTAACGACGGCTAAAGGGCTGCAGCCGGTGCTCGACCGTCAGCGCCGCCAGTAGATCACTGTCATCGGCAAGCCGCCAGCCAGCTGCAAGATGGTCACGCAACTGACCGACCAGCACCGAAGGTGTCCGCTCGGTATTGTCGCGGATACTGCGCCCTACCCAGCTGATGCTCAATTCATCACGGGCGGACAGTAATGCTTCAAGCAACAGATAACGATCATCCTCGCGCCGGGAACGATCCCCGGGCCGGTAGTCCGCCCCCATCAGGTCGAAGTCCAACGGCGGTTGAGCCCGCGGATAATCCCCGTCATTCATGCCCAGCAGGCAGACATGGCGAAACGGGATGGCACGCATGGGCATCAAGGTGCAGATATTCACCGCGCCAGCCAGAAAACGCTGCCCCAGCGAGCTCTGCCCGATGCTGGCCAGCCAGGCCTCCGATACGACTGTCAGTGGCAGCACCTCCTCCAACTGTACCGATTCACATAACTCAAGCCAGCCATCGAGCGACTCCTGCAACTGCGCCAGCAACAACTGATCATGCTCGCTTTCAGCAAGGAAGAAGTCCTCCAGCAGCAGCCGCAGGCGTTCCCCCCATTCGGCGGGATAAGCCGGCCGGGCGAGGCTGCGTTCATGATGATCCAGCCGCTCCAGCAACTGGCCGAGCGGCCCGATAAGCGCGGCATCCAGTCCGCCCACCTCTTCGTAGGGCTCCACTCCCGCCCAGGCCGCACCCGCGCCGCTGGCATACCCCAGCAGCATGCGCCGCAGGCCGAAGCGCCAGCTGTTGGCCTCCAGTCCCGCAGGCAATCCCCGCGCCTGCCGGCGTTGCTGATCCAGTCCCCAGCGGATGCCTGCGCCCTCGATCCACCGTCGCAGGGTTGGCAGATCCGCTTCGCTCAGGGCAAAACGCGCACGCAGCGCAGGCACATCCAACAGGTCGAGTACCTCACTGACCGGTAGGCGGCTATCTGGCAGACCCAGCAGATGCTCCAGCGCAATCAACAGCGGCTGCTGACCACGCTGGCCCTGGTCAGTCAGGGTGAAGGGAATGTGCCGTGGATCGTCCTTGGCGTACTGGCCGAATACCGCCTGCACGTTAGGAGCGTAGGTATTCACGTCAGGCACCATGACGATCACGTCCCGCGGTTTGAGAGTCGGATCACGATCAAAGGCATCCAGCAGCCGGTCATGCAGAATCTCGACCTCCCGCTGGGCGCTGTGGGCCAAGTGAAAACGCAGCGAGGTGTCCGTCTCCGGTGTCACCGCCGGCCATAACGCCCGGGATTCGGCCAGCGGCCGCAATTCCAGAATATCCTGTTGCAGCTGTTGCAACAGGGTATTGCCCGGCGGTACATCAAACAGATCCACCCGACCGCCATTGATCGCGGCGAATCGGGACTCATAACTGGCTCGCTCATCGTGCTGGTCGAGCAGATTGATATAGTCACGCCCCTGTTTACCCCAGGCGGCGAGCAAGGGGTGCGCGTGCTGATGCAGGGAAGTCTCGTCGAGCATCAGCGGCACACCGGGGCGTCGCTGCTGGCGACGATACTGATGGCGCAGCAGATCCTGATCAGCGACGATATCGCCCCAGTGGTATTGGCAGGGGTTGAGCACCGCCAGCAACACCTGGCTGAAGCGTCCGATGGCGGCCAGAGCTTCCAACGTCTGTGCCGGCAACGACGATATGCCGAACACCACCACCCGCCGGGGCAATCCCGCCGGGCATTGATCGACAGTCAACAAGCGATCCACGAAGCGCGGATGAATACCGGCACGGCTGTCGCTCAGCCGCTCCGCGCCCACGTCCTCCAGCACCGCCCGCCATAACGCCGGCTGCCAGCGCTCTTCTTCCTCCAACGGGCGCATGCCCTGACGCGCCAGCCCGATGCGATCCTGGCCCGCAGCCCAGTCATTCAACCAATCAGCCCGATACACCTGATATTGATCGAACAGATCCGCCAGCCGCTGAGCCAATTGGTAGCGTTTGCGACAGTCATGGTCATCAGCGAGAAAACGCTGCAGAGGAGCGAAGCCAGGCAGCTCAAGCAGGCCGGGCAGCATCCGCATCAGGCGCCAGCTCAAGGGCTGCTTGTCCAGCGGCGAGGTCTCGGGCACGGCTTCACGGCCCAGTACGCTACGGTAGGCATCCCAGAGAAAGCGCGCGGGTAACTGCACATCCACCGCTGCGGCAATCCCGCAACCGCCCTGCTCTGGATCTGCCGCCAGCGCCATCTGCAACCACTGCGCGATGCCGTTGCTCTGCACCAGCATCACCTCGTTTTCGAGGGGCTTCAGCGGATTGGCGCGCAGCCAATCCACCACCAGCTCCCGCAGATTCTCCAAGCGATTGCCGTGGATGATCATCAGACCGGGAGCGAGATCCTGGGCGTCCGGCATGGGCACTCCGTTAGTTCTACGTTGGAAGGAAGCAAAGCAACAGCCTACCGCATATGGCCGGGCACAGTCACAGCGTGCCGCGGCCATACGACCGGGAGTGTCAGTCAGACCTGACTGAGGTAGCGCCGCTCCCAGGGACTGATTTCATCGAGGAAGCTTTCCAGCTCCAGCTCCTTGCAAGCCAGGTAACCGTCGACGAACTCCGGCGTAAAAAACGCGCGGGCGACCTCGCTGATGCGCAGTCGACGGATACCCCGGTGCAGGGTACAACTCAGGCGCAGATCGTCGGGCACCTCGAAGTCACCCTGGGCCGGCAGATCAGGACGCAGCTGCCGTTCGATGCCGTGCAGGCCAGCAGCCAGCGTCGCAGCAATCGCCATGTAGGGGTTGGCATCGGCACCCGGGACGCGGTTTTCCACCCGCCGTGCATCAGGCTCACTGGCCGGCACCCGCAATCCGGTACGCCGATTATCCTGCGACCAGCACAGGTTGTTCGGCGACGCGTACACGTGACAGTAACGTTGATAGGAGTTGACGTTGGGCGCCATCAGCAGAATCAGATCTCCCAGTCCAGCCTGCAAACCACCAATGTAATGGCTGAACAGTTCGGTCGGGCCCTGGCTCACGGGATCGGTAAAGATGTTCTGTCCATGCACATCCACCACGCTCTGGTGAATGTGCATGGACGAGCCGGGCATCTTCGACAACGGCTTGGCCATGCACACGGCGATCAAGCCGTGCTTGATGGCGATTTCGTGCAGCATGAATTTAAACAGAAAGGTCTGATCGGCAATCAGCAGCGGATCATCGTGAATGAAGTTGACCTCGTACTGGCTCAGCCCCATCTCATGCATGACCGCTTCACAGGGAATGCCCAGCGCTGCCATGCTGCTCTTGAGTTCGGTAAAGAACGGCTGCAGCGCGTGCGTGGCACCAGCAGCAAAGGCCTGGTTGCCAATCTCCCGCCGCCCATCAAGCCCGACGGGAGGACGAAACGGCTGCTGTACATCCGGATTATGCTCGAACAGGTAGAATTCCAGCTCGGTAGCCACCTTCGGTGACCAGCCCCGCGCTGCGTAGCGATCCACCACCCGCTGCAGCATGCTGCGTGAAGACAGGCGTGACGGCGCGCCGTCCATTTCCAGCACCTCGCACAGCGCCAGCGCCCGAGGCTCGGTCGTCCAGGGCGTTACATGCACTTGCCCCGGGATACTGCGCAGGCTGAAGTCGCTGTCGTCGTAGCCGTAATACTGCGGCTCCGGATACTCCCCCGTGAGGCTTTGCACCAATACCCCATGGGCCATCTGTACCCGTCGCCCTTCAAGATATGCCCGGGCATTGATCAACTTGCCGCGCGGAATGCCATTCATATCGGCAATTACGCACTCGACCTCGACAACACCTGCCAGACGCTCGGCCAGCGAGGGGGCTGCGGATGGAGAAGTCATGTAAAAGAACCTTGTTGCGACAGCTAACTGCCCGGAAAGGTGCCGATATTACCCCATTGAGGCGCGGGAGAATAATCCAGACGGCTCAGGGGAAATATTCACACACCACCTAGCACCTCAATCCAGCATGCGCTAATGTAATCAGCCGCATGAACGAACATTCATTCCAGAAAATAACAACAGGATGTAAACCCATGATTGGACTCAAACCCGCACGCTGGTATTTGCTGTCGGCGTGCCTTGCGATCACCGGCTGCTTCAGCGGTGGCGGATCAAGCAGTTCCCCGATGTCGCCCGACACACCCACCCCGCCACCGGCTCAGCCGCACGTCAGCCCGACCCATGTGGAAGCCATTGGCATCGGCGTCCCCGATCTGGACGCAGCGGTTACCTTCTATCGCGCCGGCCTGGGTATGCGCGAAATCCAGCGACTGCAACGGGACAACCGCATCGAAGTGATCATGGAGTCAGCGGATCGCCGCGGCTCACATATCCATTTGATGGAGTTCACCGACGGCGTCGGCCGCAACTATCAGCAGAACCCCGGCAAGTTGGTGTTTTATGTCAAAGACGCCGAGGCATTCACCGCACGCTTTCATACTGCTGGCGGTCGCATTACCCTGCCGCCGGCGCCCGTTGCCGACTTCGACAATGCGCTGGTCGGTTTTGGGCGAGACCCGAATAATAACCTGATCGAAATGGTCGAGATGCCCTCCCTGACCGACTCCTACCTGGCAGCCGTCGGCATAGGCGTAAGCGATCTCGAACAGGCGCGCACGCTGTATATGGACGCACTGGGACTTGAAGAACAGGAGTTCCTGAGCATCCCCGGCCTGTATGACGAATACATACTCCAGTCGCCTGTTCCCGGCGGATCCGGTCTGGTGCTGATGCACTGGAACAATGGCAGCTCGCCGAACTATAAGGACAATCCGCTCAAGCTGCAATTAGGCAGCGCCAATCCGCAGCGCCTGGCTACCCTGCTGGCGGAGGCCGGCGCCGAGGTACTGGTTGAGCCCGAGGCCAGCAGCGAAGCAGACCTTGCGCCTGCCGTTGTCGGTTATGCCGCAGATCTGGACGGTACCCTGTTAGAGCTTCGCCAATCGATTCGCTCCTCGCTGGGTGCCGCCGGTATCGGCGTGGAAGATCTGCAGGTTGCCGAGGACTTCTATACCAGCGGCCTGGGCATGCGCGTTGTCGAGCGCCGCACCCGCGATGATCGCAACGAACTGGTGCTGACATCCGCAGATGCTACCGGCTCGCAACTGGTGCTGATGGAGTTTACCGATGGGCAGCCGCCCAATGTGCGGCGCAACCCGGGCAAGCTGGTGTTCTATGTGAAGGACATGGTCTCCTATATCAGTGACTTTACCGCCGCCGGCGGTCGCGTCACCCTGCCCCCGACGAAAGACCCTGCATTAGGCGTTACTGTCGGCTTCGGCCGGGATATCTACAACAATCTGATCGAGTTGGTGGTAGACACCGCTGCCGAGCACTCCTATTTCGGCGCCTTCGGCATCGGCGTCAGCGACCTGGAGGCGGCCCGCGCCTTCTATGTGGACAAGCTCGGCTTCCGGCAGCTGATGTATCTGCCCATCCCCGGCATGTATAACGAGTACATCCTGCAGGGTTACGGCGGATCGGCGCTGGTGCTGATGAACTGGACCAACGGTGGCAGCCACCACTACCAGGACAACCCGCTGAAGCTGGAAGTCTTCAGCATCGCCCCGACCGCCTTTACCCAAGCAGTGGAGCGAGCCGGCGGCATGGTGGAACAATCACCGGAGGAGGACACGAGCCTTGACGGCCAGCTGGTCGGATACGCATCGGATCTGGATGGCACTGTGCTGGAAGTTCGGCAGGCCGAGTGGGGCCTGGATTAAACGGCAGAACGCAAGAACCCCGGCCAGCCGGGGTTCTCTGATGGCACAGTAGCGCTTCAGTAACTCAGCGGACGATCGCCGTCTTCATCCTTGATGCGCGTCGGCAAACCAATCTCATTGAGCAGATTGATGAAGGGGTTGCAGTCCAGCTCTTCAACGTTAACCATCTTCTGCACATCCCATACCCCCTGAGCGATCAAAATCGCTGCGGCCACCGGCGGCACACCGGCGGTGTAGGAAATGCCCTGACTGCCCACTTCCTCGTAGGCTTCCTTGTGATCGGCAATGTTGTAGATAAAGACTTCCTTATCCTTACCGTCTTTCTTGCCTTTGACGACGTCACCAATGCAGGTCTTGCCGGTATAGCGCGGCGCCAGTGACGCTGGATCAGGCAGTACTGCCTTGACCACCTTGAGCGGCACCACTTCCAGACCTTCTGCCGTGGTGACCGGCTGTTCAGACAACAGGCCCAGGCTGTTCAGTACCGTGAATACATTAATGTAATGATCACCAAAGCCCATCCAGAAACGAATGTTCGGCACGGCCAGGTTCTTCGATAGCGAATGCAGCTCGTCGTGACCGGTCATGTAGCTGGTGCGCTGACCGACGACAGGCAGATCATCGGTGCGCTTGATCTCGAACATCTTGTTCTGCACCCACTGACTGTTCTGCCAGCTCCAGACCCGACCGGTAAATTCACGAAAATTGATTTCCGGATCAAAGTTGGTAGCAAAGTAATGACCATGGTCACCGGCATTGATATCGATGATGTCGATGTCGCTGACGCTATCGAAATGCTCCATACCCAGCGCCGCGTAAGCATTGACCACCCCAGGGTCGAAGCCAACACCCAGAATCGCCGTGACCTTGTTTTCCTCACACAGCTCGCGGCGTTTCCACTCATAGTTGGCGTACCACGGTGGTGTCTCGCAGATCTTTTCCGGATCTTCGTGGATGGCGGTGTCGAGGTAGGCAGCGCCAGTCTCGATACAGGCCTGCAAGACCGACATATTAATGAAAGGTGATCCGACGTTGATGACCAGTTGCGACTGTGTCTTGGCAATCAGAGCCTTGGTCGCTTCAACATCCAGCGCATCCAGGGCATGGGCTTGCAATTCACCGGCAGTTTTAAGGCTGCCCTTTTCCCGCACGCTGTCGACGATCTGCTGACACTTCTCGACAGTGCGCGAGGCGATGTAGATATTACCCAGAATGTCATTATGTTGAGCACACTTGTGCGCAACCACCTGGGCAACCCCTCCGGCACCAATAATCAGAACGTTTCTTTTCATTACTTTTCCTCTATACGCCTCCTTGGGCTGGAACCATGACCTCAGGAGAGGCCACTTTCAAAGTCGTCGTAACCAAATTCACGCACCAACTCGACCTCACCATTGAGTTGGCGCACGGCAATGGATGGCATCTTCACACCATTGAACCAATTCTTCTTGACCATTGTGTAACCAGCCGCATCGATAAACGACAATCGGTCGCCTACCTTGAGTTCACGATCAAAACGGAACTCACCGAAAATGTCACCGGCAAGGCAGGATTTGCCACACACCATGTATTCATGCGGACCATCGCACGGCGCCATCTTCGCCGGTTGACGGTAGATCAACAGATCCAGCATATGCGCTTCGATTGAGCTATCCACAATCGCCAGCTGCTTGCCGTTATACAGCGTATCCAGCACTGTCACTTCCAGCGAGGTGCTGTTGGTAATGGCCGCCTCGCCAGGCTCCAGGTAGATCTGTACGCCGTAGCGCTCGGCGAAGGCTTTCAGCCGGGCACACAGCTTGTCCAGCGGATAGCCTTCGCCGGTGAAATGAATGCCACCACCCAGACTGACCCACTCCACCCGCTCAAGCAGCGAGCCGAAGCGTTTCTCGATCTGCTGCAACATGCTGTCGAACAGCTCAAAATCGCTGTTTTCACAGTTGTTATGAATCATGAAGCCGGAGATCTGATCGATCACCTGCTCAACCTTCTGCGCATCCCATTCACCCAGACGGCTGAAGGGACGCGCCGGGTCGGCGATCAGCCAGTCGGAGCTGCTGACCTGGGGATTCAGACGCAGACCGCGCACATGGTTGGCAGACGCACCGGCAAAGCGCTGCAACTGGCCGATTGAGTTGAAGATGATCTTGTCCGAGTGGGCCAGCACCTCCTCGATCTCATCATCGGCGTAGGCAACGCTGTAGGCGTGGGTTTCACCGCCGAACTTGCGCTTACCAAGCTTGACCTCGTACAGCGAGGAGGAGGTTGTGCCGTCCATGTACTGGTTCATCAGATCAAATACTGACCAGGTGGCAAAGCACTTGAGAGCGAGCAGCGCCTTGGCACCGGAAAGTTCGCGCAGATAGGCGATCTTCTCCATATTGCGCAGCAACTTGCTCTTGTCGATCAGGTAATACGGCGTCTTGATCACGGTGTCAGCCCTCAATCGATCCGGCGTCAGGCCGGGCATTAAGCAAACGCGCGATTATAGAGCATTGGGGCAAGAACTTGGGGGAATTTTGACCAGAAGGTCAGAGGCGTACCGCTAAGCTGGTTCCGCAAGCCCGGGGGTTTGCCCGGGCCAGGTCGGGATCAGAAGTTGTAACGCAGGCCGACGGAGGCCAGGTCGATATCTACATTCAAATCAACCTTATCGGCCACATCATCATAGCGCTCGTACTCTGCTACCAGCTCGAATTGCGGAGTGACAGCGAAGGTGGTGCCCAACGCGTAAGACGTGACCCAATCCTTCTCTGAACCGCTCCACACTGTGCCGAAACCATCCAGCTTGCCGCGAGCTTCAAACTCCATCTTATGGTAACCCAGTTTACCGTATAGCTTGACTCGATCCAGCGGGATAGTGCCCACCAGGTTCATGCCATAGCCTTCGACTTCTACCATTTCCTTGTACCCAGGCTCCTTATATGTCGCTTCGCCCAGATCCACGTACTGGAACTCGATGCCAACGTAAGAGTTCAATTGAATGCCAGCACCAATCTTGAAGGCGGTATCTGTGTCATCTACCGAGCCGATAAATGGTTTAAAGTAATTACCTAAGTCATAATCAGCCTGACCCACATTACCAAACAGATAGCCATTAACCTGGTTATCCGCCGCTTGTACGCCAGAGACCATCAAACCAGAAACCAGTACCGCCAACAGTGTTTTACGCATCATGCGTTCACTCCGATCAATTCATATAGGCCGTCCCCATGACAGCCAGTCCCTTACACGTCATCGACATGCGCCCCGAATGGTAGCTACTGCCGCAGGAGAAGTCACCATAACATCATGGCAACATCACGGAACCGTCATATCATTGCCGCCGGATCATCCATCTCCCCAGCTTGCCAATGCAGGGTATGCGGCGTATGGGCATCGGCTTCTATCGCATGCGCCACTTGCGGTACCGCAAAGCACTGGCTGCCGCGACTGGGCTGCCAGCTGTTGAATTGCGTATGGGTAATACCGACTTCCCATAACTCATCAGCTTGCCAGCCAGCGGGAGACAACTCCAACCGCACCTCAGCGCCCACCAGACTGACGGACTCAATCCGCAAGGGTAGATGGGCATGGGCTGCAGGTGTGCTTTGTAAACGCACTTCGTGGGAACGCATGTACAGCTGTTGTTGCGCCGATGAAGGTGCTTCGGGCAACCGCACCCAGGCGTCTCCCTGACGCAGCGTTGCGCCCTCGGCGGCCCCCGCAAATACGTTCACGTTCCCCAGGAAATCAAACACGAACCGACTTGAAGGCTGTGCGTACAGCTTCTGCGGGCTGTCCACCTGTTCGATTTGCCCCGCACTCATTACCGCGACCTGATCAGACAACTCCAACGCCTCTTCCTGATCATGGGTAACGAATACACTGGTAAAGTGAAATTCCTCGTGCAGTGTGCGCAGCCAACGTCGCAGATCCTTACGCACGCGGGCATCCAGCGCACCGAAGGGCTCATCCAGCAGAAGAATCTGCGGCTTCATCGACAACGCGCGGGCCAGAGCGATGCGTTGTTTCTGTCCGCCAGACAACTGAGCAGGGTAACGCTGGGCAAGGTGGCCCAGCTGTACCATCTCCAACAATGCGTCCACCCGCTTACGGATTTCCGCAGCAGAAGGCCGCTCCCGGGAAGGCAACACGTCCAGCCCGAAGGCGACGTTCTGCGCTACGGTCATATGTCGAAACAGAGCATAATGTTGAAATACAAACCCCACACGACGCTCGCGCACATGCAAGCGAGTGACATCCTCGCCGTGAAACAGGATGCGTCCTGCGTCAGCTGTTTCCAGCCCGGCTATGATCCGCAGCAAGGTGGTTTTACCGGAGCCCGAGGGGCCCAACAAGCCGATCAGCTGACCGTCCGGAATATCCAGTGAGATATCCTTCAGCGCCTTGAAAGATCCAAAATTCTTGCTAATACCTTCGACAGAAATACTCATCAGCTATTATCCACCAATTCATCCAGAGCGGCATGCTGACGAGCCTGACGCCACTCCACAAAACTTTTCACGACGATCGTCAACAGCGCGATCCCGGCCAGCAAGGACGCACTGGCGAAAGCACCCACTACGTTGTAATCCTGATACAGCAGTTCCACATGTAATGACAGTGTGTTGGTTTCGCCGCGAATATTACCCGACACCACCGACACCGCACCGAACTCACCCACAGCGCGGGCGTTGGTCAGCACCACCCCGTACAGCAGAGCCCATTGAATATTGGGCAGGGTGATACGACGGAACAATTGCCAACCGGTAGCACCCAACACCACACCGGCCTCTTCCTCTTCGCGCCCCTGCTGCTGCATCAGCGGAATCAGTTCGCGAGCAACGAAAGGGCAAGTCACGAATACGGTAACCATGACGATGCCCGGCCAGGAGAACATCAGCTGAACATCGTGATTCATCAACCAACTGCCGAGCCAGCCGTTGCTGCCATACAACAGGAGATACAAGAGACCCGCCACGACCGGGGAGACCGCGAAGGGAATGTCGATCAGAGTGATCAACGCCTTGCGCCCCGGGAATTCAAAGCGTGTGACCAGCCAGGCCAGAAACACCCCGAACACAAGGTTGATCGGCACTGTCAGTGCGGCAACCAGCAAAGTCAGGCCGATAGCGTGCACAGTGTATCGGTTGGTCAGGTTGTCCCAATAGGTGCCGGTTCCGGCTGATAACGCCATATCAAAAATCAACAGTAACGGAATCACCAACATCAGCATGGTAGTGATGAACGCCAGAGCAATCAGCGTCCATTTCACCAGCGGCTGATCACCTGCACGCATTACCTTACGTTGTAGCATCAGCATTATCTCCCATGCAGTCGGCGCAGATAACGCGCCTGCCAGAGGTTGATGCCCAGCAGAAGTACCAACGAGGCCATCAGCACCACCGATGCAATAGCGCTGGCTGCGGCATGGTCAAACTCCTGCAGGCGCACGAAGATCATCAGACTGGTGATTTCACTGACATAGGGCATGTTACCGGCGATAAAGATGACCGCACCGAACTCACCCAGACTGCGGCAGAATGACAGGCCAATACCTGTCATGAGTGCCGGCCAGATCGCTGGAAAAAGAATACGCCGGAACACCGTCCAGTCTGTTGCGCCCAGACTTACCGCTGCCTCCTCATCCTCCGGAGCCTGATCCTCCAATACCGGCTGCACCGTACGCACCACAAAGGGCAGACTGGTAAAAGACATGGCAATGATAATGCCCAGTGGAGTGAAGGAGACCTTGATGCCAAGCATGTCGAAAAACTGACCGTACCACCCGTCCTGGGCAAACAAAGCCGCCAGGGTAATACCGGCCACCGCCGTAGGCAAAGCAAAGGGCAGATCTACCAGCGCATCCATGATGCGCTTACCGGGGAACTCATAGCGCACCAGCACCCATGCCAATAAGACACCTACCAGAGCGTTGATCATGGCTGCCACAGCAGCAGTCCACAAGGTCACCTTATAGGAAGCCATTACCCGTTCATCAGTAATGACGGCCCAATACTGCTCCCAGCCCATCCCCGCGGTGTGAGCGATCAGACCGGTAACCGGCAATATCAACACGACACTGATAAAGAACAGCGAAATGCCAAGACTCAAAGCAAAACCCGGCAAGACACGCTTGCCGGGTTGGCTGGAACGACCCGGCAACAAGCCGGAGAGAGATCGATTCATTGTATGAAGGCTAGCTTACCGACGTTGAAGTAGATCAAGTTTACCACCGCTGGCGAAATGTTCCTTCATCACGTTCTCCCAGCTACCGCCGATGTCTTCGACTGTGACCAGCTCCAGCTCGGGGAACTTGTCAGCGAACTCTGCCTTGACCGTCTCGTTGTGCACCCGGTTATAGAAACCGGCGATCAGGCGCTGTGCCTCTTCGCCATACAAACCTTCCAGGTAGGCTTTGGCCAGCTCTTCAGTGCCGTTTTGCTTGACGCTGCGATCGACCCAGGTAACCGGGAACTCGGCCATGAAGCTGATCTTCGGTACCACTACTTCGTAGTCGGGATTCTCTGCGGCAATGTTGTTCACTTCAGCTTCGAAGGTCAGCAGCGCATCGCCGATGCCACGCTCAACAAAAGTGGTAGTCGCGCCGCGGCCGCCGGTATCGAATACCGCTACGTTACCGAGGAAGGTGCGCAGGTAGTTATCAATCGCCTGCTGATCTTCGCCGAAGGTCTTCTGTGCATAACCCAGCGCTGCCAGATAGGTGTAACGTCCGTTGCCTGAGGTCTTGGGGTTAGGCAGCACAGTGCTCACCTCATCGCGTGCCAGGTCGTCCCAGTTCTGGATGTTCTTGGGGTTACCCTTGCGCACCAGAAAAGCCATGGTCGAATAATAAGGCGAGCTGGCATTGGGCAGGCGCTCACGCCAGTTTTCCGGAATCAGGTTGCCGCGCTCATGGAGGATATCCACATCGGTAACCTGGTTATAGGTCACCACATCGGCACGCAGCCCCTGAATGATCGCTTGAGCCTGCCGGGAGGAGCCGGCGTGGGACTGCTTGATCTCCACGGTATTGCCAGTCTGCTCTTTCCACTGCTCGACAAACAGTTCGTTGTAAGCAGAAAACAGTTCACGGGCAATGTCATAAGAGGAGTTGAGCAACTCCTGATCCGCGGCCTGTACGTGACCAATGGAAAGACCCGCGCTTAACATCAACGCACCACCCCAACGGCTGGCTCGCTTGAACAGGGAAAGGTGAGTTGTCATACATCCTCCGGATAGCATACTGCATGAAATTAACTGTCCGAAAAGCATAACCGCGGGGGTTTTATATAACAATAACCGCTTTAGACCGATTTGCTTATCACTCAAAACGATAAGTAATAAGAAAAATAAAATGCATGACTAATTTTTGTCAATATCGAGTAGGGTGAGGCGTCGCCGCCTCATCCCTCTCACAGAGATCCTTGCCC